>PKYZ01000921.1 GCA_003132865.1 Bryobacterales bacterium
CCATGCTGGTCGCCACGCTCGGTCTGCTGCCGGCCGCCCTATCCCACGCGATCGGCTCCGATTCCCAGCGCCCCTTTGCGATCGTGATAGTGGGCGGCCTGATCGCCGACCTGGCCATGAGCATTTTCCTGCTGCCCACTTTCTATGTGTGGTGGGCGCGCCCGACAGATCATCTGCCGTCCGTAAAAGAGGCGAGGAGCGTAAGCGAGTCAGGTAATGGCGCACACGAATAGGTTCCGCATGACAACTCGAATATTGGCGGTGCTTGGATTCGGAGCCGGTTGTCTGCTGCTGGCCGCGGACGAACCCAAGCAGCAGGTGCAGGTGAGCAAAACGGAGCGCATCGACTTCCCACCCGGCGGCACGCTCCGGCTGACAAAATCGACTGGCGTGCTGACCGTGGAAGCATGGGACCGGCCCGACGTGGAGATCACCACGATCAAGTCCACGAAAGCCGAGTACGATGCCGGCGGACGCGAAAGAGCCAAGCACGAACTGAATAAGGTGCGCGTCGCGGCCGAGCGACACGGCGATGAGTTGGTCGTCACTACCGATTTCCCCCGGCATCGAGCCATATCCCGCTTCGATCTGGAATATCACATCAAGGCGCCCAGCACCGCAAGAATCATTGCCTCTCATGACGTTGGGGATGTGAACATCGACGGCTTGGTGGGCGACATCCAAGTGACACTGCTGCAGGGAGAAATTATGCTGCATCTTCCGGAAGATGGCGAATACAACATCAATGCAAAGAGCCAGTTCGGCAACGTGAACTCCGACTTCCCCGGACCGGAGAAGCGCAGGTGGTGGCTCCTCGGCCATCGCAGCGTAAACGAGAATTCACAGGCGGCGCACAAGCTGACTCTAAGGGTCGGATTCGGGGATATCGTGATCCTCAAAACGCGCGTGCCTGCGCCGCCCGGGCCGCTGACCCAGGCTCCGAAAGTGGGTGGCTTATGAACAAGGAGACAATCCGGGCGCGCATAGAGGAGATCGGGATCATTCCCGCGATTCGCCTTTCCTCCGCTGAGGATGCTTTGTTTGCCGTGAAGGCAGTGGCAGACAGCGGCATTCCAATCGCGGAAGTGACGATGACGACCCCTGGAGCTATCGAGGTGATTGCCGAGCTCGCGCGCGACAGGCCCGAGCTAATCGTTGGCGCAGGTACGATCGTTGACAGCGAAACGGCGCGCCGCTGCCTGGACGCTGGTGCTATGTTTCTGAGCAGCCCGGGGCTCGATCTTGAAGTTGTGGACTTCGCGGTGAAGCAGAACGTGGTGGTCTTTCCGGGCGCTTTGACACCCAGCGAGATCATGGCGGCATGGAAAGCGGGCTCGGACTTCGTCAAGGTTTTTCCCTGTTCACGGCTGGGCGGCGCCGGTTACATCAACGCCCTTAAGTCGCCGTTCCCGTACATACGGTTAGTCGCCGCCGGAGGCCTAACACAACGGAATACTGCCGATTTCATCCTGGCGGGAGCCACCGCAGTAGGAATTGGCCGGGATTTGATCAATCCGGAGGCTGTCCGGCGGCGTGAACTGGATTGGATTCGCGAGCTGGCGGGGCGTTTCTTGCAGATAGTCAAGCGGGCGCGCAGTCAAAGGGCGGCGTGAGACCCGCGTTGGAGCGTGTACAACTGAGCAGGTTGGACAGACGCGTGACCCTAGCCGCCGGTTTGGCGCTGCTCGCATCGCTGGCTGTCTGGTGGCAGGCCCGGCGCGAGTTGGACGCGGTGCGCCGGGAGTTGCAGGCGGTGACCGCGGCAAACCTATTTCTCAAAAAGACGCTGGGCGATATGACGATCGCCATTACCGCAAAGGATAAGGAAACCGATCGCCTGGGGCACTCGCCCTGCAACGGGCAGGAAAAGGCACGGCCCGATTCTGAAAGGAGAACGGGGACGCGGCCTCCGGCTTACAAAAACGCCATGGTCTTGACGCCCGATATATCGAACCGCTTCCGGCACCGCAAATTCTTACACGCCACCTTGTCGTCCAGCAGCACCATGTANNATCGTAGGTCTCGGCGGACCTGCAAAAAGGGCAGTTCAACGACATGGGCTTCGTCGTCGGCGATTCGGTGTAATAGGCGCGCTCGTCCATCAGCGTTGGTCCATGGGAATCCAGCTCATGCCGTCCGGATTGCCCTTATACTCCGCCCGCGGGCGGATCAGGCGGTTGTTCTTGTATTGCTCCAGCGTGTGCGCCGTCCATCCCGACATGCGGCTCACCGCGAAGACCGGCGTGAATAGATCCACCGGGATGCCCAGCGAGTAGTAAGTCGATGCCGAGTAGAAGTCCACATTGGCGATCAGGCCCTTCTCCGCCTTCACGGTCTGCTCCATGGCCTGCGACATGCGGAACAGCTTCTCCTGGCCGGTGCGCCGGCCGAGTTCCTCGGAAAACACGCGCAGGTGCGTGGCCCTGGGATCTTCGGCACGATACACGCGGTGCCCGAAACCCGGGATCTTCACCTTGCGCGCCAAGGTGCTCTTCACCCGGTCGATGGCGGCTTCCTCGCTCGAGAGCTGCAGCAGGATCTTGATCACGTCCTGGTTCGCGCCGCCGTGCAACGGGCCTTTCAGCGCCCCGATGGCGGAGGTGATCGACGAGTAGATGTCCGACAAGGTAGCGGCCGTGACGCGCGCGGCGAAAGTAGAAGCGTTCAGCTCATGGTCCGCATGCAGCGTCAAGGCCACGTCGAAAGCGTGCTCCATTACGTCGTCGGGCCGCTTGCCGGTAAGCGTGTACAGGAAGTTCTCGGCGAAGCTCATGGACGGGTCGCCGCCGATCACGTGCAGACCCTTGCGCAAGCGGTCGAACGTGGTGACGATGGTGGGGGTTTGCGACATCAGGCGCAGCGCCTTGCTGGCGTTGGCGTCCGGCGTCATGTCCGGCGTCTCGGGGTCGTAAATGCCGAGCATGGAGACCGCTGTGCGCAAGACGTCCATCGGATTGGCTTGGGGCACGCTCCTCAGAAAGTCCACCACGGCGGTCGGGATTCCCCGGTTGGCGGCCAGGTCCTTCTTGAGCTGGTCCAGTTCCCCCTGCTTGGGCAGCCATCCATTCCACAACAGGAAGATGACTTCTTCAAAGGTGGCATTGTCGGCCAGCGTGTGGATGTTATAGCCACGGTAGCTCAGGACACCCGCGTATCCGTCGATGTAACAGATCTCGGACTCGCCGGCGACCACGCCTTCCAAACCCGCTACTGTTGTGCCCATACTGCTCCAGTCCCTTGTTTCATTGTACGTCTACTGCCCCGGCGGACAGCCCGGCAGCGGAGAAAAGCCGATGGTCAGGTCGTCCCGCTGCACCCACAGCTTGTCTTCCCGCTTGTTGGAGCCTTTGTTGGAATCTTTGTTTGAAGCCACGGTGACGATCACGCCCGAGCCGCAGGAACGCGTCTTGGCGATGTGGAAGGATTTCGGGTCGGCATGTTCGCTTTGCGGACCCCAATCTTTCATGAACTCGGTGAATTGATAATCGCGGCAAGGATTGGCGGCGGTGCAGCCCCACAAGGCGTAGGCCGGCTGATAATCCTGGCGCGCCAACAGGTCGAAGAAGCGATTGACCTGGCGCTCCTGGCGGTAGTTTTTGAAAATGAAAAACAGGACGCCCGCGGCGATGACCACGGCAACGGCGGTAAGCACCAGCCGCTTGATCCTCTTCTCGCGCCGTTCTTCGCCGGCTCCGTAATGATCGAGATAGCCAGCCATGGCGGGCGCCTATTTTGCCGGATAGGCCTTATCGTAGGCGGCTATGGCCTCGGTGGTCAGATCCAGCGCGGGCTTGAAGAACAACGTGCTTTGCTCATCCACCACCACATCGAGGCCTTTCTCCTCCGCCAGTTTCTGCACGATTTCCCTCATCTTCTTGCCGCTGGAGCCTAGAATATCGTTGCGCTCCGCGGTGACGTCGGCCTGCAGGTCGTCGTTGAGGCGCTGCAAGTCGCGCTGTTTGCGCTGGCCCTGGGCGTTCAGGTCCGTCTCGGCCGCCTGCGTGAGCTTGCCGGCGTTGGTCTGCAACTGCTGGCGGATGCCATCCAGCTCCTTTTGCAGCCTTTCCATTTCCTGTTGGCGGGGCTTGTACCTGACCTCCATGGCGGCGGAGGCCTTCTTGATCTCGGCGCATCCCAGCACCGCCCGTTGCAGGCTGACGATAGCCACCTTGGTCTGACTCAGACCGGCTTTTGAAAGAGAAATCAGGGCGAGGCAGGCCATGGCCAGCCGCAACCCAAACCGTACTGACATGCGAAACGAACTCCTTATTGAAGTGTGTGAAGCATTAAGGTTAGCACAACCACTATCCACCAGCCACCAGCCACCAGCCACGGTTTTTATGGCCAATACTGCCATTGATCGAAAACCAGCACATACCCGGCCAGCAACGCATTGGTGACGGCGTGCGCCAACATGCAATCCGCCAGGTTGCGTGTGCGCACGAGCCACCAGTTGTAGGACACGCCCGCAATCAGCCCGACTTCCCAATACGGGCCGTGCTCTGTGGCGAACAGCAACGCGACTGCCCAGAACGAAAGGGCCGTGTACTGGCCCAAGGGCACGCTTTCGAAGTCCGGCCGGATCACCCAGCGCATCAGCCAGCCGCGCCAGAAAAGCTCTTCCAGAACCGGAACCAGAATCGCGCTTTCCAGCACCCGCACCGTGATGAAGAACGGGTTCGACTTCAAATGCACGGGCAGCGAGCTCCGTGCGATGCCCGTAATGCCGTTGTGGAACAGCCAGAAATCGCGGTAGCCGTGCCAGAGCAGGTCCGGGCCGATCCAGATCGCCAACACCGCCGCCCCCAGCACGACGGAAGGTAGGACAGGCTTCAGCCTGTCGTGTCCTATCCCGGGACGCCACGGAATCACGCGCCGTGAGAAGACTGCCAGCGTGGCCGCGACCGCAACAAAGCGCACGGGCGCCAGCCACTCGGGCGGAAAGGGAAGCCATCGCAACGCGATGAACACGGCGAATGGCGCGATGTACGCTACTGCGGGAGACGGTTTCAATCCCAATATTTCTCGCCTTCCGCGAGGTTGGCTTTCACCACATCCGGATTCAACTCGACGCCCAGGCCGGGCTTCCGCGGCACGGCGATGTAACCCTGCGCCACCAACGGCCCCTCATGCACGATCACGTCGTCCATCCAATTCCGGCGCCCGATCGCCGTTTCGGCGGCCAGGAAATCCCGCACGGAAGCCGCCCACTGCACGGTGGCCATGGTATTGAGCGCGCTCCCTGTGCTATGCGCCGCCATGGGGAGATCGAACAGTTCCGCCAGGCTGGATATCTTTTTGGACTCGAGCAGACCACCGGCATTCCGAATGTCGAGCTGCACGACGTCGCAACCCTGGTTCACGATGAAATCCTTGAACCCCTGCCGCCGCGCCAGGTTTTCGCCGGTGCCGATGGGGACCTTGGAGGCCTGCGTCAGCCGCACCCAAACGGGCGAGAAATCCGGCGGCATGGGATCCTCCAGCCACAACGGTTTCACCGGATCGAGGGCTTCGGCGAGTTGCATGGCCGCGCGCAGATCGTACTCGCCTTCACAGTGGACAATCAAGTCGCGGTCCCAGCCGATGGCGTCGCGGCAGTATTCGAAGGCTTGCCGGATTTCCCGCAGTTCGCGGGAGGTGAGCACACGGTTGGATGGGTCGCGGGCGCTATCGAGCTTCGCAGCCACGCGCTGCGGAGAGACCCGGAACGCGGTCCATCCGGCGGGGTCGCTCTTCATCTTGTCCGCCCACTCGTTGCAATTGGTGCGGTCGAGCATGTTGCTGGGGCCTTCGTCGTGGTACACGCGCACGCGATCGCGATAGCGTCCGCCGAGCAGCGTGGCCGTGGGCTGGTTCAGCAGCTTCCCGGCCAGATCCCAAAGCGCGATCTCGATGGCGCTGACGGCGCGCAGCAGCATGTGGGCCGAGCCATCGATGCGGTTGCCCAACCCGTTGTAGAGCGCTTCGATTTCGAGCGGGTCCTTGCCCAGGAAGTACGGGCGCAACTCCAGCACGCCCGCCTTGATGCCGACGCCCGGACTGCCGTAGCCCTCGCCGATCCCAAATACGCCGGCGTCTGTCACTACTTTGACAAAAGTATAAGTGCGAGGGCCTTGCAGCACCATCGCGCGGATGTCGGTGATGCGGGCGCGGCCGCGCTCGGGCGCGGCCAGAGCCTTGAAGCCGGCGAGCGATGTGGCCCAAGGAGCGGCCGAGAGCGCGCCCAGGAACCGGCGCCGCGAAAGCGAGAGCATAGAATGCCGCATTTTACCAGACCCCGCAACAAAATCACGCGGCATGGGTTTCAGCCTACAGCGAGGGTTGACGAGCCGTCACAGAACGGCCGGCGATCGTTGCGAAATGCCGGCCGATGGAGCGCACCGTGCAATGCTCGGAGGCGGGCGCTCCACTCGGGGGATGGGGCCGCGGCGCTTCTACAAGAAGGGAGGCGGATCAGGCGCAAGGCAACGCGTCTTACGTCCAGTCCATGTGATGGGGAGGTTGACGGGACGTGTTCGTCTGTGTGACGTTCGACCGATCCAACGCCCCTAAAAGCCTGACAAAGAGGAACGTCGCAGCAACCGCTCGCGACGCGCAAAAAGCGAGAATCCGTTGACGTTCATTAGATCGAGATTTTTCAGTGCCTGAGTCCCGTCGCGCGCGCCGGGATGTTCAATTTGGACAGTTCGCCGGCAATCCCTGGAGCGCCGGCAATTTCCATTGCCCCGCCGTGCGGGCGGAACCGATGATCCGGATACCATTCCAGGCAGATAGAGTACTGGCTCTGTTGGAGGAGGTGCCGCCTGTGCGATCGAACATAAGGTCCCAAAGTCGTAATATTCGTGCCTGATGAAGTCACGCGCAGGCTGTCACGCGACATCGCATTTATAGACACGTATTCTGCGTCCTCAGGCATGCTATCGAAGGCGAAAAAGGCGGCGATGTACGGAGACGCGGTCCAGTCGAGAAGCGGAGATGCAAATCCATGATGCCGCAGATATACGAAATATCGATAGACGTCGATGTGCTTACTGAAAAACAATTGCGCCCCGAGCGTGGCGAAGTCGGCCAAGAGCTGGCTGAAGTCAGGGGTGTCGGGCAGACCGTCCCATTGGCGTTCGGTGAAAGTCTCAACTACCGATTTGGACGCGCAGACATCCCTATAGTACTCGGAGAGGCCGATCGTCTCCCCTGACGCTTCGAGCGGGTATGGCCGTTTCTAGTGTCGTCTCCAGGCCCCAAGTGGAACTCCCCAGCCCCCTGAACAGTTGCACGCCAAAGGAACGGCTGGTCTTCGACTCCAGTTCTCGCCGTCGTCTCTCTAGATCGCGTACCGCTGCTTCGAAATCAAGCCAAGAACTCAGATCAACGGTGTTCATACCAGCCATCGTTTCACATATCGCACGGTTTTGAAGCGTGGTATCTGGTCCCGCGCCCGATCAACCGTTGATCTGGTCGCGACACTCCCCCAAAATCCAGCTCCCGAAAGACTCACCGTATTCGGGAGGCTGTCGCCACCGGCGGGGAACGTCCGGCGTTGCTTCCCCAGCTACAGTGCCAGAGTCGTACGCAACGCCGCATCGAGTTCACGGGCCTCCGGGAGGGTCCCGATAACCCGATCGATTTCCGAGTGGCGAACGGTGGCGAGGTTGTCGGTCATGATCACCGAGTCCATCAACAGTCCCGACCCCTCCCCGCCCTCACTGGCGACACGCACCACCACACGGCTCGGGTGTCCGGCACGAGCGATGTTGCTGGTGATCATCGCCACGATAGTCTGGGGCAACCCTGAGTCCAGTTGGTCTGCTTGGACAACCAGCGCCGGCCGCAGTTTCGACGTTCGCAGGTTCGAGTCCGGGAATAACACCAGAACGATGTCACCGCGGCGGCAGGTCATCGTACACAGCCATCTCCGGGCGATCCCAATCTTCTGCGAATGGGGCCAACCGGCGGCGCAGATCGGCCGCCTGGGCCTCGTCGATTCCTCTTTGAAGAAGATCCACCGGGCCCGCGGGCCGAACCCACGTCACGATAACGCGCGAGCCCTCGGCCTCGGCCAGCGGCTCCAGTAGTTCTACCCTCCCATTGCGGTAGACGCCTTCGACCGACTTCACCATGCACCCATTATGCCGCAAATGCCCGTGTCACAGACCTACGCCACCAAGCCGGAGCCGTCGCCGCCGCGCTCACTCCACTACTCGCAGCGCAGCGCCTCGTTCGGATCGATGCGCGTCGCCCGACGGGCGGGCAGGTAGTTGGCGGCCAGGGCCACCGCTGCCAGGAAGAGCGACGCGGCAGCGAAGACCAGCGGATCGGTGGCGCTCACATGCACCAGCAGACTCGCCGCAAGCCGGGTGACCGCCAGCGCCGCGACCACTCCAATCGCCACCCCGAACAGCGTCAGCCGCATGCCCCGGCGCACTACCAGCGCCAGGACGTCCGCGGGCCGCGCGCCGAGGGCCATGCGCAGGCCGATTTCCCGCGTACGCTGAGCCACCGAGTATGCCATCACGCTGTAGATCCCGGTGGCCGCCAGCACCAGCGCGACCACGCCCAGCACGGCCAGCATGACCGCCGCCACCTTCTGCCCGAACAGCGAAGCGCCGATGTATTCGGTCAGAGGCATCGCGTCGAAGATGCCGACGCCGGGGTCGATGGAGCCGGCGGCGCTGCGCAACGCGGCCACGGCCCGCTCCGGCTCGCCCGCGGTGCGGACGTACAAGGCCACTACCGGGCTCGCGGTCGCCTGCCGGAACGGAACGTAGAAGTACGGCGTGGCCGCCTCGTTCGGCTTCACGTATTTGCTGTCTCTGGCGACGCCGGCGATAGTAAACCACCGGCCCCATCCGCGCACCCGGTGGCCGATGGCAGTGCGGCCGCCGAAAAAGCGCCGCGCAAACGTCTGGTTGACGATGATCACCGGCGGGGCGTTTTCGTCGTCGTGCCCGGTGAAGTCGCGGCCCTCGATGAGCGGAATCCGCATGAGATCCAGGTAGCCGGGCGCCACCACGTTACGAAAGATCTTCATGTTCTCGCTCAAAGCCGGCACATAGCCTTCCACCTGCAGGTCTTCCCAGGGGTTACCGTAGAACCACAGCGGGACGACGTCGGCCCAGGAGACGCCGACGATGCCGGGCTGGGAGGCGAGCCGATCGCGCAACCGTTCGCAGAACCGCAGCCGGTCCGGTCCGGCGTAGCCGGCGGCCGGCAGGTCCAGATGGGCAACCAGCACGTGCCGAGGATCGAAGCCGGGATTGATCTGGCGGGCCATCCGGAAGCTTCTGGCGAACAACCCGGCGCCGATAATGGCTACCAGCGCCAGCGCCACTTCCGAGACCACCAGCAGGCCGCGCGTGCGCTCGGAGCGCGCGCCTTCCCCTCCGCTCCGGCCGCCCTCTTTCAGCGCTTCGTTCAAGCTGGCGTGAGCGCTGTGGAGCGCCGGCGCGATACCCGAGATCAGACACGCCGCCGCGCAGAGGAGAATGCCGAAGGCGAGAATCTCGCCGTTCAAGGGGATGTCTAGCGAGATTGGCAGGCCGGCGCCGCGCGGCAGCAGATACCCGAGCGACTGGCTCATCCACATAGCCAGAGGGGTACCCGCCACGGCTCCCATCACCGCCAGGATCAGGCTTTCACTGAGGAGTTGCCGCGCCAGACGCGCGCGGCCGGCGCCCAGGGCCATGCGCACGCTGAACTCCTTCCGCCGCGCGATGGAGCGCGCCAGCAGCAGACTGGACACGTTGGCGCAGACAATCAGGAAGACCAAGCCGCACACGGCCATGAGAATACTCAGCGGGCCCGCCATCGTAGTCTGACCGCCGAAGTGGCCCTCGCGGATGGGCAGCAGCGTGGCCCCAATGCCGCCGTCGGCGCGCGGGTCCCACTGCGCGAGTTGGCGTGCGAGAGACGAGCATTCCGCGCGGGCCTGCGCAATGTTCACGCCGGGCTTCAGACGCGCGATGCCGGTGAGGACCCGCGTGCGGCGGTCGTCCAGCGCATGTTCCGGCAGGACGTTGAGCCGTGCTCCCATGGTGAGCGGCGTCCAGATTGCGAACGTCAGACCCGGCATGCTGCCGCGGAAATCCGCGGGGGCGACGCCGATAACGGTCAACTGCTGACGGTTCAGCAGAACGGTTGTGCCGATGACGCGGGAATCGCCATGGAAGCGGCTCTTCCAGAGGCCAGCGCCGATGACGGCCACCGGGCAGGCATCCGCTTTGTCGCCGCACTCGTCCTGCGAGAACATCCTGCCCAGCACCGGCTTCACGCCGAGCACCGCGAAGTAGTTGCCGGAGACCAGCTCGCCCCAGATGCGGTTGGCGCGATCGCCTTCTCCGATGTTCAGCGAGGTCTGGGTAGCCGCGGCGAGGCCGGAGAGCAGCTTCAGACGATCGCGGTAGTCGCGGAAATCGGGCCATGACGTGGCGAGGGGGCCGCCGTCCGGGGCGACGTTTTCGAAGGCCGCCAGATCCCCTCCTTTGGAGACGCCCGGGATGGGCCGCAGCAGCATCATGTCGATCCAACTGAAGACGGTGGTGTTGACGGCGATACCGATGGCCAGGGTAAGCACGGCGACCACGGTGAAGCCAGGGCTCCGCAACGCCATGCGGAGGCCGTAGCGCAGGTCCCGCAGAAAAGTGGACACCATGCCATTCATAGGAGCAATTGCCGTGCCATCGCGCGCATCATGATTCTCTGTATTCTCTATAGCGGTGGCCCGAGACTGTCCGGGTGCGGGATTCCGCGGGCGAAAGCGGACAGCGGCGTGGGGAGCGCTGGTTCGGGGGTAGAATCGGAAGACCGGCGGTAGAACCGCGCGGGTACCCCCAATGGCCAACGTCCTCATCCCCCACGGCCCGCGGCGAGATGCCCGGCTACCTGGCGGCTCCGGCCTCCACCGGCCGCGTACCCGGCGTCGTCGTCCTTCACGACGCCGCCGGCATGAGCCAGGACCTCCGCAACCAGGCCGATTGGCTTGCCGCCGAGGGCTTCCTCGCCGTCGCCCCCGACCTCTACCATCCCGGGAAGGTCTCTTGTATCCGTACCATCATTCGCGATTTGATCGCGGGCAGGGAATCCACCTGGACGGCTTCCGCCCTCAGCGACATCGAATCCGCCCGCGCCTGGCTCTCGCTCCAGCCCGGCTGCTCCGGACGCGCCGGCGTCATCGGCTTCTGCATGGGTGGCGGATTCGCTCTGCTGCTCGCTTCCGGTTGCGGATTTTCCGCCTCCAGCGTCAACTATGGAGGGCAGCTCCCTGCCGACGTCGATACGTTCCTCGCTACAGCCTGCCCCATCGTCGCCAGCTACGGCGCCAAGGACCGCTGGAACCAGGGCGTCGCCGGCCAGCTTGAGTGCGCGCTCGAACGCGGCCTCGTCGTCCACGACGTGAAGGAATACCCCGATGCCGGGCATTCGTTCATGAACAACCACGAGAGCCGCTGGTTCAAGGTCCTGCGCTTCGCAAACATCGGTTACGACGAGCAGGCCACCCTCGATGCCCGCCGCCGCATCGCCGCGTTCTTCCACACCCACCTTCAGCCTTAGCTCTAACAAACGCCGCAACAAAACCGCGTGGCGGGGGTTTCAACCTACAGCAAGCGTCGTCGCGCCGTCACAGAACGGCCGGCTATCCCAGCGAAATCCCGGCCGATGGAGCGCGCCGTGCAATGCTCGGAGGCGTACTCTCCACTCGGGGGGGCGGTTGGCACTCCTATGAAAGGATCGGCAATACACTGGGAACATTTTGGGCACTTGAAATCGTGGCCGCAGTCGCCTCCGATGGTCATAAGGGTGCGTCTAGGTCTTCGACCGCCTGAA
>PKYZ01000064.1 GCA_003132865.1 Bryobacterales bacterium
TCACCTCGTCTGCCGTTAGGCGAAGAACGGACGAATATCCTCCTGCTCGCTTGCTGCTACCAGGAGGGCTCGAACCCCGGTCTTCTCGCGCCACGATTGCGGCTCCGTGGTCACGAAACCGATGCCGCGTGTGCGCCCCTTGCGTTGCCGCTTGCAGTTGAACACGTCGCGGGTCGCCATCACCGGTCCGCGCACGATCCGGCCTTCCGGGTACATCCGCTGCGCCTTGCCGTCCTGCGGTACGGCAACCACAAGACCGAACACCAGGAACACTCCTGCCCAGATTGCGCCCTGCTTGGCCAGTTCGGGCAACGGTCGCGCGTCATAGACCCGCGTCCGCAAAAACCCGTGCAGCTTCTGGTTGTCGGCGTCGATCCGCCGCCTTGATCGTTTCCCAGGTATCTACGCCTTTATACGAATCCAAGTCTCTTTTCGTCGTCAGGTCCGAGAAGCATTGCGGCAACAATGGCGTTCCAAGGAACGAACAGCGAAGCTAACGAAAAGTCCGAAAAGCGTTCATTCGGCCTGACCCAGATTCCTTCCGGGCTTTCCAAATCTTCAATCGTGGCCGTGAATAAATCCGTTCGATGGTCGGCGCTTGATGGCTCTTTAAGGAATTTGTGCTTCGCAATCGCCGTATACCACTCACGCTTTACTGCGAGAGCTATTTTTCGTCCGGGTTTTATCACCATGCCTCTAGCGTAGCACCCGGCTAGAACTGAAGAACCACCGACCGACGAGCCGCCATGCTGAAAGATCGCCGGAGATCCAACTCGACGCCGCCACGAGCCGCCAGACGCCAGCAATCGCCGCTTTCCGCCCAGAACACGATGTACGATAATCAACAGCGGAGAAACCGGATTGCCGGCCAGGATGGGCGGCAGGCCTGCCGCATCTTTTCTCGTAGCGAGTTGGGTGGTCATTTTTGGTTTCTGCATTAAATTGGGAAACGGCCTTACGCTCAAGGCCCACGGGGGGCTGGAAAGCCTCTCCTCTTCTATGCAAGATAACAGAGCATTATCTTGCATAATGCTCGTAAATGATTGTGGGAAAAGGTGTTGTTAGCTTGCCTGCGCAACGCTGCTTAGCCCAGAGAAACTGGCGCGCGCCGAAAAGGAACCAGTCATGAGCCTCGGCTCGGGCCGCCCGTTTTAGTGTCCAATCTGCCGGCGCGGTTTCCGCTCATATTCGAGCCTCAAGAGCCACATGGACGAGCACACCCCGCCGCGGCGCTGCCGCAACTGCGGCAAGCAGCTCTGGGAAGGGGAGTAACCACCGCTGCTAATCCAACAGCAGCGGATAAATAATAGTAACTATGACTGATCAACTTTTGACCGCGCTTTGCTCGTCTGTGACGGGGGGAATAATCGCCCTCACGGGCGTTCTTTTGACCAACCGCTCCAGCACTGCTAGGCTCACGATCCAGCTTGATCATGAGGCAGAGAGTCGCAAGGCTCAGACACTTCGAGAACGCGGCGAAGAACTTTATGTACTGATGCAGAACTGGCTTACCTTTTTCGCTAACCACTACCTGCGGCTGTCCCAGGTAATGAAGGGAAGTCTCACATACAATCAATTTCTTGATTTAGAAATCGAAGCGGCAAACCACAACCCAATGGAATTTCCACGAATTGAGTTGCTCATCGACATCTACTATCCTTCGGCGCGACAAGCATATGACGCGATCATGGCTAGGCGGGCAGATATCGTCAAGATCGAGGGCGCCCACCATCGGGCGTACCAGGCGGGCGACACTGACGGAACAAGATTTCTGAAGGCTTACGTGCAGGCTCAGAAAGCCGTCGAAGCGGCTGGGGAAACTTTTAAGGTCGAGCTGACAAAAGCAATCCAGACGATATAGCCTTTATCCCCTGAAGCACACACAGGCGGCAATGCTTTCAGCACCTCGAAGGCCGCCCCCAGGGCCAATGTGTGGATAACCACCCTCGACAAGGTCCCCTGAATTGATGTAGCATAAAGGACGTTATGCAACGTCAATCTGGGAGCTGACGCCAATGAGTGAACGCGTTAAATTTCAAGGCCGATTGCAAGGTTGCGGGAAGCAGGCCACCTGTGGTGGATGGGTCACGAAGGTGGTCCACCCGGATGCGATTGATGTGGGCTACGGCGATTACATGATTGATGATGCAACCGTTTCGCCGCCACTCCCGGATGCAGTTTACGAACTATTAGCACACGAAAGAATCTATTCCGTTACCCGTCTAAACGGTCGGTGGATTTCCGAATCTTAAAATGACCCAAGACCTCGTCCCAATTCCATCCCGCCAGCTCGGCCGCGCCGGCCTCGACAGATTGCCGGCCGCGATAGCGCGCGCCGGCGAGAAAGCCGCCTGGCGGTTCATCGAGTTTTTTACCGCCAACATCAGAAATAAAAACACGCGCACAGCGTACGCCCAGGCCGTGACGCAGTTTTTTGACTGGGCTGCAGCCCGGCACATCACTCTTGTTCGGTAGTATGGGGCGCCAGTTCTCCCTCGCGATAGCGGTTGCGCGTGAGCTTCTCTTCGGAGCGCACGACACGAATCGGGATGGGATGATCGACGAAAAAAGGGAGTCCCTCGGTGTCAGCGCCATCGCCAGGAGTTGCGAAAGCGAAATTCCGTGCCTTTCCTCCGCTGGTCCTCCACTGCTCCAGCGGTTGGCAGTCAGGTGGCTCAAAGAGCAAAACGATACTATGGTGGGCAAGGGCGAGCGGACACTCGCGCTGATCCAAGACGTAACAAGTTGGTACAAGATAGATAGCACAGACCCGGAAGCCGGGGCCAAATCACGGCAGTTGCGAGACTTCTACGCCTCTTTTCGTGAGGAGTATGGCAGGCTCTTGTTAATGTACGAAGCGAACGCGGACGTGCTGAGATCCGAAGACGACGCACTCCTGCAAGAAGCCACGAAAGAATCAGAAGAGGTTGAGAGCAAGCTGCGACGGCTCAGGGCGATGGGATTTGAGTGAACCACAAGAACCACAACCATCGTCCAAAGGCGGTGGCAAACTTACACTTTGCGCTTGGCCTCGCGCGCAGCCACGGCCTTCCGGGCGCGTTCGGATCGCCGTTCATGCGAGGAGGTACCATCATTCGCATGGTGAGGCTTGTGATCGTTGCGGCAGCGTTCGCTGCGGTCATGTATGGTGATGACATCACATTGCCTCTGGACGGTGGAAGTATTTCCATTAATGCTCAGTTCATCAAGGTCCTGCTCGATACGCTGCAGCTTGAGGTGGCTCATATCGGTGGCCGCGAGCTGTTTTCTTGGCTAGCCTCGATTTCCACGGACCCTCAGATGGTGGGTCTCAGGCCGGTCCTGCAGGGCGAAACCCTCGCCAATTGGGCCGTTGCTGACATCGGGCATTAGCATTATCGAGTACTGAAAAAGGGTGTAAGGTGGCAGCACAACTGAGCTGGATCGATAAAATGCAAAATAATGCAAAACATTTCGGTACACTCGTGTCCAAAACAGCAGTTACTCTGAGTGACTATACGTGTTATACAGTAGTTAGGGTGCCGCAAC
>PKYZ01000611.1 GCA_003132865.1 Bryobacterales bacterium
AGACCCACCAGGTGTTCGCCTACCGCTTGATCGCGCGGGACACCGTTGAGGAGAAAATCTTGCAACTGCAAAGCCGCAAGCGCGACTTGGCTGCCGCCATCATCAGCGAGGATAACAGCCTGATCCGCGACTTGCGGCGCGAGGATCTTGAGTTACTGCTTTCGTGACGGAGGAAACCACTCCTGGAGCGTCAGCAGGAATTTGCGGAAAGCGCTGTCGGTGCATCCAGCAACGTTCGCAGATTTGGCGAGGTCCTGAAAAACGGACGAGGACTTTTGCACCTTTGCCACGCACATGGCTTGCTCATATGCTTCCTTGGGGCGTGCGGGCTTGACGGCGGTGGTGGATGCAAGGAACGCTTCTTCGAGGAGCCAGTCCTTTAGGCGTCGCTTGTCCCACTTGAGCACCTTGGCTATACGGAGCGACTCAACCCAGACCCAGGATTCCAGCTCGGGCTCAATAACGACGACTTCACATCGGCCCTCCCAGCCATTGACCGTCAGATTCTCGCATACTCTCTGCTCCACGCGCTCTTTGCCGAGCCTTTCTTGACCGCAGCCTTCGAGATCAAACACAACCAGTGCGTACTCAAAATATCTCAGAAACGGTCTGGGGAAATGGTGGGCGCCTACGAGAACGCCGCTGTCGTGTTTTGGATGAGCCACGCACTCGAATGATATCGATCAGATGCCCAGATCATCCTGCCGGTTCAACAGCGCCCCGATACAGAGATGGGCGTCCTTGTTCGGCGGTGGGCACCACCAGATCTTTTCGATCCGGCATCGTTAGCCGAGGACCCCGGCTTCCCGGATATCAGCATAAGATGCTACAAGACTGTGGCGAAGAGGTCACTGATGCTTACCCCAGACCGCCGCAGATCGCGGGGCCAGGTGCTCTCCCAGTCGGCGCGCTTCCGGAGGCCGGATTCCTTGTAGCGAAGGATTGGGAGGAAAGGCACGGACACCTTGGCCACCAACTTCTCGATCAGCTCGGTGAGGTCGAAATCGGCGCGGTGCCGATAGAGTTCGGCGACCTGGAGGAATTGGGCATCGTGCCGCACGGCGTCGGCTAGGCGACCGACGGATGTGAGGATTGGTGGATTCGTAGGCCAATTGCGCGAGCCTTCGAGGCGGTCGAGGAGCCAGTTGCGGAGAGCCTCCTGTTCGAGCTCCTCCCAGGGCGGCAGGTTCCAGCGGCGCTTGTACTCGGGTTGCTCGATGAGGGCGATGTCGCGATCTTTGGCGATGGTGTCAAGGCGGCGCTGGACGAGTGCGCGGTAGGGGTCCGGCCAGTGCTCGGGGATCGTGGTGCGTGGCGTTGATCGGTGACGGGCGAACCACTCGGTTTCAAGATCGCCCGATTCCATGGCGCGAGCCATAAGGATTTCGAAGGCGCGCTCGCCGAGATTAACAGGCGGGACTTGATCGATGGGCAGCGTGAGGGATTCTTCGAGGAGCCCGTAGNNTAGAGGTGGTAGACCTGCCAATCGAGTTCTTCCTGGAAGGCGATCATTTTGGTGAGGAGGGTTTCGGCGCGTTCGCGAGCGGCAGCGAGCGACGCGCGGGCGGGGACTTCGCCGGCGACCAGTCTTGCTGGCACCAGCCTCGAACGCTCGTCTGCAAGAGATTGGATTGTAGTAGCGAGTTCAAAAGGGCGGCCAGCGGGCAATGGAATTTTGGAAACTTTAGTTGAGTCGAAGGAAAGGTAAACGTCCCAGAGCATCTTTCGGACGCGGCATCCGCTCTTGCCTACCGTGTCCCCACCTTTCGGAAAGCATACCTGACGTAACCAAAACCCGGATGCACTGGAATTTAGAACCCCTAGCAAGCCGGTGTGCTCGGCTTCGCTGGCGGTAGGCCGCAACTTCACGACTGGCGCCGTTTGTTTGAAGATCTTTCCACCACGATCTAAGACAAATTGATTGTGGGTATGGAGTTCTCCAAATGCTATAGAAACCGGTGAGCACAGCTTCGCTTTATACAATTCCTGCCACTCGTACCATGTCAGCCCTCGCTGCAGCATCGGAGTACCAAACCTCTTTCTCCGCGATATGATCGCTTTTCCAAGCCAAAGCACACGCGCATTCCTGGGCATGGTGTCCAGCGGTCGGACCTCGAAATTGTCATCGTGGGGCCATAGCGCATGGCGTGGTGGGGCCTCCTGCCAGTCTTCCAGGTCGTCCCCGACAACAAATGCGCACGTATGTTCAAGGCCTAACCGGCCGGTTGCAGCGTGATTCGGAAATACGTAAAGGTCGTCTTCGCCGTTTACCGCCGTAATTCCAATCGCTTCGACGACGGACTCTAACCTACCCTCTCCCAATTCATCCAAACGCTCCTTAAGCTCTGCCGCGCCGCCGCCGCCAATACTGTAAGGATGGTGGTGGAAAGCGTCCCTGTCTGCGTCTGCCACACTGACCCATCGACTCTCGGAGCCCGGAACGTCAACTTGCTCTAGGATTGCGGTCCATACCGGCGCTCGTGCTGGATCGATTGGCTCCTTGGTCTCCCCGCGTATACCCCGAACCACCCGCAGCTGATGTAACACGGGGGCACGTTTACGCGCAAGCAAGATGGCTGTGGGAGTGCCGTGCCAAGGGATACAGACCCCCGAAGTATCGATGACATGGGTTATGTCCCACCTTGGAAAGTATTCTTCGATGAGCTTCTTACCAAAAACGCGCTTCATGAACGAGTTCGATGTGATCATCCCTACGTACGCGTCGTGTTCGGATAGGTCAAACAGTAACTCTGTGAAAGGTACGCTTAATTGATACTTGCCTGAGCACGACCCGAAATCACTGCGAGACCGGCTCCGAAGTTCGGGGTCCTTGACATTTATGTATGGCGGGTTCCCGACTACCACGTGATAAGCTTGCGCCTGCAGTGTCAAGCGGAGTTGCTCAGGGTCCTCGTGCTGCAAGCATGTCATGCTTGGCACCATCTTCCCCGGTCCGAAAAGCAACGAATCTCCAGTAGTGACATGAATCGACCAGTCGGGTGCGTTACTCAATCGAGTGATGCCACATGCCCGCAGGGCCGCAATCAACAGACGAAATCGCGCGATGGCCGTAGCATATGGGTTCAGGTCAACGCCGTGCACGCAGTCGAGCGCATGTTGCACCACGACGGTTAGATCGCCATCGCGACTTTCCCATCGGCGGAACAAGCGGTCGAATGCCTCCAGCAGGAAGTGTCCGCTGCCGCAGGCGGGTCGATGAGCCGGAAGCCATCGAGGTCCGAATTCGTCCAGTGCAGGGGTGAGCGTTCGGTTGAGGATGAAGTCAACGATGAAGCCGGGTGTTTGCAAAAGCGCATAACGCTTACGGGCCGACTCCGAGATGTTTTGGTAGAGATCGCCGAGGAAGCGCGTGCCCCTGGCGGTGTCGGTGAAGTCGTATAGCAAGACGCCAGTGTCATGATCCGCGGATTGAAAGAAATCGAGGATCGCCTTGGCACCATCGCCGTCAGGGCCGAGCGACCAGAGCGGATTGTGGTCGCGGTCGAGCAATCCTTTCATCCCCGGCAGTCGTACAAGCTCGGAAAAGATGTCGAGCAGGTAATCCCGGTCGATGAGCAGGGGGTGCTCTCGGTACCAGAGCCGCTGTCGTTCTTGTGCGGACTTGGTGCGGCCGTTAGAACCAGCGAGATAGACTTCGCTGAGAAGGTCATTGTCTTCGAGAAATCGGACAAAGACGCAGGCGAGGAGCCACGCGACTGCGGCCTGGGTGATCTCGGCTTCGCGCCAGACAGTAAAAGTAACGCCAGTGCGACCGGCCTTGCGTGCCGCTTCGTACCGCTCCTGGAGTGGCTGGTTGACGGTGGGTTCATCGTTGCAGCGTTGGCGGATGTTGTCTTCAGTCGCCGTGAGGAGGCGGACGAGGTCGTCGAGCAGGCGGGCCTCGTCGATCATGCGATAGCTCCGGCGCGGTGCAGGTTCTGAATCCAGTAGAGATTGACGCGAGCCCAGTGGTTGGGGGAGATGAGCGGCACGGCTTCGGAATCGATCATGGGTTTGTGGGTGTCCTGGCCGGCGACCAGGAGCCAGACGCCGACGCCGGGATCCTCGCGCAGGCGGTCGATCAATGAAAGCTGATTATATCGGGCCAGGAGGCCGGGATTGACGATCAAGGCGGGAGTCGTGCGCGCGCGGAGGGCGGCCTCGACTGCGAGAATGGCCTCGGCGACCAACTCGGCCAGTTTCGCGCGGTGGCGGCTCTCTGGAGGTTCGGCGTCGGCGGTGAGGACGCGGTCCCATTTGTGGCCGCGGGTATCGGCGATCCCGCGCATGGCATCGAGCAGGGCACGATCCAGGTCGATAACTTCGGGGTGGAAGCGGCGGACGAGTTCGGCGACGGCCTCGTAGTAATGGTTCATGGACACAGTGAGGATGAGGAAACTTCCCGGTCGCATAGCGACTGAGAGCTTGTGCTCAGTATCGCGGGCCGTCTCGAAGTCTTCGCGTTCGGCTGGAGGCACCTCGTAAAAGCGTGGTGTGAGGCGTGTGGCGGAGCGGGGTGCGTAGGTAGTGGAAGCGTCTGTAGACGAGGGGATCGGGGCGCGGAAGAGCGCGGCGGCGGGGTCCCACGTCCAATCGTAGGCAGCCTCGCGTAACAGGTCGTCCCGAGCGGGGCGGTCGGGGAGGTGGGCGGCTTCGGGGTAGCGCTCCCGGACACGATCGCGGAGTTCCTGGATTGAGATGGTGTCGGCTCCGGCAAGTGCGGACTGGGAGAGTTCTAGAGCGTCGCGCGGCGGCATGTTCTTGGGATAGAGCTCCAGCCTCGGGGAGAGCGCCGCGCCAGCCAGCGTGGCGGCCAGGCGCAGAAGGCGGGCGTCATCCGGAGGGGCGAAATCGGCGGGCGTGGGAACCGCGCGCAGGGTTTGCAGAGCTCGCGCGGGCGACGGCAGAGGATGCGTATTGGCCAGGACTCGGGCGGCTTCGCCGATGCGACGGGCCCAGTCGATGATTTCCGACGAATTGGCGGAAACGATAAGGACAGCGCCGAGACAACGGGATTCGACGAACTGGGGCTTTTCGATGGCGCGTTCGGCTTCCACCGCGGCGCGGGCGACGGCGGACGCCAGGCGCAGGCGGAGCGGCCCTTCGGTGGTGGAGCCGCGCGCGGCGAGCAGAATGGCGGCGAGTGGTCATTCAGGATTTCAGTTTTGGCGCCGCAGAGCAATTTGTTACACTCGCCAGCCTCTGTAGGAAACTGTCAAGGTCCGTTCCTCACTTTCTTGGAAGCTCAGCAGCCCGGCGCGTCAGACCGCCGCATTAAGCGGCGATATCGTTATCTATTTCGGCGTGGTGTCGGGGCGTCTAGCGCTGTAAATATCGAAATGACGAGCCAGTAGAACCAACGATGCGCTGAAAGTTGAACTCGTGCGGTTGCGCCGCTACGAGTACTTGCCCAGATCCAGATTGCTCATTTGCCTGCCTCCAAAAGAGAGAGCATCGGGCAAGGAACACCAGGAATCCGTTTTCGCCAGTTACGGCGAGGACATGTCGGAGATCCGAAACTGGAAGTGGAGTCAGGGCGAAACGCAGAAAGGGAAACCGCTGGCGGAGAAGACGCGTGTGCCTGAATCAAGCTGACGGTGGATAATCGGGAGAGGAGCGCCAAATGCCCATTCAACTCAATGAAGAAAACGGCGGGAAGATCCTCGTCGTTCACGTCAGCGGGAAGCTGGCAAAAGCAGATTACGGGAACTTTGTGCCCGAGTTCGAGCGACTCGTCCGGCAGCACGGAAAACTGCGCGTGCTGTTCGACATGACCGGTTTCCACGGCTGGGAAGCCGGCGCGCTGTGGGAGGATATCAAGTTCGACAGCAAACACTTCGCCGACATCGAACGGCTCGCGATGGTGGGGGAAAAGAAGTGGCAGCAGGGCATGGCGACGTTCTGCAAGCCGTTCACGACGGCGACGATCCGATACTTCGATCACGCCGATACCGCTGAGGCGCGGAAGTGGTTGGGTGACTCGTAGCCCGACGGCGAGAGCGCGCCAGTTAATTCGGGCGCGGTCGTCTCGGTCCACGGCAGCATTTGCCGCGGATTCAGCCGGCACTACGCGCCGGTCGTATTGCTCCCTTTCTAGTTACGGATTTCCGAGCGAAGACGGAAGGACTACCCATTATGAAACCCAATGCCGACCAGCCCAAGGCTCCCGATGCAAAGCCGGAGGCCAAGCCCGAGGCCAAGGACGATCTGAAATCCCTGCCCTTGCCGGAAGTGGAGAAAAAATTGGGGTCGTCGCCGGACGGCCTCAGTCAAGCCGAGGCGGAGAAACGGCTGACTCAATATGGGCCTAACGAGATTGAAGAAAAGAAAACCAATCCGTTCCTGAAGTTCCTCACTTACTTTTGGGGGCCCATCCCGTGGATGATCGAAGTGGCGGTGATTCTGTCGGGCGTGGTCCGGCACTGGCCGGATTTTTTCATCATCCTCCTTTTGCTTGTTTCCAACGCCGTGGTCGGATTCTGGGAAGAGCATCAGGCGGGCAATGAGATTGAGGCGCTCAAGGCAAAGCTGGCGAACGACGCGACGGTCCTGCGCGACGGCAAATGGGCCACACCAAAGGCGAGTGAACTGGTCGCCGGCGATGTCATTCGTCTGAAGCTGGGAAACATTGTTCCAGCAGACGCTCGGCTCCTGGATGGCGATCCCGTCGAGGTCGATCAGTCTGCCCTGACCGGTGAGTCGCTGCCAGTCACGCGCAAGCCGGGTGAGGCGGTCTTCTCCGGCTCGATTGTGCGCCAGGGTGAGATCGACGCAATGGTTTATGCGACGGGACCGCGCACTTATTTTGGCAAGACAGCGGAACTGGTGCAGCAGGCCCACACGGTGAGCCACTTCCAGAAGGCCGTGCTCAAGATTGGCGACTACCTGATTGTTCTCGCCGTGGTTTTGGTCGCGGGGATACTCACAGTCTCACTGCTTCGCCATAATCCCGTCCTCGACACGCTGGAGTTCTGTCTCATTCTGCTGGTTGCGTCGATTCCAGTCGCGATGCCGACGGTGCTCTCTGTAACCATGGCGGTCGGTGCGCGTTTGCTGGCGAAGAGTAAGGCAATCGTTACCCGGCTTTCGGCAATCGAGGAGTTGGCTGGCGTCGACGTTCTTTGTTCGGACAAGACCGGCACCCTGACGCAGAACAAGTTGACTCTGGGCGATCCGTTTACAGTGAACAACATCCCAGCCGACCAGGTAATTATGTGGGCCGCGCTCGCGTCGCGTGCTGAAGACAAAGACACTATTGATCTTGCGGTGATTGGTGGCGTGAAGGATGCGAACGCGTTGAAGGCATTCCAGGTACTTCATTTCCA
>PKYZ01000455.1 GCA_003132865.1 Bryobacterales bacterium
TTTGGCCGCTTCCGGACTTCTGGCACAAGCTCCGGGGACGCCGGTCCTGATGCACCTCCACCCTGTGGCGCTCGACGCGAGCGGCCAGCCCGTGACCGACCTCACCGCCGGCGATTTCAAGATCGTCGACCAAACCAAATCACAAACCATCTTCGCTTTCCATAAGCCCGCCACCGGGCCGGCTGCGCCACTTGCGCCGCTGGAGTTTTCCAACCGTCCGGGCGGCATGATGCCGCACTCCACGGTCATCCTATTCGACCTGATGAATGAAAACCAGGCCGACCGGCTGGACACCTGGCACGCTTTGTCCAAATCGCTCGCGCAACTGGAATCCGGCAATTCCGTGTATTTCTACCTGCTCAACCTAGAGGGCGAGCTGGTTCCGATTCACGCCATAGGACCCAAGTCCGCCGACGATGCTACGTGGCCGCACGACGTGACTCAGGTTCTTGACAAGGCCATGAAAGGCGCCAGCCATGGCCGGCCGGTGCACCTGGGCCAGGAGGACCTGGTAAAGAAGACTTTCCACCAGATCGAGGCGCTAGCCAACCAACTGGCCGCGTTTCCCGGCCGAAGGGACATCATCTGGATCACGGACGGCATGCAAAATGTGTACAACAGCAAGCTTCCGTGCAGCGGGGATTGGGTGGATTGCGCTCTTTACGTGCCACACCTGGCGGTGACGCTGGCACACGCCGACGTCGCGGTGAATCCGCTTTCGTACAGCAGGGACCTCAGCACCGCAGTCAACCCCATAATGCAAATGGATACACCGATGAATCCCGGCTCCGGACCGCCAACCAATGCCACAAACGCCCTTGGCGACTATCAGCAACATAACGTGCAGGGTGCCCAGGGTGGTGACCCGGGCCTCGACCTGGCACAAATGGCCCTCCTGACCGGCGGCCGCACCTACTTCCGGCAGGACATTCGCGCGGTCCTGAAGCAGGTGGCCACCGACGACGCCAGTTCTTTCGAGATTGCCTTCGATCCATCGGCGGAGAACTGGGACAACAAGTGGCACAAGATCCACATCACCTGCGAGCGAACGGGAGTCAAGCTTCAAGTCAGGGAGCGCTACTACGCGCTGGCGGATTCGCGGCCGGCCGCGGACAGGCAGAAGGCTGCACTGGTCGCGGCGTTTCAAAGCCCTTCCGACGCTGCCGAGATCGGCCTACGCACGAAAATCTCGCAAGCGGAAGGAGACAAGAAGGGCGTGCATCTGGAGGTCCGCATCAATCCATCGGACATCCTGCTGCGCGAGCAGGGCGGCAAGTTTGCGGGGGCGGTATATTTTTTGGTTGCGGATCTGGGCGCCTCCGGCCCGCTCGGCGAGCCGAGTGTATCGAGCTTCAATCTCGATCTGACATCCGCGCAGCACGACGCGGCGATGAAGGAAGGCATCCCGCTCTCGCAGGATCACCCTACTACCGATGCGGTACAGCGAGTCCGGCTGATTATCCTCGATCAGAACACTAACGCCGTCGGCTCTCTAACAGTTCCGGTAAAATGAGCCGCACCTGTTCCAGCACCCGCGCCGGGTCCGGGTCTTCCACGCGTATGACCCGGCCGGCGGGCCGCCAGCGTGCGAACATGCGCGCGCACGAGAACCCGGCGAAGACGGCGATCAGCGGGACACCGCAAGCCGCAGCCACATGCTGCCCGGCCGAATCGTACCCGACATAGAGCCGGCTGCGCGCGATAATCGAAGCGAAGTCCGCGAATGAGCCGGACCAGCGTTCTACCTGCGTCCCGGACCCGGCGACAGCCCGATCCACGCGCGCGGCTTCTTCGCCTCCGGCGCCTTGATCGATCGTAAGGGGCTCGCCGCTCTGCGCCAGCAGGGCCAGGAGTTCCGCTTCGAACGGATCGGCGATTCGTTTGGCGGGATTCTCGCCGACGCCCAAGCTAATGGCGATGCCTGATGGGGACAGGCCGGAGGCCTGTCCTACCGCCACGAACGGCGCGGCATTGGCTATGCCGAAGGTCTGCTCCGCCCAGTGCCGGGTCAGAACCGGCAGCGGATCGTCGCCGTCGCCGCCGTACGCGCGGCTCTCGAAGAAGTAGTAGCGCTCCTCGGGACACACCGGCAGCAGGCCAAGCTGCGTCAGCCGCGAATCGGGATCGATCACGATGCTGTCAGGCCCAGAGGGCGCCCCGGCCAGCGCCGTGCGCAGTTCCGGCACCGAGGCGAGGCGCTCATGCAGCGTCCCGCGGCAATAGTTCACCGGCAAATGCAGAATGCGCGGATCGGCGGCGAACAACTCCCAGTTCTTGCGCGGACCCACCAGGTAGATGGCCGCCTCCGGAAAACGGCGCTTGACGGCGTCCAGGATGACGCTGGTCACCGCCACATCCGCGCCTAGCGTCACGCGCGAGAGCACGAAGACCGTCCGCGGCTCGCCCGCCACCGGCCGCGGAACGCGCACACGCCCGTAGCGTTCCACCAGCGCGGCGCTTTCGCCCGGCGCGATAGCTTCCGCGAACAACGCCGCAGACGTGTCGCACAGCGCCGGCTCGAAGCGGTCCGCCAGGCCTTCGGCGACCACCCGGAAGAGTGCGCCGGAGCACTCGTCGTCCGCCAGCGCGCGCAGCAATTCCGGCGGCCACGCCGCGCCCCGCAGGCAGTAGTCCAGCAGCCGCGCGGCGCGTTCGTTACAGCTTGATCGAAGAGCGGGTCCAGGGGACCCGGCCCAGAGGGCACCCCGGCCGGGGGCCTGCCCCACATTATCAGAAGTATTTGCCAACGATCAAGTCCAGTTTGCGCCGGGTCGTTTCCGGCACCAGTTTGCGGTCGGTGATGATGGCATGCGCCAGCGCCGATCCGCACTTGCAGCTTCGCTCCGCGGGCATGCGCTCCACCGCGGCCGCCACTACTTTGCAAGCGTTCTCGGCGTTCTTCACCAGGTTCGCGATAATGTCCGTCACCGTGACGGCGTCGTGCTGCGGATGCCAGCAATCGTAATCGGTGACCATCGCGAGGGTCACATAGCAGATCTCGGCCTCGCGCGCAAGCTTGGCCTCTTGCAGGTTGGTCATGCCGATGACGTCCATGCCCCAGCTTCGGTACAGGTTCGACTCGGCGCGCGTGGAGAACGCCGGACCTTCCATGCACAAATAGGAACCACCTTTGGTGGCAGCGACTCCGGCCTCCGCGCACGCCTGGTACACCACCTCGGCAAGCTGCGGGCAGATGGGATCGGAGAAGCCGATATGCGCCACCAACCCTTCGCCGAAGAACGTAGAGATGCGCCCGCGGGTGCGGTCCACGAACTGATCGGGGATGACGAAGTCGAGCGGCTTGTGCTCCTCCCTCAGCGATCCCACCGCGCTGAGCGAAATGATGCGCTCCACGCCCAGCGACTTCATCGCATATATGTTCGCGCGGTAATTCAGCTCGGACGGCGAAATGCGATGCCCACGTCCGTGCCGCGCCAGAAACGCGACGCTGTGGCCCGCCAGCTTGCCGGCCACGAGGTTGTCGGAAGGCGCGCCAAACGGCGTCTCCACGACCACCTCTTCCTGCGCTTCGAAGCCCGGCATGGAGTAGAGACCACTGCCGCCTATGATGCCTATCTGTGATTGCAAGTTGTGACCTCCTTGGGAGTGAGTGGGCGAGTGGGCGAGGGGGCGAGGGGGCGAGCTTACCGCCTTTAGTAATTCGGGCACTCCGGTTCCATCCGTGGCTATCGTGCGAATGATTGGAGGGGTTTGCCCGTTTTGCGCGAGACTTAGCGCGCTTTGGATTTCCCTTTCCATGCGCTCGGCTCCGGGCTGGTCGGATTTGTTGATCACGAAGACATCCGCAATCTCCATGATGCCGGCTTTGATGG
>PKYZ01000265.1 GCA_003132865.1 Bryobacterales bacterium
GGCCGCTTGCCAGTGTTGCCGATGAGGTTAAGCAGATCGCCTTCGGGTACAAAAAGGATATCTATCTGCTCTCGAAGCATGGCGCCCCGCGCGGCAAGGTCTTGCACATGGATGTGGCGGAGACCGTCGATCAGGCCACCGTGATCGTGCCGGAATCCGCTGCGGTGATCCAGTCCGTGGCGCCCACGAGGGATGGCCCCCTGGTCAATGAATTGGCGGGCGGCCCGTCCGAGGTGCGATTCCTGCCGGGCGACGGAAATCCGGTGAAGGTGCATGTGCCTCCTGTCTCCAGCGTGGATTGCGGCAATCTGGATGGCGCCGGACCGATCTGTTATGTGGGCAGTTACCTCGATCCCGGCGGCTTCTTCCGCTTCGACCCGAGGTCGCGCAAGCTCACGCCTACTGCCCTGCGCACACCGCCGCCTGTTCCTCTGGATGGGTTCGTGGTGACGCGCCGTTTCGCGGTCGAGAAAGATGGCACGAAGGTTCCGCTGAATATCATCCATCGCAAGGGACTGGCGCTCGATGGCAGCCACCCTACGCTGCTCACGGGCTACGGCGGTTACAACATCAGCTTGACCCCGAACTATCCTGCGCCGTACGTTCCCCTGCTCGAGCGCGGCGTGGTGTTTGCGGAAGCCAATCTGCGCGGCGGCGGTGAGTATGGTGAAGACTGGCACACGCAAGGCAAGCTGACGAAGAAGCCAAACGTCTTTGACGATTTCGCGGCTTGCGCCAAGTACCTGATCGCGCGCAAGTATACGCAGCCATCCAAGCTGGCCATCATCGGCGGCAGCAACGGCGGGCTGTTGATGGGCGCGGCGCTGACCCAACACCCGGAGATGTACCACGCCGTGGTCTCAATGGTGGGCATCTACGACATGTTGCGCGTGGAACTCTCGCCCAACGGCGCGTTCAATGTCACGGAGTTTGGAACTGTCAAGGAGGCTGACCAATTCAAGGCGCTGTATGCCTACTCGCCATACCATCACGTGAAGGACGGAACCCAGTATCCGGCTATCCTGCTGACGACCGGCGATAATGATGCGCGCGTGGACCCCATGCAGTCGCGGAA
Organism: Bryobacterales bacterium; assembly: GCA_003132865.1. The sequence goes on from PKYZ01000265.1 coordinate 1,076, forward strand.
GATGGCGGCCCGCCTTGAAGCCAGCGGAACCAAGCAGCCCGTGCTGTTGCGAACCAGCAGCACCGCTGGACATGGGATTGGGTCGTCGATTGACGACAACGTGGCGTTGTGGACGGATATTGATGCGTTTCTGTTGATGGAACTGGGAGGCGGCCTTCGGCCGCCGGGGTCAGGGACCGGGGGGCAGGGGCCGGGGTTGTGATGGCAGTGGGCGCTTTGAATTTTCCATCTATTAAGCGTCGCTTAATACGGTGACACTTGCCTTCATCCAAGGGCCGCTCCCTTACGGTCGCGGCTCCGAATAAGGCACACGGCCCGCACACCGAACCGCGACCGTAAGGGAGCGGTCCGAGCCTTAATAGGTTCCGCCCCGGCTGCGTGCAGGGTGCCTGCCTGATCCCCCAAGGGTCCGTCTTCCTCAGTGCAGGTGTACTGTAGCCTATGATGTACCTATGACACGTCTGTTTGCCGCGCTCGTCGCAGGACCGCTGACCTTGGGCCCGACCGGCGTGCTCTATGGCCCGACGGGGACGGGTGGGACTGCGGGAAAAGGCACTATATTTGCGGTCGAACCGTGACCGGCTTAATCCGCGTTCATCTGTGTTCATCAGCAGCCAATAATGGTTCTGAGAGGTATTAGTCCGTCGCGGCACATTCATATTGGCCGCTGATGAACACAGATGAACGCGGATTTTCGGACCCGCTGACCGAGCAAGTGCTGGGCGCGGTCTTTGAGGTCTCCAACACTCTTGGCGCCGGATTCCTCGAGAAAGTGTACGAGCGCGCCCTGCTCAGAGAACTCGCCCTTCGAGGCCTGCGAACTGCCGCCCAAGCCTCGTTTGCGGTAGAGTACAAAGGCCTCCCGGTCGGCGAATACTTTGCGGACATCCTAGTTGAAGACGCGCTGGTGGTCGAGTTGAAATGTGTGGAGCGCCTAGCCAACGAACACACCGCCCAGTGCCTCAACTATCTGCGAGCCTCCGGCCGCACCGTCTGTCTTCTAGTCAATTTCCAAAAACCCAAGGTCGAGTGGAAACGAATCGTCCAAGGCTTTCAGATTCCCGAACCTATGACGGGGTAGAGGCTATTGTTTTTTGTCTTATCCGCGTTTATCCGCGTTCATCAGCGGCCAATATCCCTCCCTCACTCCACCGCAATCGTAACCCCCGCCGGGCTCTGATACAGCCCCACCGTCAGCACTACTGCCAAGTCGCCGGTAGGAACGAAGCCGCTGGGCACCTGCGCGTTGATCTGCATCACCCCCACAAAGCCCGGCGCGTCCCCGGCGAACAGGACGTTGGCCGCATAACCGGCCATGGTCAAAGACACCGGCAGCACCGGCAGCGGGAAGGGCGCTTGCGCGGCTTGGCCGGTAAGGCCGGCAAGCGATGTTTGGCCTTCGCCCGTGGCATACAACACCACGATCGAGCCGCGCGGCGCGGGGTTCTTATCGGAGTTGATCGACCCATCCTGATTGACCACCACGGCGTTCCCCGTGCCGTTGCTCACTGTGAACAGCGCGGGATTGGCGTCTGCTATCGGGACTTGCATGGACGCCAGCGTGGCTCCCTGGTACACGACCTGCAGTTGTGCGATAGTCTGGCCCGCCATCTCGTAAGGCACCTGCGCGTTGATTTGGTTGGACTGCACGTAGAAGAGCGGCGCGGGCGTGGCATTGACGGGCGTGCCAGTGAACAGCACCTGCACGTTAGCAAGCGTGGTCGATAGTGTCCCCGACGCATCGAAGTTACCCGTGACCGCGGCGGCCGGCCCGATGCCCTGGCCAAAGATGGAGAAGATTTCGCCGGGCGCCAGGGGCCCCGGCAGCAGGCTGGCTGCATTGGCAAGCGCCACCTTGATGAGTTGCGCCGGCGGCGGCGTCACCACCGTCTGGGTCGTCGACAGCCTGCGCACGCGGTTGTTGCCGGTATCCGCGACAAATACGTTGCCCTGGCCGTCCAGCGCCAGCCCATAGGGACTGGAGAGCGCAATTTCGACGGCGGCGCCGTTATCGCCGTTGTACGCCCCATCGCCGGTACCGGCAACAGTGGCGATCTCGCCATCCGTCGTCACCAGGCGCACGCGGTGGTTGCCGGTATCCGCGATGTAGATGTTCCCGCTGGCGTCCACTGCCACCGCTGATGGAAGGTTCAGCTCCGCGCCCGCAGCGGCGCCGCCATCGCCGCTGAAGCCGCCGGTTCCGGTGCCCGCGAGGGTGGAGATCGCGCCGCCCGGAGTGAGCACCCGGATGCGATGATTATAGGTATCGGCGATGTACAGATTGCCAGCGCTATCCAGCGCCACTCCTCCCGGGGCGTTCAACTCGCTCCACGAAGTATTTCCGCCCGCGTCGCCCAACGTACCGGTACCGGCCACGGTCTGGATGTTGCCCGCGGCGTCCACGCGGATGACGCGGTTGTGGCCCGTGTCGGCAATGTAAACGTTGCCCGCCAGATCGGCAACTACACCTTGCGGCGTCTTCAGAGGTGTTTGGGTGGCCTGATCGCCGTCGCCGCCGAGTCCGGGGAGGTAGGATCCGGCGAAGGTCGCGATCACTTCGGAAGGATTCACTTGGCGCGCGCGGTTGTTCCCACTGTCGGCGATGTAGAGGTTGCCGGCCGGATCGAATGCCAGGCCGTTGGGGTTAGTCAAGCTCGCGCCGACGGCCGGCCCTCCATCGCCCAAGTAGCCGGACGTCCCATTGCCGGCCACTGTGGAAATCTTCCCGTCCGCGCCGACTCGGCGGACGCGCTGGTTGGACAGGTCGGAGATATGCAGCGATCCATTGTTGAACGCCAGTCCGGTAGGCGTATTGAAGACAGCCAACAACGCGCTGCCGCCGTCGCCACCGAAGCCGAATGTGCCGTCGCCGGCGACGGTGTTGACGATGCCCGTCGCAGCGGTGACGCACCGCACGCGCTGCACCTCCGAGATATACAGGTCGCCCGCGGCGTCCAGCGTCACGTCCGCGGTAGCGTTCAGGTTCAGTGCGGTCTGCACGGCAAGTTGCCCGTCGCCGGTGGACCCGCCAACGCCCACGACGCCCGCCACGGGAGTGAGGACGCCGGCGGAAGTCAACTGCCACACGACGGAATAGACGCTCTCGGGAAAATAGGGATCGCCGGCCGCATTGGCTGCCAGGCCGGAAAGCTGAACAAAGGTAATGTTGGAGTTCTGCGCGCTGAAGGTCTGCAGACTGCAAACCGTGCTGAGCGTACCTGCGCCGGCCCGCACCTCGCGAATCGCCATGTTCAGACTGTCCACGATGTAAAGGTTGCCCGCTCCGTCCAGCGCCAGGCCCTCCGGGAAGGCCAGTTGCGCGGCGGTAGCCGGTCCGCTGTCGCCGCTGTATCCCGCGATGCCCGTTCCGGCGAACGTGGAGATTTTCCCTCCCGGCACCACTTTGCGTACGCGTTGACCCTCGCGCTCGGAAATGTACAGGTTGCCGGCCGGGTCCGTCGCCAGGTTGTGCGGGCCCACCAGCAACGCCGCAGTTGCCGGACCGCCGTCCGCACTGGTGCCGCTGGGCCCATTGCCCGCCACGGTGGTAATATTCCCGTTCGTGCCGACCGCCCGTACCCGCTGGTTCCCATAATCGGCGATGTACAGATTACCCGCCGCATCCAACGCCAGGCCATACGGCTGATTCAATTGCGCGACCGAGGCCAGGCCGTTATCGCCGCTGAAGCCTCGGTGTCCGTTCCCGGCCACCGTGCTGATTACACCCGCGGGAGTCACTTTCCGCACGCGATTATTGGCCGCATCCGCGATATAAAGGTTGCCGGCGGGATCCACCACGATCCCTTCGGGTTGAGCCACCTGGGCCGCTACGGCTTGGCCGCCATCGCCCACCTGGTCGCTGCCCGCCACCGTGGTGAGGTGATAGACCGGGGGCGACACCGCCAGGGCAGGGAAGCAGGACAAGCAGCAAAACCACCAGCCACCAGCCACCAACCGGGGTACCCTCTGGGTCCCACGGCGAGCGAAGTTCGGCTCTGCCAGGACATGCATATTCCCTTAAGAGGTGCGCAGGGCCTCAAGTTTTTCTCAGAGACCGCCGTTATATAGGTGAGTTCGCCTATGAAGCACCGAGCGATTTACCTGATTACGGCCGCCTGGATGGCCGCCGTATCCAGCCACGCGAGTGGACCTATCCACCTGAAAACGCGTGACCTGACTGCTAACGGCTATCCCGCGGCGGAAGCCTTGCAAGCGCCCGGGCAGGGTCCCGGGCACCTGCTGGTGCAGTTCTCCGGCGGGCCCACCGCGGACGATTTGCAGGAGTTGGAGCGGCGCGGAGCGCGGGTGGTCGGATCGGCGCCCGATGGAGGCATCACCATCTCCACCGATCAGCCCATCTCGCTGGCCGGCTTGGCGGTCGAATGGTCGGGGCCGCTGCTGGCGCAAGACAAGATTAGCCCGGTGCTTTCCCAGGGAGGCGCCAACAGCGGGCCGGCGGCGGTAGTGATCGAGTTCCATCCCGATGTGCACATGCGGCGCGCGCTGCAGTTGTTGCAGGGCGCCAACGTGCAAATCCTCAGGCATCCGGATCTGTTGCCCAACCATATGTTGGTTACCGCCACGTTGCCCGTGCTCACCCAAATAGCCGGCTTCGACGAGGTGGCGTACATCTTTCCAGCTTCGAACGATCTGATACAGGGCAACCACGTGATGGCGTGCAACGGGTCCGAGATGACGGCTGGAACGGTGGGCCAATATGTCCTGGTAGGGAATGGATGGTCGGGCGCCGGAGCCGGCGTGGTCCAACTGGCGTACGTGTTCACTCAACTGAGCGCCAAGCTGCCAGTGGCCGCCGCGCAATCGGAAATCGTTCGCGCCTTCCAGGAATGGGCCAAATACGCCAACGTGCAGTTTGTTCCCGGAACCGGCGCAACCGGCAACCAGACCGTCTCGATTCTGTTCGCGCAAGGACTCCACGGCGATAACTATCCCTTTGAGCCGGGCAGCCCGGTGCTGGCGCACACGTTCTTTCCTTCGCCCACGGACCCCGAACCGCTGGCCGGCGACATGCACCTGAACGAGGACCAGGATTGGCACATCGGGACGGATATCGATTTGTACACCGTGGCGCTGCACGAGGCCGGGCACACCCTGGGTCTGGGACATACGGACGATCCAAGCACCATCATGTACCCGTACTACCGCTTTGGCGCAGGGCTTTCGAGCGGCGACATCGCTGGAGTGCAAGCGCTGTACGGCAGCCCCGATACCTCCACGCCGCCTGTGACGCCGCCGGTTACTCCGCCTCCTTCGCTCCCCGCGCCCACCCCGTTAAGTCTGGCGATAACCAATCCGGTTGGCACGAGCGTGACGACGACGGCCTCGTCCATATCGCTCTCCGGGACAGCCAGCGGCGGCACAGGCACTCTTCAAGTCGTTTGGAGCAATAATCAGGGCGGATCGGGCCCGGCCGCCGGATCGGCGAACTGGTCCATTGCGTCCGTGCCGCTCGCCATGGGCGCAAACACGATTATCGTTCTGGTGACCGACGGCGCGGGGAATTCAGCCTCGGCGTCGATCACCGTGACCCAACAGGCGGCAACCACGCCGCCAGTGACTACACCGCCGGTGACTACGCCGCCGGTGACTACACCGCCTGTGACTACACCGCCTTCCGGGCCGCCGTCGCTCACCATCGCCTCGCCCGCGATGACCATCGTCTCGACATCGGCCGCCACCATCGCGTTCAGCGGCACAGCCACAGCTAGCGTGACATCGGTCACTTGGTCCAATTCGACGGGCCCCTCCGGCGATGCCACCGGCACTCAGCAGTGGAGTATCCCCGCCATCCCATTGCTGGTAGGCACGAACACGATCACGGTGAACGCATACAATGCATCCGGCGCCTCTGCCTGGCGCGCCGTCACAGTCGTGCGGCAGTAACTCGCTGCTTTCCGGAAGAGGGCTCGGATCTCCTTTGAATCGGGACTGTACGGGATCTAACTTGACCCGTCCGAACGCGCCAAACAGAACCCCCGAAGTTTGGCTACCGGCGGTTGATGGAAGTGGGCCGTGGCCCGCCCATGTAAACAGTCACAGGGCGATCCCATTGCCCCGATCTCTCAAGAGGCGTCCGAAGCAACGACCACAGCGATTGCGGTCCGCCAGTTGAAGCACTCAGGGCCGAAGATTGCGCCGAGACGGTTCCTCACTCTCCCTGCCCAAACTCTCTCGACGCGCTCTTCTGTTTTGAAACAAGAGCACGCCAAGGGCAGAGGCTACTATGCCCTGGAACGAGCCTAGCCAGAGATTCGACAGGCGCATGACCTCGCCCGCTTTTGCCGGCGCGTTGGCGGCAATTGGCTGGACCAGAATAGTAAGCAAGACAAGGGTCAAGTACAGCGTCGAAAGCCAGAAGGCAATATTGAAAAATACTCTGCGAACGACGGACGCTGAAAAGACCGGATCGAGGGCTGTTATCTGATGTCGGAAGGTACAGAGGACCACCCGGTCGTCTGTTCTCCCGTCACCCCCGACACGCGTTAGCAACCTGCCCCCCTGA
>PKYZ01000313.1:0-2170 GCA_003132865.1 Bryobacterales bacterium
TCGCCGCCGAACAGCACGCGGTAGCGGCCCGCCTCAATCAGGTAGCCGTTGTATCCGCGATACGTATCGCCGTGCATGCGCGCGCCCCAATGATTCACCTCGAACGCGCGCAGCCCGATGTGTCCCACCCGCGTGCGCTCGCCCCACGCGAGTTCCTTTACGCCGGCGTAACGGCGGGTGCGGAGCAGATCGCTGGTCTTCGCGGNNCGCGCGAATGATCCTGCGGAGTGGAGTGTATTTCTCCGCTTTCGAGCGCGCGCAGCGTCGCCAGATCGAAGTGATCCATGTGCGCGTGCGAGAGCAGCACCACATCGATCTTCGGCAGTTGATGCACGCGCAGCGCGGGCGCCACCAGGCGCTTCAATCCCACCGTCATAGGTCCAAAGCTCAGGCCGACGCGATTGCCCAGCACCGGATCGGTCAGAATGGTCACGCCATCCAATTTGAGCAGGACGGTAGCGTGGCCCAGCCACGCCGCGTACAAGCCACGGTCGGGCCACAGCTTCGGATTCGGATGTTCCGGCGAGGGTTTAATGAGACGGCCTCTGTTACATTGGATGCGGAGAGCCTCGCGCGCGTTGCGAGGTATCCCGCGGTACAGTAAACAAAGAGGGGGATGCCATGTATCGATTGATGACGACTGTGTTGCTGGGCGCGGCTCTTGCGCTGCCGGCTCTGGCTCAAGAAGGGGGCATTCCGCCCGTGCTCGTGGACCATTGGAAGACTTCCAAGAAGTACGTGCTGGCGCTGGCCGAGCAGATGCCCGCTGCGGACTACACTTTCAAGCCGAATCCCGCGGAGATGAGCTTCGGCGAGCAGATGGCGCACATCGCCGGCGCCAATTCGTTCTTCTTTGCCACGCTTTCGGGCCAGAAGGACCCGATCGCCAAGCCTACGAAGTTCGACAAAGCCTCCGTGCTGAAGACGCTCAACGATTCCTACGATTTCTGCATCGCCGCATTGGCCGGCCTCGACCACGAGCGCATGTTCCAAACCTTCGATTCGCCCGCGGGCAAGATGACCGGCATGGAACTACTGCTACTGGCCACCGATCACACCGCGCACCACCGCGGCCAGTGCATCGTCTACTTGAGGGCCAAAAACATCAAGCCGGTGGACTATCAATTCTGAGGCAGGACGGGCGGCTGCGCCGGCGGTCCCTCCCGCGACAGCTTTTCGCGGAGCAGATCCTCGACGTCGCCAAGCTTCTCGCCTAGCAGATTCAGTTTCCGCGCCACGCCTTGAATCTCGGATTCGGCGCGGCGATTGACGTCAAAGTCGAGCTCACTGCGCACGCGGTCCTTCTTATCCTGGCGGTTTTGGCTCATCATGATGACCGGCGCCTGAATGGCCGCCAGCATGGAAAGGAACAGGTTGAGCAGGATAAATGGATAGGGGTCCCAGGCCGCTCCACGCAACCCCACATTGATCGCGGTGTAGACGCTAAGGACCACCCCAAACGCGATTATAAAGGACCAAGACCCGCCGAAACGAGCGACGGAATCGGCAAGTCGCTCGCCGCGCGTCTCGCGCTCCTCGATCACATCGTTCGGATTGCGCCCCGCGCGCATGCGAATAAGCTGTTGCGAGGCGTGGAACTGACGGCCCAGCACCGTCAGCATGTCCATTCCAGCGTGCGGCATGCGTTGGATCAGAACTTCGATGTCATTCCGTTCCACTTCCAGGCAGACCGCTTCCTCGACGGCAATAGCATCCGTCTGATGCGGTGTCTGGTCGAGCATCGATGCAAAACCGAAAAACTCGCCACTCCCCGGCTCGTCGACGACCACCTCCTGATGATCTTCGTCGACGGTGGTCAGCCGGGCGCTACCGGAGACCACCACGTATGCCTTCCCTCCTGGATCGCCTATTTTGTAGATCCGCTCGCGCGCGGCGAACCTCCTGAGCTCGACTTGAGCGGCTAGAACCGCCTTCTCATCTGCGTCCAGCAGAGCGAAGAGCGGGACATCTTTCAGCACTTCCGGGTTGCACGCCATCGGTCACCTCGTGCATATTCTACACGTGGGGCAGACCGCCAAGTCTGCGCGTCCGTCACGGACGCTGCCTCCCAGCGCTCTATTCCAGCACGCCTAGTATCTCGTCCTCTTTGAGGATCAGGTACTCTTCTCCATCGAGCTTTACTTCGGCGCCGGAGTACTTGCCGAACAGG
>PKYZ01000313.1:2187-3890 GCA_003132865.1 Bryobacterales bacterium
TGCTGCGGCTTTTCTTTGGCGGTGTCTGGAATGATGATGCCCCCGCGCTTGGTTTCGCCCTCTTCCAGGCGCTTGATCACGACGCGGTCGTGCAAAGGACGTAGTTCCATGTTGTCTCCTATCGTTGAAGATTATAACGAATTCGCAGNNCCGCTGGGCGTTTCGATATCCAAATACGTCGCCAGCGTGGGCGCCACGTCGTTGACCGAAATCTGCTTGTCGAAGCGTCCCGCCTTGATCCCGGGCCCCATGAAGATCACTGGCACGTGCGCGTCGTAACTGAACGTCGTGCTGTGTGTGGTGCCCTTGCTTCCATAGAGCCAATACGGCTCCAACAACACGTACATGTCCGGACCGCGCGGCGCGTAGAATCCGTTCATGACTCGCCTGCCCACCTGCGCGTCCACCGTGCCGTTCAGCAGCATCTCCCGCGTGTACACGCGAAACACATGCGCAATGTGCCGCGCCGCCTCCGCCGCTGTGCGCTCCACTTCCCCCGCATCCAGCTTCCTTTGCCGGATGATCTCCTGGTTGAAATAGAACGCGGTATCCGAAGGGCTGAGCATCCACTGCCCCGCCCCGTACTTGTCGGTGAGCGCCGCCTCCACCGCCTTCCGCACCACTCCCTGCGGCATGCGCCCGCCCGGCATCCTGCGCGCCGCGTTCACTTCGGGAACGGGCGCCACACCGTGATCGGCCGTCATGATCACCAACACATTGCCCATCCCCACCGCTGCGTCCAGAAAGCTGAATAGCTTGCCGATGACCCGATCGGTCTGGATGGACATCTCCTTGACTTCGGGCGAGTCCGGACCCGCGGCGTGCCCCACATAGTCGTTCGCGGAAAAGCTCACTGCCAGCAGGTCGGTCACATTCCTTTGACCCAGTTTTTCAGCCTGTACTGCACGCTCCGCGAAGCTCTCCACCAGTTCGTTGCCGAACGGGCTGCCTTCCAGCGCGGCGTAGACCGATGTATCGGCGGGCAAGGTGTGGTCCAGCCAGTGCGCGCCGCGGAACCCGTCGGCGGGCCGGGAAGCGTTATAGGCCGTCACCCACATTGGCAGTTCCGCAAAGTAGAAGGTGCTGCTGACGAAGCTACCGGCCCGCGGGTCGAACCAGTACGCGCCGTCGGCCATGTGGCCGGCCGGCAGAATCGCGCTGCGATCCTTGAGCGAGATGCCAATCACCTTGCCGCCGCTGCGTGCCATCTTCAGCTCATCTCCCACGGTGCTCACCAGCAGGCGCCGGGGCGAAGCGCCCTCTCCGTTGGCGCCCAGCATCTTCACGGCATCGTCGCCGACACTCGTGACGACTTTGCCCGTCTCGCGGTCGTACCATTCGTTGCCCACAATGCCGCTCATAGATGGCGTGGCGCCTGACAGGAAGGTGCTGTGGCCCACCGCGGTCACCGTCGGATAGGCGGCGTAGCGGGCATTCGTGAAGACGGCGCCTCTGGTGAGCAGGCGTTCGAAACCCGCGTGGTAGTCGCCGCGAAAGCGCGTCAGATAATCGTAGCGGAACTGGTCCACCACGATGGCCAGCACCAGTTTGGGCGGCGGCGCGCCTGCGGCAAGCGCCGCACAGAAACAGGATAGGACAAGGAGGCCGGCCATGCGGGCGGCGCGAACTCTTAGCATTCTTCCATCATACGTGGCGCACGCAGTCATGCGGGGGCAGTCAGGTATCCGGCCAATATGTGCCGA
>PKYZ01000313.1:3920-4477 GCA_003132865.1 Bryobacterales bacterium
CGGGAATCCCTAAAAACGCAAGAGCAGAGCTTCACGCCTTCACGCCTGCACGCCAGGTCAGGGACGCATTCAACCCAGCCCTAGCTCGAAATTTGAAGGCTGCCTCCGGAGATCTTTAGGGTTGCCATTCCCGACCTCCGTTCTTGAACTCGCTTCGGCAAGTTCCAGCATCCACTGCTCAACGCGGCCGTTCGGTTCGCGGCCCGTTCTCGCGCGGTGGAGAGACTCTCCGATGCAGAGGCAACGGCGCTCAGCGAATTCGTTGCCGTGCCCTTGCCGAGGAGGAGGATGAGAGGAAGGTATCGTAATTCATTCATTCGCGCGGCGGTGAACTGGTGGTGAATTGAGGCGCGAGGCACCGCCGAAATGGAGAGCGGACGCAGCGCGGTGATGAAGGTGCCGTGGCCGGAGGCGTACATCGACCTCGACGACGTCCGCGAACGCATAACCGAGGACAACCCGGACGCCGCCGACCAGGTGATAACGGAAGCCCTCGACGGCCTCGCTTCGGCCGAAGTTCCTGATGTACAATGACTGCGTTAACCTGAAGACGTAGG
>PKYZ01000309.1 GCA_003132865.1 Bryobacterales bacterium
CACGGTCGAAGGCCCACCGTAAGTTATTGAAAGCCCGGCCGGGCGGCCTGAGAGGCCGCCGCAGGCCGAGGGCCTGCCCCACGGCGGGGTTTTCATCACGATTCGTGTGCCGCTGGCCCATCCTGAGAGACCTGGGTGTCTGCCCCACGCGCCGCGCCACTTCCGGGCAGACTGGTCCCACAAGCGGACAGGTGGCCACGCAATTCTCATGCGCCTGTAAGGAGTTACGATTGGAATGAGAGTTGCGGGTCCTGATATTGCCATGCCTTCCATCATGAAGGACGTCACGTTCGGATTGCGGATGCTGCGCCGCAACCCCTGGTTCACGGCCGTCGCCGTGCTCACGCTCGGCTTGGGCATCGCGGTGAACAGCACGGTGTTCAGTTGGATCGATTCCGTCCTGCTCCATCCGTTTCCCGGCGTCGGCAATCCGGGGGAACTCGCCCTCATTGAAACCGTCACCCCCACCGACGAATATCTGGTCGCCACGTCCTACCTCGACTACCGCGACTACCGGGACGATCTGAAGCTGGTCTCCGGAGTGGCCCTCGGACGCTTCACTCCCCTGAGCGTCGGGGCCGACGGAAAAACGGCGCGCGCGTGGGCGGAACTGGTCTCGGCGAACTACTTCGATGTGCTAAGGGTCAAGCCCGTGCTGGGCCGCACGTTTCTTCCCGAAGAGGGCGGCGACCTGGAAGGCGGCGCACCGGTCGCCGTGATCAGCTATCGCACTTGGCAGCACCGGTTCGGCGGCGACCCGAAGGTGCTAGGCAAAACCATCCGTCTGAACCGTCATCCTTTGACGATCGTCGGGGTGGCGCCCCGCGAGTTCCACGGCACCCTTGCCGGCGTGCTCTTTGACGTCTGGATCCCGGTCACGATGGCCACCGCGATGGGCACCGGCGACGGCACCCTGCACTACCGCGCGACGCGCGACGAGACTTCCACGATTGTGCGGCTGAAGCCGGGCGTGAGCATCGAGCAGGCGCGCGCGGAAGCCGCCGCGCTCGGCAAACGGCTGGCGGCGCTCTACCCGGCCACGAACCGCGGGGTCGACCTCACGGTTACGCCGCTCTGGAAGGGGCATCTCGGTGCGCAGGGCATGCTGCTCCAACCCCTGCGGATTCTGATGGCGCTCTCCCTGCTCCTCCTGCTGATCGTCTGCGCTAACGTCGCTAACCTGCTGCTGGCCCGCGCGGTATCCCGCCAGAGGGAGTTCGGCATCCGGCTGGCGTTGGGCGCCCGGCGTTCCCGCCTCGCGATTCAACTTCTCATCGAGACCCTGCTGCTCGCCGCCGGCGGCGCGGTGACCGGGGTCACGCTGGTTCTTTGGATCGCTCCGGCACTCATGTTCCTGCTTCCCGTCAACGACATTCCGCTGGATCTGAGTGGCGGATTGAGTCTCCCGACCCTCGCTTTCACGCTGCTGCTCGCCGCCGCCGCGACGTTGCTATCCGGCACGGCGCCGGCCCTGATCACCGCCCGCTCCAGCCTGAATGAAACTCTCAAGGAAGGCGGCCGCAGTGCAGGCACCGGCTCCGGATCGCGCCGCCTGCGCGGTCTGCTGGCGATATCGGAAATGGCCCTGGCCATGGCGGCCCTGGTCGGCGCCGGGCTTTTCTACCGAAGCTTCCGGAACGCCACCGGCATCCAGCCGGGGTTTGACCGGACCAATATCTCCGTGTCGCAATTCTATCTCTCATATGCGGGCTACTCGGCCGAGGAGCAGCGCGACTTCTGCCGGACTCTTCGCGAGCGGCTGGTGTCGAAACCCGGCGTGATCGGCGTGACCTACTCCGATGTAATCCCGATGTCGACGGCCTCCGGGACAGGCTCCACGCCGTGGCATCAGGTCGACGTGGAGGGATATGCACCCGCGCCTAATGAGCAGATGATGATCCATCGGGCCACCGTTCCGCCGGGCTACTTCAACCTGCTCGGCATCCGGATGCTCGAAGGCCGCGACTTCACCGAACGCGACGCGGCCGGAGCGCCCAGGGTGATCGTGGTCAATGAGACCTTCGCCAAGCGCTTCTTCAACGGCCGAAACGCGATCGGCCGTAAGGTCCGGTATGCGGGCCTGCCGGCAACCGTAGTGGGGCTGGTCAAAGACAGCAAGTACCACACCCCGATCGAGGGCCCCACCCCGTTCTTCTACATACCGTTCCGCCAGTGGTTCGCGCCCGGCCTGAACTTTTCGGTCTTCATCAAAACTCTTGGCGACCCGTCGCGCATGACACCCGTTCTGCGCCAGGAGGCCCTGGTGCTCAACCAGGATGCGGTGTTCAGCACAAGGTTATTGTCCGAAGCGACCACCAGATCGCTATTCCCGGAGCGCGTAGCGGCCAGTTTCCTGGGCGTGGTGGGCGGAATCGCAATGCTTCTGTCGGCCATCGGCTTGTACAGCGTGATGAGCTACGCCGTGAGCCAGCGCACGCAAGAGATGGGAATTAGGATGGCGCTGGGTGCGCGGCCAAGCGACGTGATCGGCCTGGTGCTGCGGCAGGGCCTGCGGCTGATCGTTCCGGGGCTCGTCGCCGGAAGTGTCATCGCCCTGGCGGCGGCGCGTATCGTCGGCGGAATGCTGGTGAATGTCAGCGCCTCCGATCCGCTCACGTTCGCGTCCGCAGCGGCGTTCCTCGCGCTGGTAGCTGCGCTCGCCACCTATCTGCCGGCGCTGCGGGCCACGCGCGTGGATCCCATGGCCGCCTTGCGCAGCGAGTAGGGCGGGCGTTGTTCGTGGGGCAGGACTCCACCANNGTCCTGCCCCACGAAGTTCAAAATAGGGTCAATTCCAGAGGCGCACCGGCGGCGCAGCCAAGCAACTTCGCAGCCGACGCCTGGCCTACGGAGATCTCGTAGTAGCCCGCGCTGCCCAGGATAAGGAAAGCCTCGCCGGGGCCGCGCTCCGCGTAGTGGCGCGCGAACACATTGATCCGCTGCGGACCCACGGCCATCTCGAACGCGCGTTTGTCCAGGTCCGCGAAGTCCTCCACAGAGAAGTTGGTGACAAGGTTGCCGAAGCGGTCCACCTTCAGGATGGCGCCCGTCCAGGCATGGCGTCCGGTGCGCGCCGGTTTATCGAAATCGAGGCGCAGATAGTCCGCGATGGGCTTGCCGAAGCGCGCCGCAAGGACGCCGCCCGCCAGATGCGCGGCCACTGGCGCGAAGATATCGCGGCCGTGAAACGTGTTACTGACCGGCTGCAGAAAGTAGCGGTCGCTCGAGATCGCGCGCACTTTGTGCTTTTCGCGCGCGTAGACCATGGAAAGCACGCCGTTATCGGGCGCCACGAAGTATTGGCCCGCGGCCTGCGCCAGGATGGGGCGGCGGGAAGTGCCCACGCCGGGATCGACCACCACC
>PKYZ01000460.1 GCA_003132865.1 Bryobacterales bacterium
GAAGTGGACTGGCGCGACGAACGCGCCGAAGGCATCCACCGTTTTCTGGGCCGCCTCTACCGCTTCGCCACCCGCAACCTGGAACGCGCGCGGGCGGGCGGCCATGGCGGCGCGCCCGAAGCCGACCGCAAGATCCTTCGCAAACTGCACCAGACCATCCGTAAGATCACCGAAGATTTCGAGTCGCGCTGGCATTTCAATACGTCCATCTCCGGCATCATGGAGCTGCTGAATGACCTGGTTGACGAAGAACCGCGGCTCTCGGGCGCGACCGTGGCCGAGGTGCTGGAGAAACTTACCCTGTTGCTAGGTCCGTTCGCGCCTTACCTCGCCCAGGAAATTTGGGAGGAACTGAGCCGCGAAGGCCCCGTCTTCCGCGAGACCTGGCCCACCTACGATACCGAACTGGCCAAAGAGGATCTCGCCGAAATCGTGGTGCAGGTAAACGGCAAGCTCCGCAGTCACATCTACCTGCCGTTCGGAACGCCGGAAGACATACTTAAAGCGCGCGCCCTGGAAGACCCCAAGGTCCGCCCATTCATCGACGGCAAGCAAATCGTGAAAGTGATCGTGGTGCCGGACAGGCTGGTCAACATCGTAGTAACCGCAGCGCGGTCCTAAGCCACAATTCTTGTGGGGCAGATCTCCAGGTCTGCGCGGGTCCTCCAGGACCCGCTCTTCGCGCAGTGAATCAGCCATATCCGAGCCCGCACAGGCCGACGTGGACGTCGGCCGCAGGACTGGATTGCTCAAAATGGCACCCTGCAAACTGTGTGGCGTACAATATCTACGGAAGGACGACCGGTGACGATGATCCGCGCGATCGGGCCAATTCTGGCCGCCTCCTTCCTCTGCCGGCACGTGGCAGGCCAACAGCTCGCACCGGAGGTGCTGGCGCTGGCTCGCGCATCGCGGCTCGTGCGCGAAACGGTGGCCGCGCTGGCCAATTGCGTGTGTCTCGAATCGGTGAGCCGCAGCAGAACAGACAAGAGTGGCAAGTGAAGCAGAACGAACGTGACACCTTGCAGATAGAAGTAACCACCATCGGCGACCGCGAGTGGTTTTCATGGCCCGGACGGGAGGGCGCTTTTTTTGTGGAGCATCCAGCCGCCCTGGTGGGCTTCGGCCTCATGAACACGGGACAGTTGACGTCGGATCTGAAGACTATCTTCCTGGACGGCTTTGCCACCAGGAGCTTCCATGGCGCCGGCGCAGCAAAGTAGTCTTCCCCGTCCGGCGCGGCCCGGTCACACCACCGCACGGAAACTGCGGGCTGCCTCCAACACAGCCGGCTGGACATCTCGCGGCACAAATCGCAAATGAGTATTCTAAACTACAACTTTAGATTTCTCATACCCGCCCTCCGCTCACTTCCGCACGATCACTTCCCGCAGACTATCGCGCGCCAGAAAAAACTTCACGGACTCGAACTTCTGAAACAGCTTCTCCAAACTCCGGATGTTGAACAATTGCTGCGAGGCGGCGCGCTCCCCCCGCCGGCTCACCTGCAGCGTGCGCGGATCCTGAATGCGAAAGCTGTAACACGGCACCATCTGCTTCCGCTCGGCCGAATGAAAAATCGCCAGCAGGTAGCCCTTGGGCTTCAGGATGCGCCACAACCGTTCGGCCGTCGCCAACAGCAGCGCGGGTTCCATGTATTCGAGAGCGTCCCAAGCCAACACGCCGTCGAAGTGTTCGTCCGGATATTCCAGGCTCCGCCGCAGGAAGTAATCGATCCGCCCGGGATTCGATTGGTCCGCGATATCCTCCCCGAAAGCCTCCCAAAAAATGCGCAAGAAATCTTCGGAGTAGAACTTGTGTCCGAGGCTGGTGATGAAGTTGATATTTTCCTGGTGGGCCCCGCCCAAGTCCAGGATCGACAGGCCGGTCTGATCGCGGAAAGAGCCGAAGAACTGATCGAGGCCCAGGCTTTGGCGGGTCTCCAACACTTCTCCCCGGCCCGGCCTGGAGACGAAGCGCGACACACTCCCGCCCTTGGCCGGCGGACCCGCCTCTGCGGACAGGCGAGGGCCGCGCAGAAAGCTCTTCAGCCGGTCGCTCAACAACCCCACATCCCCGCCGGTTGGCTACCGCTTCGCGTCCGCCGCGCTCGCCGCGGCCGCCACGGGCGCCGCCGCGAGCTGTGGCCGCGGTTGGCTGGGAGCCGCCTTCGGCTCCGGCTTGACGATATCGATGCTCCCCTTGAAATACGCCCCGTCTTCAATGATGATACGGGCGGTCTTGATATCGCCCACCAGCTTGGCGTCCTTGCGAATCTCGATCCGCTCGCTGGCTTCCACGTTGCCCTGAATGACCCCCAACGCCACCACCTCGCGAGCTTTCACGCCCGCGTGGACCTTGCCGTTGGGACCTATGGTGAGCTTGTGATCCATCAGCTCGATGGTGCCCTCCACATCGCCATCCACGTACAGATCTTCGCGGCTGTAAATCTGGCCGGCAATTTTGACGGCCTTTCCGATGGTGGCTGACCCGCCGCGCGACGGTTCCGGATCCATCCTCCCTGCGGGCGTGCTGGACATGCTCGACAAAGTTGTTGCCTCCTTCTTGGCTTCCACAGGCGGCGCGGGAGGCGCGGGCCTGAAAGTATTCGTATTCAAGGGACTGGAAGGTTCTTCCTCCCGGCGCTGCTTATTCCAAACGCTCACGACGGCGGCCCCCCTTTCTGGAGTATGAGTGCATGATGTTGCTTGCCTGCTTTAAGCTTGGTCTAAAATGGGCCCGGCACGGATACCGGCCAAAACCCTCACCCGATTATAAACTGGTTTACAACCCAATGACGAACCGTGATGAACAATGACGAACGAAGCGGGTGCCACGCCGGGTCTCATCGTACACTCACCAGGGCGGCCGGCGGCTGGACTTTGGCCATTTGGCAAGCCCGGTGGCACAGGCTTCAGCCTAAGCCACTCGTTTTTCCAATATCGGGAATAGCTGCGGCAGTTGTGGGGCAGACCTCCAGGNNATATCCGCGCGCGAAGAGGCCGGCGTGGACGTCGGCCGCAGGAGTGGAGTCCTGCCCCACGAATAACGCAGCTTGCTCAAAATCGAAAAACGAGTGACATTAGGCTTCAGCCTGTCTCCGTCGCCAGCACGGCATCCCCCGCTTCAGAGATGCGGACGTGTGTTGGCGGCTGAGAAGGAGCGGCGGATATAGGCCCGCGGGTCGTAGCGCAGGAAGAGAATCCCCGCCTCGTTGCCCGACGCCATGTTGGCGGATAGCGGATTCATGCCGAAATCGGCCGGAAGCGGCGAATCCCAGATAGACAGCAAATGGGTGGGCAGGCGGGCGATCTGCACTGGCGCGCCTCCCGGCTGGTTTTCCGCTCTGGTAAATGGCCTGTGGAACGGCGCGAGACAGTTGACCAACTGAAAGCTTTGCTAGAACGACAGGGAGCACCAGATGCGTAATCGCTTTGTGCGCGGTGTTGGGGTTGATCTTGAGCGCGGTGCTGAGCGCGCGCACGGAGGGGAAGGCATCCCCGGGCCGCATCTGGCCCGAGATGACGGCCTTGCGGGCGGCATACACCACCTGTTCATACAGCGCCACGCCGGGCTTGAAGGACAGGCGGAACGGGATCACATGTGTACTATAAAGATAGTACACTGAACGGTCGACGGAAACGAGCTTTGTCAGGGCGCGCGATAGATGTCGTGCCATCCACCCGAAGGGATCGCCACTCCCACGACCGCTCCAATAATCGCGCCCAATGGAGTAAGAACGGCTTTACCGCCGTTGGGAAAGAAATTCAAACCCTTTCCGCTGTCGTGACGATCGACAGCCGCGCCAATGGCCAGACCGCCGCCTGCGCCGATCGCCGACCCGATCAGCGCATTTCGTCCGCGATGGCCCTTGCGCTTCACCTGGACCGTTTTGATTTCAGCGCGCGACAGCGTCTCCTGCCTTGCGGCTGCGTTGATTGCAAGCGCATCGGGTATCGCCTTCTCCAGGCTTCCGCGGACGGTCCTCCCGCCGGAAAGAGCCACCCGGATCTCCGTGCCGGGTGCCACTTGGCTGAGGCTGGCCCACCCTTCAGGGGACGCTGGTGGTTGGGCTGGCGCGTTCCCGGCGAGACCCGCCAACAGCAACACTACAATACTGAACTTCATCATCGGCTTGGTCATTGAATCCGGTCTTTCACCCGGCGGTCGACCGGTGACCAATCATACCACCAGGTGGTGAGAAGTTCGTCCAGGTTTGGAGGCGGAGCTAACACGCGGCAAGGCCACCACTCACTGATACCGCAGCGCGGCCACCGGGTCCACCCGCAAAGCCCGCCGCGGCCTTTTTTCAACTCCGTTTGGAACGGCCCAAATTTGCCGTGCGAAAATCGCCGGATTCCACTTCCGGATTTCCAGTTCCTGCGTGTGTTGTCGCGCCGGCCCGCATTCCGCTGAATGCGCAAGTCCATCGCTCCGGCGGGTTGCGCAACACGCGGCGAGTGAAAACTCAGCTTTGGATACCTGCCGGCCCGCTACCCGCCTGTCTTCGCCGGCCGCAAATAATCGCAAAGCGGCATTCTCCGCCGAAAGGTTTTTTTCATCGTTATCCGGCGGCGAAAAACGTTATCCGGCGGCGAAAAACTCGATCGCGCGGGGAAGGTCGGCGTATTGATAAAGAATATAGTCCGGCTCGGTTTCGGGAGATCCACCAGGGTTGCCTTGCGGGCAGAACAAGATCGTCTTCATCCCAACCTGCCGCGCTCCACCGACGTCCCGGAAGCGGTCGTTTCCAACGAAAATCGCCTCTTCCGGGCGGACCTGCAATTCGGTCAGGGCCGCTTGAAACAGCCGGCGGTCGGGCTTGCGATAGCCGTAGTCCCCCGAGATGATGATCGACGCGAAGTAGTCGGCCAGGCCGGCGGCCCGAAGCTCGGGTAAACCGTAGGCGCTCTGCGCATCGGAAACCACCGCCAGGCGATGGTGCGTTCTCACCTGGGCCAGAATCTCCTGCGTTTGCGGAAATGCCACCAGCCGTTTGCGGGTAATCCCGCGCTGCAGTTCGGCCAGGAACAGTGGCATCTGCTGGAGTTTCTCCGCTCCGAGAGACCGGGTGTAATCTGTGGCGTGCCGGCGCAACACTTCGCGCCAGACAGCCACCGCGTCGAACTCGGGAAATATCTCGGCGCTCGCCGCGAACTGCTCTTTCATGATCTGGAAGTATAAATCGCGCACTTCGCCACGCCGTAACGCGATGCCCTGGTAGGCAAGAAAGTGCGCGATGGCGCGATAGGCCTCCTCCATCCACTCATCGGTTTCGATATCGATCAGGGTTCCATTGACATCGAACAGCAGAGCGCGAATTTCCATCACGATGTCCGCAAAATAATTTTGGACTCTTCCACCAGCCGCCGGCGGTGGGGAGCGCCGACCCAGGAGTTTCGGGCGATGCGCAGGAAAGTGAGAGCCATCTGGAAGGGCAAGCGGCTGGTGATGGAGCGGAATGCGCGGTCGCGGTCGGGGAAGTGGCAGGCGTATTCCCAGAGAAAGTGCCCGATGAAGGGCTCGGCGGCGTGCTTGTTCCCGGTGGCCTGCAAGTAATAGTGCTGCAACTCTCCGGCAATCCGTCCGAGATCGAAAACGCGATCCGCGCGCTTCATCCGTTCCAAGTCAATCGCGATCACGCTGAGGCCTTGGCCGAACAGCAGATTGCTGGGGGTGGCGTCGCCATGCACGAGCACTTGGTTATCCTCCCACATGCGCGGCTTTTCCCGCCAGCGGTCGCGCAACCAGGTCAACTCGTCCGCGTCCTCCGCGCCGATCACCTGCTTACTTCGCAGCTTCCGGACGAGCCGGTCCAGGTAGGCGCAGTCTTG
>PKYZ01000718.1 GCA_003132865.1 Bryobacterales bacterium
TCCATCAATTCCAGCGGGGAGATCGTAGGCTTGGCCGTTACGAGTACCGGCGAGTATCACGGCTATCTGGCGACCCCGAGCAGCAATGGCGCTGCCGGCGGGATCTCTTCGCCTGCGGCGCAAGGTATGACCAGTCCGATCACTCTCCCCGACAATGCCGGCCGGCAGTTTTTCCGGAGGCTGGGAATTCGTGGACGGTAAGGCATTGAGGCGGACGATCGATTGCCCCCTGCCTTGACGGCCGGCCATCCGCGCGAACGATCAGACGGGGTGCCAATGTCAATGTCAAGAGCGGCCGCGGCGCGGATGTGAAACGCGCCGCGGCTGCACCCCGCAAGCCGGGGATGTCCGTGCCCTGGGGCATTTTCGCTTCCGGCAAATCCGGGCGGCACGAGCCTACCTGGCCCGCCTTGAGAGAACCGAACGCGAGGCTCGCGACATCGAAAGTATTTAACCGCGCCGCCGAACGATTGAACGCGGAAGTGCGGGACGTGCTCGGGTACCAGCGCGTTCCATGAGCCGCGGCGAGATCTATCTCGTCAGCAAGCCTGTGCCGAGTGTCTGATGATTCCGTCCGAAGTTGCAGTACATCATGTAGAGCGCCACGGCTGCCGGGTGGTTCTCGATCTTCTTAGAAAAGGCATTCGTCAGTCTCGTGAAGCGCTGCATGAACATCCGCATCGTGAGGTTCTGGCGTTCAATGTAGCTGGCGCCGATGTACTTCTCGTCTGGCTTGGCGAGCGCTTCTTGTATACTGTAAAGGGAGCGAAATGGATTCGAAACAATTTGCAGAGCTGCACGCGAAGTGTTGGGAAACGCTTAAGCACTATGTGCATGAGGCCGATAGGATGTGCGAGCTGTTCGGCGAATGCCTCCCGAACCCCTCATGTATTCAGATTCGCTCAGACATAGTAGAGCAACGCGTTCGCGAAAACAATGCCTACGCCAGTTACGCCGAGATTCGCCGGCAACTCTTAGAAGCGGTTCGGATCGGCTACGATCCGCCAAACTGAACCACTACCCGTAATCGTGAGCCGCCAGGCTCTCATGGAAACGAAGTTCATGTTGCGCACTATTTTCCGGCTCACCCCCGGGGCACGATCCCTATCGAAGTCGCCTTCACCACCGCGGTCACCTGTTCGCCTTCGCGCAGGCGCATCTCTTCCTCGGACTGCCGCGTCACGATAGCGGTGAGCCGGAAGCCGCAATCCAACGTCACCCGCGCCAGCGGCCCTTCGGGAATCACCGAGACAATCCGCGCCGCCAAGCGATTGCGGGCGCTGGTGGGATTGCCCGACAGGTTGCGCTCGATGGTGACGCTCTCCGCGCGAATGCACGCAAACACCTCCGTACTCGCGCCGGCGGTGTCTACGGCCACCAGATGGGCGTGCGCGATCTCGACCGTGACCAATCCTGCGCTCCTCGAAACTACCCGCGCCGGGCAAATGGTTTCGACGCCCACCGCGGCGGCCACATCCGCATCCGCCGGGGAATCGAAGACGCTTTCGACGGCGCCCGCCTGACGCAGCTTGCCATCGATCATGATGGCGATGGAATCGCCCAGCGCCAGCGCTTCGGTGCGGTCGTGCGTCACCACGATCGCGGGCACCGGGGTACCCCCTGGGTCGCTGGCCAGCAGTTGCCGCAGATCGGCGCGCATGCGCAGCCGCGTGGGCGCATCCAGAGCGGAGAGCGGCTCATCCAGCAACAGCAGCCGGGGCTCGGCCGCCAGCGCGCGCGCCAACGCCACCCGCTGCAATTGGCCGCCGGAAAGCTGGCGCGGATAACGGTCCGCCATGTCGCTCAGATCGAAGCGCAGCAGCAGGTCCTGCACAGCCGCGCCGCGCGCGCCATAGGCCACGTTGTTGCTTACCGTGAGATGCGGGAAGATGGCGTAATCCTGCGACAGGTAGCCCACGTGGCGGAGCTGCGGCGGCATGTGCATCCCGCGCGCGCCGTCGTACCAGACCTCATCGCCGCACCGGATCGACCCCGCGTCGGGGGTGTCCAGTCCGGCGATCAAACGGAGCACGGTGGTCTTCCCCGCTCCGGATGGTCCGAACAGGACCGTCACCGAATGCGTGCCCAACGGCAGACGCAGCGCAGCCACGATCTCCGGTCCGCCGGCGTGCCGCTTGCGTACGTCGACGCTCAGGTCATTGGCCATATGGGGGCCATACGGCCCAGACCCTCCGCCGCAGTCCGTAAGTGGCCGCCAGAACCAGAAAGGAGATGCCCAGCAGCAGTAGCGAAGTGTGCAGCGCGGCGCCATAGTTGAGCGCCTGCACGTCGTCGTAGATCGAGATCGACACCGTGCGCGTGATGCCCGCCAGATTGCCCCCGACCATCAGCACCACTCCGAATTCGCCCAGCGTGTGCGCGAAGCTGAGGATCATGCCGGTGACGATGCTGGGGACGGAGAGCGGCACGATTACGCGGAAGAAGGTGGCCGCGCGCGAAACGCCCAGGCACCAGGAGGCTTCGATCAGCTTGCGGTCCACCGCGGCAAAGCCGGATGCAAACGGCTGCACGGCGAACGGCAGGCTATAGAGCACGGAAGCCACCAGCAGCCCTTGAAACGAAAATGGCAGCATGCCGCCGGTGAGCGCCGCGTACAAGCGCCCCGCCGGACTGTGCGGACCGATGGCCAGCAGGATGTAGAATCCCAGGACGGTGGGCGGCAGCACCAGCGGCAGCGCCACCACGGCCTCGACGAGGAACTTCCAGCGGCGCGGCGAGAAGGTGAGCCAATGCGCGGCGGGCAGCCCGATGGCCAGCAGGATGAGCGTGGTCCAGAACGATAGCCGGAGGCTCAGCCAGAGCGCTTGCCACTCCATCTAGGGGTTGCCTCCGGACCGCGAAGCATGCGTCCCCATGAGTGGGGATGCGGCACTCAGGAGTGCGTGCGCCACGTCAGTCTGCCGAGAATCCATATCGCTTCAGAATAGCGCGGCCTTCGGGCGACAGCAGAAACGCGCGGAAAGCCTGCGCGGCTTCCGGATTGCGGGTCCACTTCAATATCGCCCCGCCCTGCTGGATGCGCGGATAGGCATCGCGCGGGACTTCCCAATAATGGCCCTGTCCGGCGGCGCCGGGCGCAATCGCCAGCGACAGCGCCACGATCCCGACCTCGGCCGCGCCGCTCTGCGCCATCTGGAAAGTCTGCGAGATGTTCTCGCCCATCACCAGCCTGTCCTTCACGGCTTCGTAAACCCCCAGCGAGCGCAGGGCCGCCTCAGCGGCGCGTCCATACGGCGCATGCGCGGGATTGGCGATCGCGATGTGCCGCACGGCTGGCTGGCGCAACGCGGCCATTCCCAGGCGCTCGATATCGACGCCCGATGCGTTGCTTGTCCACAGCACGATGCGCCCGTCGGCATAGGTGAACTCGCTGCCCGGCAGTGTGAGGCCCTGCTCGGAGAGCTTCCGCGGGTACTGCACGTCCGCCGACAAGTACAGGTCGAAGGGGGCGTGGTTCACCAACTGAGCGTAAAACATCCCCGAGGAGCCATAGGCCGGCTCGATGCGCACCTCGCCATGCCCCTGGCGGAAGGCTTTCACCACGTCGTCGAGCGCGTATCTCAGATCGGCCGCCGCGGCAATCCGCAGTGGGGCCGGCGGGGTGGTGCACGCCACGCTCAGTAACGCGGCGATGCCGAGTGTGATGCGCATAAAGGACACTGTCCTTTATAAATAACACAGGCAGGCAGACAGGCCAGGAGGCCTGTCCTACGGCTGAATCCTGTGCTACCTTATCCACGTGCCGCGAGCCTTTCTCATCGATACCGATACCGCCTCCGACGACGCCGTCGCCTTGATCATGGCCCTGCGCGCGCCCGATGTGGAGGTGCGCGCCATCACCATCGCGGCTGGCAACGTGCCCGTCGCGCAGGCGGCCCGCAATGCCCTGTACACCGCCGAGCTGTGCGGCTCCGATGTGCCAGTGTATCGCGGCGCGGAAAAGCCGCTGCTGCGCGAATACATGCACGCCGAATGGTTCCACGGCACGGACGGCCTGGGCGACCACAACTATCCGGCTCCTCGCCGCGCACCAGAGCCCACGCACGCGGTGGAAGCCATCATCGAAACCATTCGCGCCAATCCGGGCATCACGCTGGTGACGCTCGGCCCACTGACGAACGTGGCGCTGGCGCTGGCCCGCGCGCCGGAGATCGCCGCGAACGTCGGCCGCGCGGTGGTGATGGGCGGCGCGCCGTGCTGCGAGGGCAACGTGACGCCCGCGGCCGAGTACAACATCTGGGTGGATCCGGAAGCCGCCCGTATAGTGGCGCGCTCCGCCCTTCCCATCGAGCTGGTGGGCTGGCAGCTTTGCCGCGATGCGGCGGTGCTGGACTCCGCCGATATCAAGCACGTGCTGAGCATCGGCACGCTGCTGGCCCGTTTCGCCATCGAATGCAACAGCACCGCCATGGCGGCGTATCGCGTGCAGACCGGCGAAACCGGCATTTCGCTGCCCGACCCGGTGGCCATGTCGATCGCGCTCGATCCATCGATATGCACGCAGGCGAGCGCGCACTACCTGGACATCGAAACCGCCAGCGAGTTGACCCGCGGCATGACGGTGGTGGACCGCCTGGACATTGCCGGCAACGATCGCAACCGCGCCATTTGGAAGCAGGCGCTGGATGGCGGCCGGAAGGCCCGGATCTGCTGGGCGATAGACGTTCCGCGCTGGAAGCAGGCGCTCTACGGCGCGCTACGCTAGCGCCTGCGCGACCGTAGTCTCGCCGCGCAGACCGGCGATCTGTTCCAACTCGCGCAGCAACACCGGCTCCAGCCCCTGGGGATCGAACTCCACTTCGCAGGCGGCGATTTCGGAGTTGCTCGCGCCTTCGAAGCACAACTCGCATACTCCCAGATCGCCGGACTCGCAGCGCACCGGAGGACCAAACGCGCGGCAGGTGATGGGACGCGCGGTATACAAATCGCACGTTGCGGTTTCAAGATCGAGCGCGGCGCAGGGGTCGTCATCCGCCATCGGCGCCTGGCGGGCGACGGCCTCGCCCACACGTTGACGCACGCGCGCGGCCCGCTCCGGTTCGCGGGATTCCAGTTCGGCCAGTCCGCGCCGCAGCCGCGCTGCGTCGAGCTGCGTGATGGGGAACTCGCCCAAACAGCACTGTGCGCAACCCGGACGGCAAAGCAGCCACGGCCCGCTCCGGCGCGCCGCTTCGGCCAGCGCGGCGTCTACGATTTGGATCAGAGTGTCGTCACTGGGCATGATCAAAACTTGAGGTCATTTCTGAACGAACAAAGCCAATAAGTCCTTTGTTTGCTCCAATTCGTAAAAAGGAAAGCCAATTTTGGTCTGAAATTGCGTGCGGCGCCGGCTGGGAGGCGCAGCGAATCAGCCCTTCAATCAAACCGTAGCATGCAGGCAGCCCGCACTTTGGGTGGCTGTTGGCCGTGGGCTCGCAGGTTATTGAGGATTCAGGGGAAAAAGATGACATTTTTTCGGTAAACGTGTGACCGTGTACGCAGGGGCGGTCGCAATCTTCTACTTTAGTTTTGCTGGATAACATTCGATCCTTTCGCGAAGCGCGGACAAGTGGGGCATGGCCACGCCGAGGTTCTGTCCGGTGTTGAGCACATCGAAGTAATAGCGTTTCATTTCATCCGGGCTGTAGGCGAAGTGACTCCCCCTGAGAAGGCGCCGGCCCTTTTCAGTGAATCGAATGGAATAGGTTAAGGCAGGAGCCGCAAGCCACGCAGGCATATTTAAGACACTTTTCGCGTCGGGATATTTCTCTAAGTCGACGCCACGGGCGGCCACCACATCCAATGCTTCCCGAGTGGCCCACAACCCCAGCCTCACGGTCTTGAAACTCCGGGTCGCCTCGGCAATTCCACCCGCCCAAAGGCAGATTCCTATTCCGCCGGCATTGATAGCATGGTGTACCCAGAGCCATTCGACGATGTTGGGTTTAATGTCCATGGCGAAGCCAGCTCGTTGGAACAATTCTGTTACGGCCTTGTACTTCTCCGGATCGGAGCCTTCCAACATTCCGAAGCGCACCGTGGGGGCCACGGTTGCGATGAGAATACCCTGAGCATCGGGGCCCCCACTGGCAGCGGCATAGCCGCAAAGGATAGAAGATCGCGGCAGAAGGCGGTCAATCTCCGCGGTTCCATCCCAATTAGCGGTGAATAATAGAAATGTGGCTCGAGGCGCGCCGGGCAGGTATTGGCGGATGGCCTCGGCCGCTTGGTAGTGCTTGGTGGCGACAATCACGAGGTCAAAGGCGTCTGAAGGGCCGATCTGCGCGACCGTCTTGGGAGCATAGGTTACGCGGGTGTTTTTCGGGTACCCGGGCCGCAGGTCCAGCAAGTCCAAGGTGGCGGCGCTGGGAAGCTCTTTGCGGACGACATGGGTGACGTCGATGCCCGCCTTGGACAAGGCCCAGCCGTAAATTGTCCCAACCACACCCCTGCCGACGATGAGGACCTTCATGACGTTCTTACAAACCCGCCCAGGCTGCTTCCTCCTCGGGCGAGAGCCAATCCTTCATCAGGGAGGACTCAGCCAGGCGAGCCAGCGCGTCGAAGTCCTTTTCCGGCACGCTTTCCAATTCCTGAACGATGATTTGTTTTTTGCTCATTTGGTCCCCTCGGCTTCATACTAGCGGATATGTTGCGCCTGATGCTACGCCATCTGGCCTTCTGGCAGGCGGCTGGCTTATTTTTCTGGCATACGGCACAATAGGGAGGGAGCGAATGCAATGGCGAACCTGATCATCGAAGTTACGGACGACGGTGAATAATAGACGATGGGTATGTGCTTGACTCAG
>PKYZ01000327.1 GCA_003132865.1 Bryobacterales bacterium
ACGATCTACCGGGCATTCCCGATTGCTCCACGCCGCCGCGTCATTGGGCTCGAGCGCCAACGCCTGTTGCAGAGAAAGGATGGCTTCGTCAACCTTGCCCTGTTCGTGCAGCATGACGCCCAAGTTGCTGTAGGCGGCCGCAAATCCTGGCTGGAGGGCAAGCGCCTTTTGGACGCAAACGATGGCCTCGGCAACCCGGCCTCGCGCACGCCGCATGTTGCCCAGGTTGTTCCAGGCGTCGGCGTTTCGCGGATCGAGCTGGACCGCCTTTTCGAAGCACGCCATGGCTTCGGCGGCCATCTTCCGATGCGCAAAAACGCTGCCCATGTCATGGTGCGCCGTGGCATCGCCAGGACGCAGATGCAGCGCTTTTTCGAAGTGGGGCGCCGCCTCCTCCATGCGACCCAGGGCGGCCAGTGTCCGGCCCAGGTTTTGGTGAGCTTCGGGATAATCCTGCTTCAGAGCAACGGCCTCCTGGTAGCACCGGACAGCCTCACCGGGCTTGCCTTGGGCGGCGAGCACGGCGCCCAAGGTGTTGCAGAACTCGGCGACAGGCCGGCCACAGGCGGAGATGGCTTGGCGGGCCCACTGTTCGGCCTCCTCCTGACAGCCCCGTTGGTGCGCGATCACGCCGAGCAGACGCAGGGTTTCAGCCTCGTTCGGCTGGCCGGCAATTATCCTGCGATAAAGCGCCTCGGCCTGAGACAGGCGGCCGGCCTGGTGGTGCGCCACCGCCGCCCGGAAGGTTTTTTGGAGGCCACGGCTCATGATGAAGCTAGTGGGACAAACCCCGGATGGCTCTCAAAAAAGGCCGCGCCACGCCTTGCCATGGCTTCCGCGCGCGCTTGATTTGATGAGCCCCGCCGGTAATCGCCGGCCAGCCGGAGAATAATCCGGCCCAAAGGGCACTACATTGCCTAGTTGAGACAACAAGCCGGTCTATTTCCGTAGGCGGGAAATACGTTCCTCCTGGTCGACAGAGGTCGAAATGCCGGAGCTTGCCATTGCCGGACGCAGGATCGGCCATCCACCGCTGGTCATCGCTGAGATTGGCATCAACACAGAGCGTAGTGGCTGTTTTCCGGCGTAAGAACGCCAGCGGAATCGTGATCATGAATAATAAATCGCTATCTTTATGCTATGAGGATCTTTCGGATCGGTTAGATTCGTACACACTACCCGTCAATTTGACGATCCCGAAGTTCGTCGCGGAGATAGGATGCAATCATGGGGGAAAACTCGGTGTCGCTAAACAAATGATTGTGGTAGCCAAGACTTGCGGCGCCGATGTCGCGAAGTTCCAAAGACGCTCCCCGCGGGAGCTCCTAACTTCCGAGCAGTACCATGCCCCCTACGACAATCCGCATAGCTTCGGCAGGACGTATGGTGAGCATCGCGAGGCGTTGGAATTCGACGCGTCTACGCACAGGCTTCTCAAGGCTTGCTGTGAAGAGCATGGCATCGAGTATTCAACGTCGGTCTGGGACGTAACGAGCGCCTGTGAAATCATCTCCCTGAAACCAAACTCCATCAAGGTACCCTCTGCGTGCAACAACAACATCGAAATGCTCGAGCTTCTGCGCGACGAATACGATGGTGACGTGCACATATCGACCGGTATGACGACGCGAGAAGAGATCGACCGCGCCATAGCCGTTTTCCACGCCTGCCCCGAGCGGATCGTGCTCTATGCCTGCACGTCGGCATATCCGGCAGGCTCCAAAGACGTGTGTCTGCTTGAAATCGTACGGCTAGTCCGCCACTATAAACAAACTGACCTCGTCCGCGAGATCGGATTCTCAGGCCATCATAATGGCATCGCGCTGGATGCTATCGCCCCGCTGCTGGGGGCGACCATCATCGAGCGGCACTTCACGCTGGACCGAACGTCGAAGGGGTCGGATCACGCGGCGTCGCTGGAACCTGCGGGCTTCGCCAGGATCACGCGTAATGCGCGCCAAATCGCGGAAGCATGGACTCTGAAGAGCACCGATATCCTTCCTGTCGAAGTGCCCCAACGCAACAAGCTGAAATACCGCTCCCGGTTTCCCCTTGTCAAGGAAGCATGAAGACCGGCGGAGTGTTGGCTATTGTTCCTGCTCGGGGCGGCTCCAAAGGGCTGTCAAGGAAAAACCTGCGGCTGCTCGGCGGACATCCGTTGACGGGGTGGGCGGTGCAGGCAGGCGTTCAAGCGGCAGCAGTCGAGCGGACTATCTGTACGACCGATGATCCCGAGATCGCCGCTGTTGCCAAGGCATATGGGGCGGAGGTGCCCTTTTTGAGGCCACCTGAACTGGCGCAAGACACGACCCTTGACCTGCCGGTGTTCATCCACACGCTCGATTGGCTGGCTGACCGGGAAAACTGGCAACCGGAGTTCGTGATTCATCTGCGGCCCACATCGCCGTTCCGCGGACGCGACTATGTGGACCATGCCGTGCGCCTCTTGCGCGGCGATCCGCAATGCACTTCGGTTCGTTCCGTTTGCCGGCCGGCCGCGACGCCGTTCAAGATGTGGCGTCTGAGCAAGGGCGGGAGACAGGCGCCCTATATGCTTCCACTACTCGACATTCCTGGCAATCCGGAACCGTTCAATTCACCTCGCCAGGCGCTGCCGGCCGTGTATTGGCATAATGGAATTGTCGACGCAATGCGAGTTTCGACGCTATATGCCGGTTCCATGACGGGCCCTCGGATCTTGCCCCTACTCGTCGACGAACGACTTGCGGTGGACATAGATACCGAACTCGATCTCCACGTGGCGGAGGTGTTGGCGCAGGAGATCGACTGCGTGCGGCCCGCGAAGCCACTGCCATGGAAGTCGGTCAGACTGCTGGCCCTCGATTGTGACGGAACATTGACGCCCGGGTCGATGTACTACGACGGCACCGGCGAAGTGCTGAAGCGTTTCCACACACACGATGGCCATGGCATCAGCGCCGTTCAGGCCCTCGGCGTCGAGGTCGCATTGATCACACGCGAACGCAGCGACATCCCCGAGGCGCGCGCGCGCAAACTGGGCTTTTCCCGCGTCCACACGGGCATCCTCGACAAAGTGCAGACCCTGCGCGCCATCTGCGAACAGGAAGGGATCGGGTTCAGTGAAGTCGCTTATATCGGCGATGATCAGCCTGATATCGAAGTGATGGCCGCCGTTGCACAGGCGGGAGGCATTTCTTGCGCCCCGTCGGACGCCCGGCGGGAAGCGCGGGCCGCGGCCCGATTCCTGTGTGGCTCTCCCGGGGGACGCGGTGCCGTACGAGACGTGTGTGACTTGATCGCCGCCGCGAAGCGATGAGTCGCAAATCTGAACGGATTCTCGTGTGCCGAGCCGGATCCATTGACCGCGCTTTCCGATGGGCGCCTAACTAACTAACCGTTTTGGGGATTCCAAGGGTGCGTTTGCGCCCGGCGAACCGGAACTGTCCCGGCATCAGCAATCCGGAGCGCACACAGTACTCGTCAAACAGGCGCAGAAAAGCGGCCATCTCGAGGGCATCGGCTTCCGTGCCCCGCACGCCTCCGATCATGCGCGGCAGGAAGGCGTGTCCATTTTGGAACGCCGTTTGGTCGAAGCGTTCCCGTAGGGCGGCAAGCATGCCATCGGCATAACTCGAGTTATCCTGTGGCGACTGCGCGGGCGCATCCCGATCCCGCTGCTCGCGATATTCCGCAAGACAGTCGTCCACCAGGGATCCCAACTGCGCGGTATCGCCGGGCAGGCGCAGCGTTTCATGCCAGCGGCCAGACCGCGAAAGCAGGAGGCGGATCAGCAGCGCGACCGCGGCGTTCAGAGGCGAAAACCAGTCGCGGGCCGGTTCGACGGCAATAATGGCTCCCTCCGGTTCGAGCAGGCCCAGCACCCGGTCCAGGACGGCGCCCGGATTATCGAAGTGATGCAGTACCCCAAAAAAGCAGATCGCCTGGTATCGCTCCCCGCACTCCCAAGTAAAGATATCTCCGACAGCATACGAGAGGCTGCCGAAGCTCTCCCGGTAGGGGTTCTCGGCGGCCATGCGCCGCGCCACCCGGACACATTCGGGCGACAGTTCCACTCCCGTGACCCGATGCCCGTTCCTAGCCAGTTCCAGCGCCATATGGCCGGGGCCGGAACCGACTTCGAGTATGCGGGACCCCGGGGGGATTTGGGCGAGCGCGAAACGAAAGTCCTCGCCGAAGATGGAGTCGATGTACTCCGGCCGCCGCCAGGGGTTGTTGTAGAACCAATCGCACGGCTGCGCGCGTCTGAGGTCCGGGACGTGGCCATGGGCGATGCGCTCACGGATCTGCAGGTCGAAAGCCGCCGCTTCGTCTTTCAAGCGATTGGTTTTCATCGAAACATTACTGCTCACCCTATTGTACGCGAGGTTGCCTCGGGTTTACCGGAGGGGGTGGGCAGATCGCCGGGCGCACAAACACAGGGGCTCCCCGGCGTGGGTCCCAGCGCGTGCAGGGATAAGGCTTGGCCGATGCAAGCGCGCTCGGCACGCCCGTCGCGCGGGGCTACCGCCGCCCAAAGGCCGCGGATCTCCCGGGAATTCCGACGGGTGGCGAAACTGCTCCTCGGCCGGTTCTTTATCAGGCGCTGGACCCGGGGTCGTCGTACTACCCCAGATAGTTAAACAAGCTTTGGGGCTTGAGCATGGCCTGCGAGGCCATGGCGGCCTGCAAATCGGTGTTGGCGGTGGTCAAATCCAGGGAGGCTTGGGCCGCGTCCGCATCCTGCTCGTTGCTGAGCTGCTGTTGCACTTCGATGAGCGTCTGGCTGGCCGAGTTGCCGGCGGCGGTGAGGTTGTTCTGGGCCGCGCCGTAGAAACTGCTTTCATCGTTCAGATGCGCCGAGGCGGTCTGTATGTTCGTCACGGCCGTCAGGATGCCCGGGCCGTCATTGTTCTGCAGCGCGGTCAGCAGGCCGGTAACCGCTCCGAAGACGTTAGCCGCCGTGGGTTTTCCGGTGGCGTCCTGGTCGTCGAAGATCTGCTGGGCAGTCAATCCGACGGAGATCTTCAAGCCGTTGGCATCCTCGATTTGTCCGGGAGGGCCGGGCTGAGTCATCTGCAGGACAGAGTCGCCGTTGGCTGCCATGGTGTACTGCGGTTGCCCGCTCAGGTCGCCGCTGAAGATGTACTGGCCGTTTACAGAGGTCGCGCGATCAGGATGACGCAAAGCAGCATGGCGACCGGCGACACCAGGGCGATATAGCCCATGGTGCAGACGATCATGACGGCGCCTTGGGCGGCGGCGAACAGCGGCCGCGTTGCCTGGCCGATGGCCGCCGTGTCGCGGCTGATCCGGGAATGAATGTCGGCCTCGCCGATGGATTCCAGCGTCAGCAGGTCGGAGCGGCGGATCTTGTCGGCCAGCCGCAACCGTACGCTGCAAATGGCGGCCTCGGTGATCCTGGTGGATTCATAGAGGATGTAGCGCAGGGAATAGACGAACAGCGCGATGGACAGGCCGAACCACAGAAAAAGCCGCCAGGACGGTCCGCCTCCCTTCAAGGCATCGACCGCAGCATTGATTACCGCCAGGTTCATTGCATTGGCAATGCCGGAAGCGGCCGTCAGTACCAGCAGTTTCCGGTCCAGAGCGTGGGTTTCACGCTGTAGGAAAGCGAAAATGCCGAACCGCTTCAATTTGTTCATGAGGCACCAGGGGCGATGCGAACGCGCATTGGATGTCGCACAGGGCCGGAGATAATTTCATGGCCGTTGATGACTTGGATGGTGCCCGCTTCCCGTTGCAGCGTGTTGGTGGCTTCCAGGTCTCTGCACACAGCAAGACCTGTCGATCCTCCCAGAATACCGTAACAGCCTTGGTGGGGCAGGCTCTGAGCCTGCGCGGGACTCCCAGTCCCGCCTGGACATTTCCACCAGCCCTGCCAATGCGGAGCTGAGAGCTCCGCGCGGACTGAGAGTCCGCCCCACATCATTCGCAGCGGACGCCCCATGCACACTGTCATTTCGAAGAGCACGAATCTCCGGGTGGCAAAGATCAAGATGGTTACGGCGCCGTGAGTGCTCCGCCGTTTGCCGTCACCTTCATTCCCAGCGTTAGCTATACGTCTCGCTGAGCTGCGCCATCACGGCACCCTTGAGCCGGAAGTACTTCCGGAAGGTCTCGCCCGCGGCCTGCAGGTCGATGACTGCGCCGCTGCCCTTCACGTAGTGCGCCAGCGACGCGCAGGAGTGTGCGAAGTGCGCTTTCTCGGTGCCGCCGCAATGGACCGTGATCCACGCCAGCGCGCGGCGTGCATCGTGATCCGAAAGCCTCATGTCGGTGGTCGCCCAGTTGTAGAACGGTGTTGCGATGGTCTCAAGCTCGGCGTGAGTGTAGCCCTCGTGCACCAGCAACGAGTAAATGCCGACCATGACAGGCGAGCGCAGACGCGACGCGTCGAGCCAGGATTTGAACTCCGCCGCGGCCGGCAAGCAGTATTGGCGGCTCTGCCATTGGTCGTCCTGGCCGGCAAATTCCGTCGCCATGCGATAGTACAGCTCGAAGTGGAGCGCTTGGCCCCCGACGCCCAGGTCTTCGTCCGCTACGCGGTTCATGCGGCCCGCGGCGCGAAACAACGAAAGTGCGCTGTCTGTTTCGGAACTGCCGGCCTTCGCTTCGCCCTCCGCAGTCATGCGATTGGCCAGGCCTTCCACGGACATCGCGGAGTTGTTGGTTTTTTGCCAGGAAGCAAAGAACCGCCGGCGAATGTCGATTGCCTGGGTACCTGCCAGAAAACCGCCAAAACTCCGCGCAATCGCCTGTACGGACTCTTTCTCGGCGTTGAGGCTATCGAGCAAAACTTGGCGCAGTGGCTCGTGTTCGAGCTGGCTGTACGCGTCCTGCATCCCCAGGAACAGCGAAGCATCGCCGTTCGACGCAATATCCAAAACCGCCCCGGAGAGGCCCGTATTCGAGTTCGTAACGTTAGACAAAGACATAGAAGTAGACGTAGACATTGTGATTCTCCCTCGCGGAATGACTCCGCATGACCAATGCACCTTTGAGTTCCAGCGTGAACCGTCAGCACCGCATAACGTGCCGTTCACGCAATCGGTCCTAGTGGGGCAGGCTCCCAGCCTGCGCGGGACTCCCAGTCCCGCCTAAACATTGAGCCGTTCCACGTGGCTAGGGCATGGGCCACCTCCCCACTCGAAGCCATCCTCTCAACATGATGCCCCCCTGGCGGCGTTCGACAATGACTGCGGCGAGAAAAGCCGGGCCGCCTGGCGCAGCATTTCCGCCTGCCCTGCCATCGGAGCCGGCGGCCAGGCAAACCCCAGCCTGGTCAGCAGGGTCTGGGTGCGCCCGGAGACGATTTCCAGCCGGCGCGCTCGCTCCTGCGGCGACAGGCCGCGATACAGCCCGAAGTTTTCCAGGGTCTCGGTCAGCGCGGCATCCATCCCGGGTTCGTCCACCGCCTGTTCCAGCCGCTTCAGGAAGGCGTCGAAACTGCAGGCGCGGACTCCCTCCGCCGCAGTGACGAAGCCGGCCAGCGTATCCCTTCGGGCATTTTCCAGATGATGGGTTTCGTTGGTCAGATCCGCCGCGCCCGCCAGCAGCACTAGTCCGCGCGCCACCATATCGGCATGGCACAGCCACAGATGGGAATCGTCGGGCGCTACTCCCAGGCACAGGAAAGCAGCGAGTTGCCGGAAGAAGGCGTTTTCCCCGATGTTGAATTGCAGCGGTCCGCCCTCGGCGGCAAACACCAGATTGCCGACCCGGTGGATGCAGGCATTGGCGAGATCCTGCCGGGCCGCCCCCACCAGCCGCTCGGCCTCCTGCTTGCTGCGGATGTAGTAGTTCTCGTCCAACACTTCGGGCGCGGTGTCGTATTCCGTGAACAGCCGGAAGCCGGCTTCGGGGGCCTTCCCGCATGCCGAGAGAGTGGAGACGAGGTGGAAATCCGCCGGGTTAGCGGCGCGGTGAGCCGCCAGTTTCAGCAATCGGGCGGTGGCGGCCACATTGTCGGCATGGAATTCCCAATAATGGCCGAAATGCTTCACGTTGGCGGCGCAGTGGAAGACCGCTTGCAAGCTGTCCGCCAGGCGATCGTGCGCCTGCGGCGACAGGCCCAGATCGTCCCGGCGCAAATCGCCCGCCAGCACCGTAAGCCGGGGATTGTCCCGCAAGGCAGCGCCCTTTTCCGGGCCGAAATAGTGGCACAGAATCTCGCCCAGGCGGGCGCGGGCGGTGCGGTCGTCGCCGCTGCGCACGAGCACGCTAACCTGGCGGTCCCGGCTGGCCAGCAGTTCGCGCAGGAGATAGCTGCCCAGGTAGCCGGTCGCCCCGGTCAGGAGAACCCGTCCATAATCCCGGCGTTCCCCCGCACCGTCCTGCCGGTAGGACTGGTTCCGCATCTCATAAGCGCGCCGCGCGGCGTCCAGAGCCGCGTCGCGCTCCGCCTCATAGGCGGCAAGTCCCTCCCGGTAGCCTTGCCAGTGCCGGGCGGCGGATTGGATCAGCGTCCGCAAATGCTCGGGCCGCGGCCGGCAAGCGCCGGCGAAATCGGCCAATCGGGGATGCTCGTAGAGATCGTTGATGGTGCAGTGGACCGTGCGCCGAAGCTGATTGACCGCGGAGATGGCCCGCAGGCTGTCGCCCCCCAGGTCGAAGAAATTGTCCTCGCGGGCGATGGACGGGTGTTTGAGGCAGTCCGCCCACACTTGCGCGACGCGTTGTTCCATGCCCTCTCGGGGCTGGGTGCCCTGACTGTCGATGCCGCTCGCTTCGGCGGGGTTGGTCCTCCGCTCGGAAACCACGCGCAACAGCGCCGCCCGATCCACCTTGCCGGAGGTGTTCACCGGGATGGCCGGCACCCGGAGCACGGTCGCGGGCACCATGTAGGAGGGCAGCGTCCTGGACAGGTAATCGTGCCATGCCGCCTGGGTGGGCTCGGCCGCCCCGGATTGAAGGCAGACGAAAGCCCACAGGGTTTGCATGCCGCCGGGTTGGGTTTCCACCACGGCGACTCCCTGCCGCACGCCCGGATGGGTGCCGAGCCGATGCTCGATTTCGCCCAGCTCCACCCGTTGCCCGCGCAGTTTCACCTGCCCGTCGGAGCGGCCCAGGATCTGCAGCTCGCCGCTGCGAGTCCAACGTCCTAAATCGCCAGTCGAATAGAGCCGGCCGGCGGGCGTTTCCACGAAGCTGGCGGCGGTGAGTTCGGGACGGTTCAGATACCCCGAGGCGAGCCCCATGCCGCCCAGCCATATGCGCCCCACTGCATCGGGCGGAACCGGCTCTCCCTGGCTGTCGCGGATATGGACC
Source organism: Bryobacterales bacterium (assembly GCA_003132865.1). The sequence continues at coordinate 9,271 of PKYZ01000327.1, forward strand.
GACGTGTTGGCCAGAGGCTTGCCAGCCGTTAGTCGTTTGGCGTGGGCCTCGTGGGCCCCTATCTGCCCGAAGCTGACGGCGGCGGTGTTCTCAGTCGGACCGTAGCCGTTGATGTAGCGCAGGCGCGCGGCATAGTGCAGGGCATCGGCACGATGGGGCGGCTCGCCCACGGTTATCAGGAGGCGCAGGCCGGGAAAGTCCGCCTGCTCGAAAAGGCGGAGATAGGACGGTGTCACGGCGGCTGTGCTGACTCCCAGCCGGGCCATCTTGGCCCGCATGCCCGCGATGTCGTCCATCTCGCCGCGCAGGATGGGCACCACTGCCGCTCCGGCCGTCCAGGCCATGGCCAGATCGGCAATCCATGCGTCGAAGGAGGGCGACGCGATCAGCAAGGCTCTGTCGTCGGAGCGGATATCCAGGGTGGCGTCCATAGCCACGCCGAGATTGATCAGTCCCTGGTGGTGCAACATAACCCCCTTGGGCACTCCCGTGGAACCGGAGGTATAAATGATGCACGCAAGGTCCGAACCCCCGACGCCGTCCCCGATTTCGGGCGGTTGGCCATGGCTGCGGAGGAACGCTTCCGAGAGGCTTTCCGGCCGGAAGATTTGGCAGCCGGTCTCGGCCAGCGAGGCAGGCAGTCGATGCCCGTCGAGGACCACCAGAACCCGGATGCCGGCGTCGCGGGCGATGAAGGCCAGACGGTCGGCTGGCAAGTCCATGACCAGGGGCAGGTAACATGCGCCGGCCTTCCAGATGGACAGCACGGTCTCGGGCAGGGCGATGGAGCGGCCGGTGAGGACGCCGACCGGCTCTTGCCGCGCCACGCCCAGGGCCAGCAGGGCATGGGCCAGGGCGTTGGATCTGGCGTTCAACACCGCATAGCTTTGCGCCCCTTGTTCGGTGATCAGGGCGGGCCGTTCGGGCTGAGTGCGTGCCCAATGCTCGAACCGCGCAGGTAAGCTGGGCGCCGGGTGCGGCAGAGCGGGTCCTCGCTCCCAGCCGGCCAGCAGATTTTCCTCTTCCGGCAGCAAGGCGGGCCACGGAGATCCCGAGAGCCGCCGGCCCTCGCCTAGGAAGCGTGCCCATCCGGCCAGGGAGTCGATCCAGGCCTCGGCGGTTTCCTTTTCATAGATGGCGGCGTTGACATACCATTGCAAGATCAGGCTGCCGTCCGGTTGGCCTTCATGCACCAGGGCCATATCCTGGGCGGGCGCATTCAGGTGAAGCTCATAGCGGGCGGCGTTGCCGGCCAGGGGAGCGACACTGCTGAAATGGAGTTCGGCGGACTGGGAGGCCGCCGCAGGCCGANNGCCGAGGGCCTGCCCCACGCGGATTTTCGGTTACCGCCAGATCGAACAGGGGATAGCGCGCCGGATGCGGCGACATGGCATGTGATGTGGCATGATCCTGGCGGAAGTCCCGATACATGCGGGCGAACGGATAGCGCGCATGTTGCAATCCCTCCGCCAGACTCCGCTGCATGGTGCGCAGGGCCTGTTCGACGGACTCGCGGCGGTGGACCTGGCACGGCACGGGCAGCATGTTGACGTAATAGCCGACGATGCGCGCTTCGCTGGCAGAGTCGCGGGTGGAAGCCGCGGTGCCGAGCAGGAATTCAGGCCGTCCGGTGCGCCGCCGCACCTCCTGGGCCATGATCGTCAGCATCAGGGAATGCAGGCTGGCGCCATTCTTTTGGGCGAGATCGCGCAAACCGGCGACGGTGGAGGCATCCAGCCGGACACGGAAGCCATGGGCGCCCTTGGCGTGGTGCAGCGTGCGTCCCAGGGGGCGGGCGAGGTCCAGGGGCCATTCATCGAAAGGCTGCGGTGCATCCGGAGAGCCGTCCTTCGATCCCTCGGCAAGGGCGCCCAGGATCTTCCGCCAATAAAGCGCATCCTCCACGCAGGCTGGTCCGGCCAGATAGTTCTCCTCCTGGCCAGCCGAACGATCGAAGTGGCTGGTGACGGCGGGCAGTGTTCCCCCTCTCAGGAGAGTGGACAGTTCCTCCGTCAGGACCCCGAGCGAAACGCCGTCCCCCACGGAATGGTGCAATGCGAGCCAGAAGACCGGCTGGTCCGTATCTGCCACGTGGACCAGCCCGGCGCGCCACAGGGGAGGAGTCTCCATGACGAAGGGGTCCCTCTGTCCCCCCCGGATATGGGCCATGGCGGTGGGCATGTCCGGCTGGAGGGAAACCTCCAGATCCNNCCGCGCCGAGTTCCGCCAGTGTGGAACGCCGCAGCACTCCGTCGGCATCCTGGTAGAAGCTGGTGCGCAATGCATCGTGCCGCGCGACTAGCGCCGCCCATGCCGAACGCCATTGGGCGGCGGGCGGGACGTCGCCCGAGGTGGCCAGAGTCAGGGCGATGTTGAAGCCACGTGTGTCGAGGCCGGCCTGTTCGGCGACCCAGAATTCGCGCTGCCCCTCCGTTGCCCGATCCGAGGAAGAAACGGCAGGCGGAGTGTTTGCCCCGCCACCTAGTTGGCGGATCCGTTGAGCGAAGCCGCACAGAGTCGGTTCCGCGAACAGCTCGCGGGCGGGGATGGGATAGCCGAGTTTCTCCTCAAGGCGGTGCGCCGCGGCGATGGCCAGCAGACTGTGACCGCCGAGGGCGAAAAAGTTGTCGTCGCGATGGATTGTGCCGGCGCCGCGGCTGGGGCCCAGCAGTTCGCTCCACAAACGGGCGATCTCCGTTTCCAGGCAGTCCTGCGGCAGGCGGTCTCCACCGCGCGGCGAACGGCCGGCCAGCAGTGTCTTCAGGGCCGCTTTGTCCACCTTGCCGGAATTGGAAAGGGGGATAGCGGGAACGGCGATCACCGTAGACGGGATCATATATGCTGGCAGGCGGCCAGCCAGATACTCACGCCACCAATCTCCCGCCGGGGCTTCCCTACCAGGCAAGGGGCGGACGAAGCCCCAAAGGCTGTGGCTCCCTGACGCATCGCCATCCAGCAGCACCACCGCCTGCGCGATGGCCGGGTGGCTGCTCAGGGCGTGTTCGATTTCCCCCAACTCGACACGAATGCCATTGAGCTTCACTTGATTGTCGATACGGCCGAGGATTTCGATTTCGCCCGTAGCGCGCCAGCGGCCCAGATCGCCGGAGCGGTAGCGCCGTCCCCGAGCCGTTTCCACGAAAGCGGCGGCGGTCAAGTCCGGCCGTCCCACATAACTACGGGCCAGGCCGGCGCCCCCGAGCCACAGTTCTCCGACCATGCCGGGAGGGACCGGGTTCCCATCCGAGTCGCATATGTCGACGCTGGTATTCGCCAAGGGGCGGCCGCAAGAGAGGTTGCCCTGGCCGCCGGAACGCAGCCTTCCCATGGTGCTGCTGATCGTGTTCTCGGTGGGACCGTAGGCGTTGAAGTACAGGTGCCGGCCCGCATAGGTTTCAACATCCGCCGGAAACGGCGTCTCTCCGCCGGTGACCAGGATGCGCAGCGAAGGCAGCGCGGCTCCGTCGAAAAGCCGCAGATAGGTGGGCGTGATATCGGCCACCGTGACATCCATTTTGGCCAGGAAGGCTCGGAAACGGTTGGGCGAACTGAGGACCTCGTAGGGGACTGGACACAACGCCGCACCGAAGGCCAGGGGCAACCCAATATCCGAAAGGGAGACGTCGAAAGACGGCGATGCAAACATCAGGCTGCGGTCGTCGCGGGTCAGGCCAATGGTCTCGCCAGTTCCCAGCACCGAGTTGACATAGGCGTCGTGGCCGATCAGCGTGCCCTTGGGTTGGCCGGTAGAACCGGACGTATAGATGATGTAAGCGGCATCGCCGGTGCCGCCGCGCAGCGCCGGGCGATGGGCATGCGTTCGGCGGAACTCCGCATCCATCTCTTCCGGGCGAAAGGGGGCGGGCAGGTCCTTGGCCAGCACAGGGGGCACCAACCCGTCCAGGGCGATCAATTGGGCGATCCCGGCATCGCGCGCCATGAAGGCCAAGCGTTCCGCCGGCAGGTCGGCGGCCAGCGGCAAATAGGTCGCGCCAGCTTTCCAAATGCCCAGAACCGCCGCTGGCAGGTTGGCGGAACGCCCGGTCAGAACACCGACCACGATGCCGGGCGTGGCGCCGCGCGACAACAGACTATGAGCGATGGCGTTGGCCTCCCGCTCCAATGCCGCATAAGTAGTGATGCCGGATTCGGTGACGACGGCCGGGTGGCCGCACTGGTTGGGGGTGTCGACGACGCCTTCGAACAACTCATGAAAGCGCACCGCCGGACGGGCCACTTGCGCGCCCTGCCCCCAGCCGTCCAGCACCGCCGCCTCGCGCGGCAGTAGGGAAGGCAGAGCCTCCTGCGCCCGCCCACGGTCCTCCGCCAGCCACGCCGCCCAACCGCGCAGGCCGTCGAACCAGCAGCTTGCCGTCTCCCGAGTGTAGAGAGCGGCATTCACGTGCCATAGCAGCAGCAACCCGCCGTCGGCCAGGGCTTCGTGGATCAGAACCATGTCCGGTCCGGGCGAGGCGTCGGTAAGTTCGTAGCCCACGGTTCCAGCGCCCCCATCCGCGAGTGCGGAAGGCCGCGTCAGGCGAAGCGATGCCGGGCACGGGCCCGAACCGCGTTCCGGATTTTCTGTGACCGCCACATCGAAAAGTGGATAGCGCGCGGGGTGGCGCTGCTGAGGCCGCTTGCTCCAGAAACCGTGGTACATGCGCGCGAAGGGATAGCGCCCATGCTGCAGCGCCGCCGCCAGAGCTTGCTGCGTCTCGCGCAGCGCGGCGCCGAAAGCGGCATCCCGCGAAAGGTGGCACGCGAGCGGCAGCATGTTGACGTAGTAGCCGACCACCTGGTCTTCACCGGCGGTCTCCCGGATAGAGGCGGTGGTGCCGATGACAACGTCCGTACGCCCCATACGCCGCCGCGCTTCCAGCGCCAGCAGGGTCAGCAACACCGCATGCAGGCTGGCCTCATGCTCCCGGGCGATTGCTTTCAGCCCCTCGGTCGTGGCGGCGTCGAGACGCCTCTCGAAACGATGGTTTCCCGTTTTCGCGGTGATGGAGCGCGCGAAATCCAATGGTCCTTCTTCGAACGCCGCGTCGGGCTGCCGGGCCAAAAAGTCGCTCCAATAGCGGGCGTCCGCGGCGCAATCCGGTCCGGCCAGATAGGCTTCCTCACGGGCGGCCGACTCCGCGAAATCGCTGGTTAGCGGAGCAAGTTGCTCGCCCCGCAGCAGCGCGCCTAACTCCTCCACGATGATCCCAATGGATCGGCCATCGCCCAGCGAGTGATGCAGGGCCAGCCAGAACAGGTGTTCGCCGGAGCCCGCCACCTCGACCAGTCCGGCCCGCCACAGCGGGAGCGCGCCCATGTCGAAGGGCTCGTCCTGGCGCTGTCGCACGAAGGTCCGGGCCGAGGACATGTCGGGCTGGGTCGCAGTTTCCAGCCTTGGCTTCAGGGCCGGCACGGCCGCCCGGCGCAGGCGGCCTTCCGCGTCTTCATAGAAATAGGTTCGCAAGGCCTCGTGCCGCGCCACCAGACCCGCCCAGGCCTTGTTCCAGCCGTCGAGCGGCGGCATCGGGCCCTCGACGACACGCAGCAGGGGGATGGTGAACGCGCGCGTATCCAGACCGGCCGCTTCGGCCACGCGGAATTCCCGCTGGCCTTCGGTCGCCAGATCGCTTTTGACGGATGCCGTGGCCTGGCCATCACAGGCGGGGAGTGCGGTGCGCAGCAGTTCCGCCAGCCGCTGGGCGAAGCCGGCCAGCGTCGGGGCGGCGAATAGCTCGCGCGCGGCAACCGGCCGCGCCAAGTCGCGCGACAGCCGATGCGCCATGGTCACGGCCAGCAGACTGTTGCCGCCCAGGGCGAAGAAATTGTCCTCGCGCCAGACGCGCGCCCCCAGCAGATCGCCCCACACGGCGGCGATCCGCGTTTCCATTTCGCCCGACGGCGGGCTTTTCGCGGGGCCGTCGCTACGCTCCCTCGGAGCAAGCAACAAGGCATCCCGGTCGATCTTCCCGGCGAAGGTCAGGGGGATGGCGGCGACAGAAGTGACCGAAGCCGGGACCATGTACAGGGGCAATCGGTCGACCAGATAGCCGCGCCATTCATCCTCCGCCGGCATGGCGGCGCCGGGGCGAAGGCGAACGAACGCCCGTAGGGTCTTGGTGTCGTTCGCGGCCGCCTCCACCTGGGCGACGGCCTCCTCCACGGCCGGGTGCGAACCAAGCGCCTGTTCGATCTCACCCAGTTCCACGCGCTGGCCATGCAGTTTGATCTGCTGGTCGATGCGTCCCGCAAGCTCCAACTGGCCATCGTCGGTCCAGCGGCCCAGATCACCCGAACGATAGAACCGCCCGTCCCGCGTCTCAACGAATCGCTGGGCCGTCAAATCCGGGTTGTTGAGATAGCCGCGCGCCAGGCCCGTCCCGCTCAGCCAGACTTCCCCCACCACGCCGGGCGGTACCGGGTCGCCGTTGTCGCGGCGGATGGAAATGCCGGTATTGGCCAAAGGCCGTCCCAGCGGCAACGGACGGCTGGCGTCAGGGTGCGCTGAGATCTGTTCCGCGCAGACGAAGATGCAGGTCTCGGTCGGGCCATAGGCGTTAAAGAATGCGAGATGATTGGCGTGGCACCTGGCATCGTCATGGTTCGGCGCCTCGCCGCCGCAGATCAGGACGCGCATTCCCTCGAAAGGCGTCTGCTTGCTGACGCGCAGGTAGGACGGGGCATGGAAGGCCACCGTCACGCCGTACTTCTTATACCATTGCTTCAAGGCCCAGGGGTCGTCGCGCAAGGCCCGCGACACCGGCACCAGCGCCATGCCATTCAGAAGCGCGCCGCCCAGTTCCCAAAGGGACGCGTCGAAGCCCGGAGTCGCGACCAGGGAGAAGCGGTCCTCGGGCGTAAGGCCGAACGTCTCCCCGCTCATGTAGGCGACGTTGACCAGACTGTCGTGCTGGATCAGGACGCCTTTGGGCATCCCAGTCGTTCCCGAGGTGTAAATGATATAGGCCAGATCCTGGGGCGTGCCGGCGATCTCGGGGCGCCCGGCATGGGACGCGTTTCGATCCCAGTCTTCCGGACGCAGGATTGTCTTCGCCGCCTGTGCCAGGGACGGCGGTACCGTATGCCCGTCGAGGACGATCAGTACTCTCGCACCCGAATCCCCGGCCATCCAGGCCAGACGTTCCGGCGGCTGTTCGAGAGCCAGGGGCAGATAGGCGGCTCCCGCCTTCCAAATGCCCAGCACGGCCGCGGGAAGATCGGCCGAACACTCCGTCAGCACGGCCACCGGCTCCTCGCGGGCGACGCCATGGTCGAGCAGGGTTCGGGCGATGCGGTTGGCGCGGCGATTCAGTTCGGCATAGCTCTCGACGCCGGTTTCGGCGACGACGGCGGCCCGCTGCGGATACTGGCCGGCCAGACTCTCGAAGAGTTCATGGAAGCGCTTCGCCGGCCGTGTGACCGCCGGTCCCCGTTCCCATCGCGCCAGACACCGCGCTTCCTCGGGCAGGAGCGCCGGCAGGGGAGCATCGGCGCGGCCGATATCCTCGGCCAGCCAGCGCGCCCAGCCCGCGAACGAACTCAGCCATGCCTGCGCGGTAGTCCGGCTGTAGACGTCCGGGTTCCATACCAGCGTCAGTTCCAGGCCACCGCCGTGGTCCTCGACCGGCTCATGGCTAAAGTCGAGATCCAGACCGCCGGCGGGACTGGAGAGTTCCCCCGGTAATTTCCTTGGTGTCAGCGAAAACCCCGAGCCGGCATCGCCGCAGGTGCGGGACGGAACGGCAGTCAGGGCGATGTCGAACAGCGAACCGCGCGCATGAGGCCGGGCATCCGGATGCCGTTGACGGAATTCCCGGTAGATCAGACCGGAGGGATAGTCCCCATGCTCCACGGTCTCTGTCAGGCTGGTCTGGGTGGCGCGTATTTGCGCGGCCAGCGTCGGCGCGTTGCCCCCGTTCAAGATGACCGGCAGCAGGTTGACGAAATAGCCCACGGCCCGATCGGCCCCAGGCGGACGGACGGAGATGCCGGTGCCGACGATCAGGTTTCGCCGTCTGTCGCGCCGTCTGGCCTCCGCCTCCAGCAGTGTCAGCAGCAGGGCATGCAATCCCACCCGCTGGGCCCGCGCCAAACGGGTCAGCGCGGCGACGGTGCCGGCACCCAGCCGTTCGACGAGGGGGGCGACGGATACTCCGCTGGGAATGGCGGGGCGGCGATGGTCCGTGCTGAATTCGTTGAAGGCTTCGCCGCCGGCTTCGGTGGTCAGGATGTCCAGCTTGTCCCGCCACCAGGCGCGGTCGCGCACGGCAAGGCCGGAGGCTAGATACTGCTGTTCGGCCCGACTGGCCTGCGCGACGCCGTTGGGGGCCGGTGGCAGCGCGCGCCCCAACAACAGAGCATGCATCTCTTCCTGCACGATGCGCGCGGACAAGCCGTCGACCACCGCATGGTGCATGGCGAACCAGAACAGCGTTTCGCCCCCGCCCTCCGCCACCTGCACCAGGCCGGCCCGCGCCAGCGGCGGTTCGGTGAGCGGGAATGGCGCATTCGAGCGCGCGGCGATGCGCTCCCGGGCATCCTGCAGCGACTCGCAATGGTCGAGGCCGATCTGAACGGCCGGCGCCAGTTCCTCCGCCTCCACTGTGCGCCAGAGAACCTTGTCGTCCGCGCCGGCAAAAAAAGCCGTGCGCAAGGCGGCATGGCGCGCCACCAGCCGAGTCCAGGCCGATTGCCAGCGCGCCGGCTCGGGAACCGTCCCGCGTACTTCCAGGACCCGGATGATCTGCGAGCCGGTCCCGCCCAGGCCCAGCTTCCAGGCGATCCAGAAATCTTCCTGTCCCGCGGTGGCGGCGTCCTGCTGTCGATCGGGAGCCGGAAGGATCGGCGTCTGCTCCGATGCCAGGGCGATCTTTCCGGCCAGGGCGGCAACCGTCTTCGAGACCAGGATGGTCTGGGGCGTGGCCGCGTAGCCCAAGGCGTGCAAGCGTTGGCTGATCGCAATGGACAGAAGGCTGGTGCCCCCCAAGGCGTAAAAGTTATCTTCCCGCAGGATGGGGCGGACACCCAGAATCTCTTCCCACACTTCCGCGATATGCCGTTCCACTTCGTCCTGCGGGGGCGCGCCCCGGTCCGCTCCATTCCGAGCCTGCGATCCGTCGACCGCCGCCGCCAGGGCAAGCAGAGCCTGCCGGTCCACTTTGCCGTACGAATTGACGGGCATTCTGGCGATGGCCGTCACCTGGGACGGCAACATGTAGCCGGGCAGGGTCTTGGCCAGGAAGCCACGCCAGTCCTCCAGGGAGGCGTGGTCCGCCCCATTGCTTTCCACGAAGGCGATCAACTTCCCCTCATGCTGCATGGCGGCGGCATTTCTCACCGTGGCATGCCGCAACAGGGTCTGTTCGATCTCCCCCAGCGACACGGATTGTCCGGAAACCTTGACCACGTCATTGGTGCGGCCCATGGATTCAAGTTGCCCGTCGTCGTTCCAGCGCCCCAGGTCATTGGAGCGATAGGCCCGCCCGTAGGGCGTTTCGACGAAGCGGTCGGCGGTCAAGTCCGGCTGATTCAGATAGCCGCGAGCCACACCCACGCCCACCACGTGAATTTCCCCCGCCTCTCCCGGCGGGACTTCCCGGCCGTCGGCGTCCAGTAGATAAACTGCCGTGTTGGTGAAGGGCCGCCCGCTGGGCAGCGGGCCGTGGCCGTGGGGGTCCACGCGCGACATGCAGAAGGTTCCGCAGACCTCCGTCGCCCCTTGGATGTTCCAATAGTCCAGCTTCCGCGCATAGGCCCGCGCGTCGTCGGCATTGGGGCGTTCGCCGGCGGTCAAGATGCAACGCAGGCCGGCGGGCACGGCTCCCTGGAACAGGCGCAGGTAAGACGGCGTGAACATGGCGACGGTGACGCGATGGCGGGACATGGCGGCAAGAAGTCTGGCGGGATCGTCCAGCAACGCGCGCGAGGCCGGGACGAAGGCGGCGCCCGCCAGAAGCGGAAGGCACAACTCGCGGAAACCCAGGATGAAGCCGGGCGCCGCCGCCACCAGCAGACGGTCGTCCCGGACGATGCCCTGGGCGCCAATATGTCCGTACCCCATGTTGATGCAGGCATCGTGCTGGAGCAGGACGCCCTTGGGCTGTCCTGTAGACCCCGAGGTGAAAAGGATGGCGACGAGATCGGTTGTCTTGCCCGGCTGGTTGGGCCTGCGGCCGTCGCGAGCCAGGGCGTCCCGGTTCAATTCCTCGGGCCTGAAAATCGCGGGCGTCGTCTCTTCCGCATTGCCGGCCAGGGCGGCCAGCAATTCGGCGGGCGGCTCCAGGCCATCGAGGACGATCAGGCGCCGCATGCCCGATTGAGCGGCCATATTGGCCAGGCGCTGGGGCGGCAGATCGGCGCCCATCGGTACATAAGCCCCGCCGGCCTTGAGGATCGCCAGAAAAGCCAGCGGCAAAAACGCGGAACGCTCGGTGAGCACGCCCACGGCATCTTCCGTCATAACCCCGTGCGCGAGCAGGGCGTGGGCCAGGGCGTTGGCCTTTTGGTCCAGATCGGCGTAGGTAAGGGTGCCGCGCTCGGAAATGATGGCTGGGGCCGCCGGCTGCCGGTCCGCAAGAATTTGGAAACATTCATGCACGCGCAACGCGGGCCAGACTCTGACCGGCCCGGCAGAGTTCGTCCGGGCGAGAGATTCGAAGCTGCGTGCCGGGCTAATCGTCAATGGGGCATCCTCTTCGTGGCGCACGCTTTAGCGTGCAGCGGCGAACTTCAGTTCGCCGTCGACGCACTCCGCACTGGGCGCGGAGCTGTCGGCTGAAGCCGACAGCGGCACGCTGAAGCGTGCGCCACAGGTCGGCGCCCAGTGTCCTCACTGCCACCCCCCGCCCAGGGAGCGATACAGGGTGACGACGTTGGTCAATTCCTGGCGGCGGATTTGAACGAGCTGGAGTTGTGCGTCGAGCAATTGGCGTTCGGAATCGAGGTATTCCAGGTAACTGGCGACGCCGCCCCGGTATCCGAGATCGGCGAGATCCACCCCCTGGCGGAGGCTCTCGACGAGCCCCTCCTGTTGGGTTCGCAGCTCGGCCAGTTTCCGGCCGGCGGCCAGCGAGTCCGCCACTTCGCGGAAGGCCTGTTGCACGGTCTGCTGGTAGCCGAGCAGGGCCTCCTGGCGGCGCGCCTCGGCGATTCGCACACCGGCCCGGATGGCGCCGGCGTTGAAGATCGGCAGATTTCCCGCGGGAGCGAAAAGCCATGTGCCATTGGAGGCTTTGAGAAGGTTGAGCAGAGCGATGCTCTCAAACCCAGTGGACGCCGTCAACGAAATCGTGGGGAAGAACGCGGCTTTGGCCACCGCCACCAGGGCGTGATCGCCGATTAGTTGCTGCTCCGCCTCGCGAATGTCGGGCCGGCGGTCGAGCAGCGTGGATGGTAAGCCGGGAGGAAGCCTGGGGGCCAGTCCTTGTTCGAGTAGCGATCGGCCGCGGACAATCGGTCCGGGATTCCGGCCGAGCAGGATACCGAGCTGGTTTTCGGTCTGCTCGTTCTGCAGCTCCAGGCCGGTGAGCGCCGTGTGCGCGCTTTTCACGAGCACTTCGGCTTGGCGCAGATCGATCTCGGAGGAATAGCCGTTATCCACGCGAAGCTGAACCAACTCGAGCGAATCCTCGCGGAGCTTGAGCGCGTGCTGCGTGATTTCGAGTTCCAGATCCAGGTCGCGCAACATGAAGTAGGCGCCCGCCACACCGCTCACCAGCGTTTCGAGGACCGCCCGCCGCGCTTCGACACTGGCAAGCAGGCTGGCCCGCGCGGCCGCGCTCGTATTCCGGATTCGTCCCCAGAGGTCGAGTTCCCAACCCAGGCTGACGGAGAGGCTGGTGTAGTCGCTGTCGGCCGAAACGCCCTCCGGCAGAGGGCCGCTGATGTCTTCGGCGGTCCGGAGATTGTTGTAACCGGCCTGTGCGGCCACCGATGGGAGACGGGCCGATCGCGCGATGGTAAGTTGAGCGCGGGCTTCCAACACGCGCGCGGCCGCAATTTGCGCGTCG
>PKYZ01000282.1:0-476 GCA_003132865.1 Bryobacterales bacterium
CTGCGGACGCTGCCGCAATTGCCTGGCGGGCCGCCGCCATTTGTGCGCGCACACGCAGGGTATCGGCGTGAACCGCGCGGGCGCTTTCGCCGAGTACATCGCGCTGCCCATGACCAACATCTGGCGGCATCACGACGGCATCGACCAAGACGTCGCCGCCATCTTCGATCCCTTCGGCAACGCCGTGCACACCGCGCTGTCGTTTCCCGGTGCTCGGCGAAGACGTGCTGGTCACCGGCGCCGGCCCCATCGGGATCATGGCCGCCGCCATCGCGCGCCACGCCGGCGCCCGCTACGTGGTCATCACCGACGTCAACGAATACAGGCTTTCGCTGGCCCGCAAGATGGGCGTCACCGAAGCCGTGAACATACGCGAGCGGACGCTGCCCGAGATACAGAAGAAACTCGGCATGACCGAGGGCTTCGATGTGGGCCTGGAGATGTCCGGCAATCAGGCGGCCTTCCGCGACATGCTG
>PKYZ01000282.1:512-10353 GCA_003132865.1 Bryobacterales bacterium
ACAAGATGACCGTGATGCTGCAGTCCGGCCTGGATATCACGCCGGTCATCACGCACCGCTTCCACTACACGGAGTTCGAGCAGGGCTTCGACGTCATGTCCAGCGGACAATCCGGCAAAGTCATTCTGAACTGGCAGTAGCCGGGTTGCCAGTGGGGCAGGCCCCCGGCCTNNTCTCAGGCCGCCCCGCTACTTTGGCTTGAAAATCCCGACCGTATTGCCGTCCGGATCGGCAAACCATGCGAAGCTTCCCGTGGGAATCTCCACCGGAGGCACCAGCGTCTTGCCGCCCAACTCTTGCGCCTTGTCGAGCGCAGCCTGCAAGTCGTCCACCATCACATAGAACGTGGTGTAGTGGTGCGGCTCGTGGCCCAGCGACGTAATGTGGCCGCCAATGCCCGCGCCTCCGGTATCGATCATGGTGGCTGGTCCCATTGCCGCCATCTTCCAGTCAAACAGCTTCGCGTAGAACTGCTCGGTAACTGCCTTGTCCCGGCAGCCGATTTCGAAATGCACAACGGGATTGTTCATAGATTTCCGATGCTAACATGGTATTAGTCTGGAGGTGGAGATGACCGCGCGCTTCCTGCCGCTTTCGCTCTTGCTGTTGCTCAGCCAGGCCGTCACCGCGCACGCGGATCTGAAGATCACCACCCGCATAGGCAATTGCACTTCGACCAGCACGCGATACAACCAGGGCAGCAACCACCAGCGAATCTATACACTCGACGCCGCAACGCGCGCGTACACCGTGACGCGCGTGGAGCAGCCAAAGGGCGCCTCGCTGCAGCGCGCGAGTGACATCCAATCCGAGCGCCGCGTGAGCGAACCCGGCTCCTGCTCCGGGGGCGGCGAAAAGCGCATCAAAACCGATGGCTGGTACATCGACCTGCCCGTTGCGCGCACCGCGTACAGCGCAGTCGCCTTTGCCAAATGCAACGACGTGACCGACCATATCGAGTTCCGCCAAACCGGACCCCGCGAGCCGGCGTGACGTTCCGGACGGAAGTCACCGAGTTGGATGAAGCGCCCCTCGATCCGAAAACCTTCGCGTCGCCCGTCGGCTTCCACCTGGTGCTGGCCCTGCCGAATCACAGGCCGTACACCTTCCTGGACACTCTGCGAGCCGACTGGGCAAGTCTTGAATGCCTCAATGATGTCCGCTACGGCCTGCGTATGCTCCGCAAGAGTCCCGGTTTCACGGCGGTGGCCGTGGTCACCCTGGCGCTGGGCATCGAGATCCAGCTCCGCGACCGTAAGACCGGCGAACCCGCGAATTGGGTAGCCTATCGCGATGTGGCCGATTGGCGCGCGCAGAACCGCAGCTTCGAAAGCATTGGCGCACACCGGTTCGCGCTGCTGAATCTCACCGCGGCAGGCCAGCCCGATGCGCTCTACGGCGGGAGCGTTTCGGCGGACCTGTTGCCCCTGTTCGGCGTGCCGCCGCTCGCGGGGCGCTTCTTTCTGCCCGCGGAGGATCAGCCCGGCCACGACCAGGAGATCATCCTCAGCTATGATTTGTGGCAGCGCCGGTTTGCCGGCGATCCGTCCATCGTGGGCCGCACGATTCGCCTGACTGGAGTACATACACAAGACTACACAGTCGTCGGCGGGATGCCGCGCGGATTCAATTTCCCGCTCAACGTCCCCAGCGCCGTGACGCTGCCAACCCATCAAATGGCCTACTGGATTCCGTTCGGCGCCGATCCGCTGCGGCAAAGCCGGGATGGCATGCGCTGCCTCGTGGTCGGGCGCCTAAAGCCAGGCGTATCGGTGGCGCAGGCGCAAGAGGATTTGGACGCCGTCGCCTCCCGCATCGAGCGCGAATCGCCGCAAACCAACACGGGAGTCGGAGTGCGCGTCCTGCCCTTCGCGCACTATGTGATGGGCCGCGCCCGCCCCGCCATGCTGATCATGTTGGGCGCGGTGGGCCTGCTGGTGCTGCTCGCCTGCGCCAACATTGCGAATCTCCTGCTGGCTCGCGCCATGGGACGCCGGCGTGAAACCGGCATCCGCTTGGCGTTGGGCGCCGATCGCCGCCGCCTGCTCCGGCAATGGATCACAGAGAGTCTGCTGCTCGCGGCCGTGGGCGGAGGCGCGGGGCTGTTGCTGGCCGCCTCCAGCCTGCGCTTCCTGATTCATCTCGCCCCGCAAGATGTTCCGCGGCTGGCGGAAACCCGCCTGGATGGCGCGGTGCTCGCATTTTCGGTGGGCCTGTCGCTTCTGGCCGGCCTGTTGTTCGGTGTCTTCCCTGCATGGCTCGCGGCGGGGACCGATCCGCAGGAGGCTCTGGCCGAAGGCGGCGCGCGGAGCGGGGTGCCCACTGGGCCCGGGCCGGGGCGCAGCCGCGCGCGCGACCTGCCGATCGTGGGCGAGGTGGCTGTGTCCGTGCTGTTGACCATTGCCGCCGTCGCGATACCCCGCTCTCCCGTCAAACATCGTCTTCTATCACAAGTTGCTCGACGGCCTGCGAAACCTGCCCGGCGTGGAATCGGCCGGCGCGGTCAACGGCGTGCCGCTTTCCGGCAACATCACGAGAGCTTACGTGACTGTGGAAGGCCATCCTTCGGCAACGGTGGGAACCCGCAGGCCATCGGCTGAAGTATTTGCGGCCAGCCCGGATTACCTGCCCGCCATGGGGATCGCGCTCCTGGCCGGCCGCGAATTGACGCAACACGATGCCGCCAGCGGCTTGAAGGAAGCGGTGATCAACGACCTCGCCGCACGGCGGTTCTGGCCGCACGAATACCCGCTCGGGAAACGCATCGGCGTCAATCGGGACAAGGGCCAGGAAGTCTGGCGGCAGGTAGTGGGCGTCGTCAAAACCACGCACGACCAATCGCTTGACCTGCCCGCGCAACCGGCCGTCTATATCCCGATGGAGCAGGCGTTCGAGCCGCCCCAGTTTCTGGCCGTGCGCACCAGTTTGCCCATCGCCGGGATCGGCGCGCGCTTGCGGCAGGCCGTGGCGGCCGTCGACAAAGACCAGCCCGTGTATGTCATCAACGCGATACAGGACTTGGTGGACAATTCCATCGCCCCGCGCCGTTTCGCCGCAGTCATACTGGCGCTGTTCGGCGCGCTGGCGCTGCTGCTGGCCGCGGCGGGCATCTACAGCGTGGCATCCTATTCGGTCAGCCGGCGTACGCAAGAAATCGGGCTGCGGGTAGCGCTGGGCGCGTAGCGCGGCGATGTGCTGCGGCTCATCGTCGGGCAAGGCATTAGGTTGACCGCTATCGGCATCGCCCTGGGCTGGCCGGCGCACGGGCCGCGACCCGGGCGCTCTCCAGCTTGCTCTATGGAGTCGGGGCCACCGATCCCGCCACGTTCGTAAGCGTGCCGCTGGTGCTGGCCGCCGTCGGTCTCGCGGCCTGCTACATCCCCGCGCGCCGCGCGGCGAAGGTGGACCCGATCGCAGCCCTGCGCCGCGAGTGAGACGCCGGTTGGTACAATTGGAATTACTGTGATGGACGGCGCCCAAAAACCAAAATGGAAGACCCGGCTCGTCAAGGGACGGTTCCCCGGCCGTGAGTTCGATGTCGAGTTCTGGCAGGCCCAAGGCGACGAAGCTATTTTCCGGGCGGCTTGGGAAATGGTGGAGTTAGCAGAGCGTCTCAAACATGAGAGAGAGCCCACACTACAAAGAACTGTTACAAGCCTTAAACGACTGTCAAGTTGAGTATCTCATCGTCGGCGGCTACGCTGTCATGAAGTACACTGAGCCGCGCTACACGAAGGACCTGGATGTGTGGGTTTATAACTCGCCACAGAACGCGGCACGAACATTTAACGCGCTGGCGAAGTTCGGCGCTCCTTTGCAGAACGACGGAATAACGCCGGACACCTTCATTCAAGAAGGCATCGTGTATCAGATCGGCATAGCTCCTGTCCGGATAGATATCCTGACGCAAATCACCGGAGTTCAATTCGCTGGCGCGTGGCCGAGCCGGATAGCGAGCACCATCTTCGGTGTTCCGGTACACTTCATTTCGTTAGAGGATCTCATCGCCAATAAACAGGCGGCCGGCCGCAGCACCGATCTTGAACACCTGAAGCGCATTCAGGAACAGACAGGCGAGGACTAGTCCAAGCCTAAAACGTAAACCGCATCTGCAGCTCCAGCCGCCGGTTGTTGGCCGTTTCCGCAAATGCTCCGTACCCGCCGGCCACGGAATTGGCCTCGCCGAACAGGGGCGATGTGATCTGGCCGATAATCGGGCCTTCGTTTACATGGTTGAGTAAGTTGCGCGCGGAAATCGAGAGAGTCAGGTTATAGCGCCTGGTGGTTGAGACATCGGAGAAGACGCTGTGGAATCCGGAATTGTGACCGGCCCCCAAGGGGCTGGCCGCTCCGCCGGAGCCTTCGCGTTCCGGCCCGAAACCGAACGTCTTGCCCAGCCGCGCGTTCACCGAAATCATGCCGGGACCCCGTGCGTAGTTGCGCGGCAGAGTCCGCTCGCCGGGCGGCGGACTGGGGTCGAGCCAGCCGTACACCGTATCGATCAGGCCCGGCTTGGTTAGATCCGTGGGAATACCCGGCCGCGCGTTAAACAGCGTGTCGCCGTAAATATCCTGGCCGACGGTGATGTTATACGGCGCGCCGGATTGCACCACGATGAACGGACTCAGGCGCACGTTCCACTTGGTATTCAAGGAGCCGCCGATGAACGCCCGGTGGCGGATATCCGTGGCGGCGGGGCCGTACTCGCCGGCCATCGTATAAGGGCTCCCCGGAAACGTGCCGAGCCCATCGGTATTGCTCATCGCATGATTCAACGTATAGTAACCGAATAGCGACACATTGTTATTCAGCCTGGCGTTGACGTTAGTAATGAGCTGGTTCTGGTTGTAGAGTCCGGAAGACTCCATCAGGTAAACCGGCCCGGGAGCGTTGAATTCCGCGGAGCGCAGCATGTGCAGCCCGTGTGAGTTCGTGTAAGTCACCGAAACCGTGGTATTGCTCGCCACCTGGCGCTCCACGGTGAGCGCCGACTGCATGATATACGGCGCGCGCAATCGGGAACTAATCTCTTGCACAGTCTGCGTGGACTGAATTCCCGGCATCGCCAGCAATTGTGCGATCGTCGGTATAGTGGGGAAGAACGTTGGGTTGCCGACAATGTATTCCTGCTGAACAATCCCGTTGTAACGTTCGGCGGTCTCGATGTTGGAGATGTCGAAGCGGGAGTAGAACATGCCGAATCCGCCGCGAACGACGAGTTTCGGATGCAGGCTGATCTGTTTCGATCCGGGCGCCCAGGCGAGGCCGAACCGGGGCGCGACATCCCGCCAGTCGTGTATATTGGTTTGCGTCTCGTAGCGCACCCCCAGGCTGAGCGTGACGTTGGGGCGCACGCGCCAGTCGTCGCCCACGAAGGCCCCCACGTCCACCTGACTGGCCGCCAGGAAAGGATTGCCGGTCGCGATGCTGAACTGCGTCGCGCCGCCGCCCGGCAGCCCAAGTAACGCCCGCTGATACTGCTGAATCGAGGTGATGGGCAACATCACGGGCTGGCCGGAGGCATCCAGCACCTCCCGGTTGTCCGCGTCCAATTCGGGCGCCAGGCCGCCGGCGAAAGTGAACGTGCCGCCGAAGTTTTCGGGCGACGTGTTGCCGGCAGTCTCGCCGCGCGTGCGCACACCGAACTTCCAAGTGTGCGTGCCCTTGACGATGGACGTGTAGTTCTGCAGCTCGTAGTGGTTCTCTGTGTCGAAACTGCGGCCCGTCTGGGCGCCGCCGGTGTTGAACGAACCCAGCACCAGGACTGCCGGCGCGAAGCTATTGGAAATCTGATCGTCCTCCACGTGGAAGAACTGGAAGCGCGTCTCGTTCACCGTGCTAGGACCCAAAACGGCCGTGTCCGTGATCTGGACCGTGTGGTCCTGGTCCAGCGTGTAATACCCGCGCGAAGGCAGGTCGAAGCTACCAATGCCCTGGTCTTGCACGTCGTTCCGGGTGAAGCCGTAGCGGAACATCAGGGTATTGTTCTGGCTCACTTGATAATCCACGCGCGGGCTGACACGCAGGCGGCGCTGCGGGGCCAGCAGCACGCCGGTATAGGGAGTGATCGCGTAGGTCTGCGGATCGAGAGTAACCGCATCGATCACGGAGCCGTTGTCGATCTCGCGCCGCTCGGTGTCCAGGAAGAAAGAAGCGTGCTTACTCAGCGCTCCACTGACCGTGCCGCCATATTCCTTCAACAGAAACGGCGCCTTCTGCTGCGCGTAGGGATTCCGCGAATTGAAGATGTCGTCGCCGAAGTTGAAGAAGGCCTGGCCATGCAACTTATCCGTGCCGGGCTTGGTGAGGACCTCGATGCGGCCGTAGCCCAGCTTGGAGAACTCGGGCGAGAACGGATTCTGGTTGATGCGCACTTCGCGGATAGAGTCCTTGGAAGGGAGTTGACCGCCGCTGAATCCGTCGATGAAGATCTCGCCGCCTTCCGGGCCGGCGGAGGGTCCGGCCAGCGCCTGCAAGTCCGATTGCAAATCGTCGGGATCGTCGGAGAGCGCCTGCAAATCGTCGCCGCGCAAAACCGTGGCGGTAGAGTTATTGGATGGGTCCGTGGAGACGCTGGGACCTCCGGTATCCTGCACCGTCACCTGCTGCGTCACCGACGCTACTTTCATCTTCACGTTGAGGGACTGCGCTCCGGACTGTAGAACGATCTTGACCGGCTGCGCCTGCGTGAGGTCGGGCGCGGACACTCGAACCGTGTAACTGCCGGACGGCAACCCGTTGAACGAGTACGATCCATCGCTGCCGGAGGTGGTGACCTTGGCCACACCCGCCGGTCCGTTGAGTGTGACTGTGGCGGCGGGCACGACCGCACCCGATTCATCCAGGACTTGCCCGCGCAACGTGGCAGTCTGTGCGCAAAGCGGGAGAGAGACAACAATTAGAGCCAGTGGGAAAACGTAGAGTTTCATCTTCGATGGGTGGCCGGTAGCGGACTCGAATAAAAGACGACGCCCAGCGCCCAAAAGTTACGGAACGCGGCCCACCATGAGCCCGCTGGGTCCCGGCAGGCGGATGCGGATCGCTTCGCGGAAACCTGCCTCGCCGAGCCATTCCGCGTATTCAGTCTCGTTATAGCTGGCGCCGCGCTCGGTGCCCACCAGCATATTGAGCGAAAACAGGGCAGCCATTTTGGGGGCGGTCTTATCCTCTTCCAGAATGAAATCCTGGATCGCCACGCGGCCCCGCGGAGCGAGCGCGTGGCGGCAACGACGCAGCAGATCGCTGTTCTCCGCGGGACCCAGCATGTGGCAGATGGCGGAGATCAGCACCAGGTCGAAGCCTTCCCCGAAGTCGTCCGTGCGCAGGTCGCCCACGCGGGTGGTCACGCGGCCGGCCAAACCTGCACGATCGATGTGGCCCTGCGCAATGTCCAACACCTCCGGACGGTCCAGCACTTCGGCGCGTAGCTCGGCGCTGGCTTGGGCAAAGGCGATGGAGTAGGCGCCCGATCCGCCGCCCACGTCGAGCATGCGGCCCACGCCCGCGGTTCCGATGGCTCGCACAACTTGCGGCGCGCGCTCCCGCGCATTGCGGTGCATGGCCGCGATAAACGGCCGGGTCCATCGATCGTCCACCTCACGCGGCTCCCGGCGCGCCACCGCCGTGCCTTCCCGAACACAATCGGTCAGCGTAGACCAGCGCTGCCACAGGTTGGCGGTGTGCATGGTGGCGGCGCGGGAATCGTCTAGCGATGCCGCCACGAAATAGCGCGCGCTCACGGGCGTGTTGTGAAATGTGCCGTTGTGTTTCGCAAGCAGGCCGAGGGCGGCCAGGGCATTCAACAGCATCTCGGTGGCGCGCGGGTCCGTGCCCATTTTCGCGGCGGCCTGCCCGGCGGAAGCGCCGTCCGCCACCGCGGTGAAAGCGTCCAGCTCGATGGCGGTCAGGATGGCGCGGCTGTCTTGAAATCCCCGGATGGTCTGGGCGAGGTCGTCCGGCAGCGCGCCCGCGGCATCCTTCGCCTGCATGCCCGCCTGCATTTTCCTCTTATTGGCTTCAATCTCCGCGCGCACCGCCTGGACATCCGGATTGGCCAGCCGTTCAACCGCGTTCCCGTTTGCGAAGTGGCTGCGCACCAGTTCGGGCACGTCGTTTGGGGAAACGCCCGAATACCAGACGCCCTCCGGATAAACCACCATATTGGGCCCGCGCTCGCAAAGGCCGAGCGAGCCGCACGGCGTAATCTGCACCTGGTCCGCCAACCCCTGGGCCGCGACCTCTGCGCGCAGGGCGTCCACCACCTTGCGCGAGCCACGTGCTGAGCAGCACGGCACGCCTTCGGGCTTCTGCTGGTCGCACACGAATACGTGATAACGATAAGGCTGCATGGCGACCTCCATTGTAGTTCGCCGCGGATCGGGGGATATTGGAAGGACGGATGATTTCTCTGATTCTGGTGCGATGGCAGAGCGTCGTGGATTTCGTCGTGTTGACGGCGGCGCTGTATATCCTGCTGCGATGGGCGCAGCAGGCGCGGGCCCTGCGCGTGGCCCTGGTGGTGCTCGGGCTGCACGCCGGAGCCCTGGTGTCACGGCATTTCGACATGGTGCTTACGAGCTTGGTGCTGGATGGCGCGGCCATCCTGGCGATCGTGGTGTTGCTGCTGGTTTTCCAGGCGGAGCTGCGGCGCTTCTTCATGCGGCTCGACAGCCTGCTGAACTGGCGGGCGCATGCGGCCTCCAGGCTGAACGAGACCTACCAGTCGATCGCCCAGGCGGCTTTCCGTCTGGCAGGCGCTTCGGTGGGCGCGCTGATTGTGGTCGTGCGCCGCAACGCCATCGCGGAACTGGTGAGCGGCGGCATTACGCTCGAAGCCGCCGTTTCACCCGAAATCCTGGAAGCGATTTTCCAGAAGACTTCGCCCGTGCACGACGGCGCGGTGATTGTGCGCGGCGACCGCATCGTGCGGGCCGCTGCCGTGCTGCCGCTGACCGAACGCGAACGGGTGCCCAGCTACTACGGCACGCGGCATCGCGCGGCCATGGGGCTTTCCGAGCGGTGCGACGCGCTGGTGGTGGTGGTTTCCGAGGAGCGCGGCGAGGTGACCTTGATGGAGGCCCGCCGCATCGTGCAATTCGACGACGAGCCAAAGCTGGCGCAGATGCTGGAGAAGCTTTGCGCGCAGCCCGCGGACGGTATGGCAAGCAGGCTGCGGCAATGGCTGTTCTCCAACGCCGGCGTCAAGCTGGCCGCGCTGGGCCTGGCGGCAGCCATCTGGAGCACATCGTTTCTCTCCACCGGAACCACGGTCCGCACGGTCAGCGTGCCGGTGCAGTTTGTGAGCGTGCCTGCGGGCATGGAGATCTCGGCGCCATCCACCGACCGGCTGCTGGAAGTGCAAGTGCGCGGCAGCGCATGGTTGATGGATTCCGTCAGTCTGACGCGGCTGGTGGCCAGCTTCAATCTGCGGGCCGCGCACGCCGGGACCCTGAATCTGCCGGTCGATTCGGGGAACTTCAACCTGCCGCCGGGGATCGTGATGGAGCGCGTCGCGCCCGCGAAGATTACCGTGCGGCTGTTGTCGCAGCGGCGGTAGCTGCGCCGAAGAGNNACCTGGAGGTCTGCCCCACCAAGACGGCCAAGGTGGTTGGTCTACCGCAGCAACGCGCAACGTGGCGGTGCGGGACATGGTAGTTCTGGTACCCTCCGATCTGTACAGATTATAGCGCGGTGGGGCGCGCTTGGCTCGCCATCGCCGAGTGGTGGTCAGTGGGACCCAATCATAGGCGCTAAAATACGCCGCACAACCAAAGCGGGCTGTGGACGACGGAATCGCGCTTCCAAGATCTTACGGCCCCAGTTGTATTACTAAACCTCAAAT
>PKYZ01000392.1 GCA_003132865.1 Bryobacterales bacterium
GGGCTTGCCGAACTGCTTGCGCGCCTTGGCGTACTCCACCGCGATTTCCATGACGCGCTGCATGCCGCCTACCATTTCCGCCGCCAGCGCCACCGTGGCGACGGCCAGGGCGCGCTCCAGAGCGGCGCGCGCGGAATCGCCGATCGCCAGGAAATCTCCTTCGGCGACCGGGACGTCTTCAAACGCCACCTGGTAGAGTTTGCGCGTTTCGTCGATGGCCGGGAGCGAGGAGATCGNNGATCGTCAAGCCGCGCGCGCCGCGGGGCACGATAAACAGGCCCAGGTCCGGGCCGCGGCGCGCCGCGCAAACCAGGAAGTCCGCAGCGGCGGCATCCGGCACGAACATCTTCCGGCCATTGAGCGCGAAGCCCGCCAGCGTGGGTTGCGCGTTGAGCTGCACGGCGCCGGGATCCAAACTGGCGGAGGCTTCCAGCAGCGCGAGCGTGGCGTGCGCTTCGCCCAGCGAGATGCGCGAGAGATACTTCCGTTTCTGGGCGGGATTGCCGGCCGCGTCGATGGCCACTCCGGCCAGCAGCACCGTGGCAAGATACGGTCCGGGCAGCAGGGCGCGGCCCATTTCTTCGAGCGCGACGGCCATCTCGACCAAGCCGAGGCCCAGACCTCCGTACTCTTCATCGAAGATGATGCCGGTCCAGCCCTGGTGCGCCACCTTCTGCCAGAGCGCCGCGTCGTAGGCGGTGGCGGTTTCCATCAACCGGCGCACTTCGGCGATGGGACAAACGGCCGAGAAAAACTCGCGCGCCGAATTCTTCAATACCTGTTGGGTCTCGGTCAATCCGAATTGCATGGGACTTTCCTCAGTAGCTCTTAGGCCTCAGTAGCTCTTGGGCAATCCCAGGACGAAGTGGCCGACGATGTTGCGCTGGATCNNGAGGTGCCGGCTTCGATGGTGTTGCCGCGCGCGCGCAGATAGGTGTAGGCCCACTGGCCGTCGTCGAAGGCGAAGTCGGAGCCGCGCGTCAACTGGCCGTATGGCCCGAGCAGCTCCATGGCCACCTGTTGGAAGCGCTGATTCAGCTCGCTCCAGAAGATCTTCTGAATCGACCCTTCCGGACCGGGCTTGCCGGTTTCCATCACGCGGCTGATGGCGCGCATCTGGTTGAGGCGCATGATTTCGATTTCGGCGTAGCACTGCGCCAGCTTCTGGCGGATGACCGGGTCTTGGGCGGCGGGCCGTCCGTTGCGTTCGATGCGGTGCGCCAACTCGACCAAGCGCGCGAACTGGCGTTTGAAGGTGATTTGCAGGCCGGCGCCCAACAGCGCGCGCTCGTGCATCAGGGTGCCGAGCGCCACGTTCCAACCGTCGTTAACACGGCCCACCACGTTCGCGGCGGGCACGCGCACGTTTTCGAAGAACAGCTCGTTGAATTCCGTTTCGCCGGTCATCTGGCGGAGCGGGCGCACTTCGACGCCGGGACTGTGCATGTCGACCAACAACACGGTGAGGCCTTTATGTTTTTCGGCGCCGGCAT
The DNA here is from genome assembly GCA_003132865.1 of Bryobacterales bacterium. Next base: position 1,494 of record PKYZ01000392.1, read on the forward strand.
CGGTGCGCACCACCAGCTCGCACCAATCGGAGGCCCAGCCGTAACTGGTCCAGACCTTTTGACCGGTTACAACGAAGTGATCGCCATCGAGGGTGGCTTCGGTGCGCAGAGCGGCGAGGTCGGAGCCGGCGTTGGGCTCGGAGAATCCCTGGCACCAGATCTCCTCGCCGCTGAGGATTTTGGCGAGATAGCGCTGCTTTTGGGCTTCGGCGCCGAAGGCGATGAGGGTGGGGCCCACCAGTTCCAGGCCCAGAATGCCAGGCAAGGGAGGCGCTCCGATGCGGGCCATTTCTTCGGTGAAGATGGCCTTCTCCATGAGGGTGGCGCCGCGGCCGCCGTATTCCTTGGGCCAGGAGAGGCCGGCCCAGCCGCCCTCATACACCTGGCGCTGCCAATCGCGGAGGAAGGCGAAGCGGGCTTCCATACTGTCGGTGGCGGATTGGCGCGCTTCCCAATCGCGGGGCGCGTGGGCTTCGAGCCAGGCGCGCAGTTCGTCGCGGAATTGCCGCTCTTGCGGGGTGGGGTTGAGGTCCATGGTTCGCTCCCAGGGTGACGAGCAATGAGTATATAAGAATCTGGCTCGCGTTGCTCGCAGGGGTTGGTGGCTAGGCTAGGGGCTGAGGGCTGGGGGCGCGTGCCCAATATCGCTCTATTGCCCTTCGAGGCGAAACTTGCCGCGCTGCGTACTGCCATCGATGAGGGTGACGCCAGCGGTATTGCCGAGGGAAACGTCTTTAAGCGCTCCCGAAAAACACTGAGCCTTCCCACAACGCCGCGCTAGGCCGTGCCCGCGTTTCGTTTGTCTCATCGAGCAGAAGCCGGCCTGCTCAGCGTCGGCCATTATACGCTCCGCGCCTGGGGCGAAGAGCAATTCGCGGCGCCGTCGTTACGCCTTGCCCGCTTGGCGCGCCCTTGTTCGCCAGGCGAAACCGCCTGCCCCACCAAACCATTCAGAGTACTCCCAAAGGACTCTTGCTCTTGGAGGATGTAGAAACTCGAAGGGCCGCCTGAAAGGCGGCTGCAGCCAGGATTGGCTGCCCCACAAATCAATAGAGCGCCCGCAGAAAATCAAAGTCGCAGCCCAGGTTGGCCTGCGTGACGTGTTCCAAAAACAGGCGGCCATAGCCGCGGTCATAATGCGGCGGTGCGGGACGGAAGGCGGCCATGCGCCGCTCGATTTCTTCCGCAGGTACCAGCAGGCGGATGCGGCGGCCGGCTACATCCAACGCGATGTCATCACCGGTGCGCACCGCCGCCAGCGGCCCGCCGATCGCCGATTCGGGCGCCACGTGCAGCACCACCGTGCCGAAGCTGGTGCCGCTCATGCGCGCGTCGCTGATGCGCAGCATGTCGACGACACCGCGTTCGAGCAGTACGCGCGGTATCGGGATGTGCCCCCATTCGGGCATGCCGGGCGCGCCTTTGGGTCCGCAGTTCCGCATCACCAGCACCGTGGAAGCGTCCACTGGCAGATCTGCCGAATCGATCTGAGCGCGCATTTGTTGGTAGTTCTCGAAAACGTAAGCCTTGCCGCGATGTTGCAGAAGCTGAGGCGACGCGGCGGTCTGCTTGATCACCGCGCCATCGGGCGCCAGATTACCGTACAGCACCACGGTTCCGCCCTCGGGATAGAGCGGCTGGGCGGCCGTCCGGATCACTTCGCGGCGGAGACATTCGGCACGCTCCACGTTTTCGCGCACAGTCTTGCCTGTCACCGTCAGGGCATCGCCGTCGAGCAGGTGCAGGATCTCCTTCATCACCGCGGGCAATCCGCCGGCGTAGAAGAAGTCCTCCATCAGGTACTCGCCGGAAGGCTTGATATTGGCGATGTACGGAGTGCGCCGCGAGATGCGATCGAATTCGTCGAGCCGCAGGTCAATGCCCAGGCGTCCGGCGATGGCGATCAGGTGGATGACGGCGTTGGTGGATCCGCCGATGGCCATGTCCACAGTGATTGCGTTTTCCAGCGCGGCGCGCGTCATGATGCGCGATGGGCGCAGGTCTTCGCGCACGATTTCGACGATGCGGCGGCCGCTCATCTCCGCCATGGCGAGGCGGCGCGAATCCGGGGCGGGCACGTTGGCGCAGCCGGGCAGCGTCATGCCGAGCGCCTCCGCCAGGCTGGTCATAGTGGAAGCCGTGCCCATCACGGTGCAGTGGCCGGCGCTGCGCGCGATACAACCTTCGATTTCGCACCATTCTTCTTCGGTGAGCCGGCCGGTGCGGAAGAGATCGAAGAGCTTGCGCCCGTCGGTTCCGGAGCCGAGGCCCTGGTCGCGCCACTGGCCGGCGAGCATGGGCCCGCCGGGCACCATGATGGCCGGGATGTCCGCGCTGGCCGCGCCCATGAGCTGCGCGGGGGTGGTTTTGTCGCAGCCGCACAGCAGCACCACGCCATCGAGCGGGTTGGCGCGGATGGACTCTTCCACGTCCATGGCCATGAGGTTGCGATAGAGCATGGTGGTGGGCCGCATGAACATCTCGCCCAGCGAGATGGTGGGGAACTCCAGCGGAAAGCCGCCCGCCACCCACACGCCGCGCTTCACCGCTTCGGCGACCGTGCGCAAGTGGACGTTGCAGTTGTTCAGCTCGCTCCAGGAGTTGCAGATGCCGATGACGGGCTTGTTTTGGAATACGTCGGCGGTGAAGCCTTCCGAGCGCAGCCAGGCGCGGCGCGCGAAGCCGTAGTAACCGGGGTCGGCGAACCATTCCTGGCTGCGCAGTTTCTTGGTGGTGGTGGTAGACATTGAGGTTTATTACAGCATGTACTACTATCCATCAGTT
>PKYZ01000789.1 GCA_003132865.1 Bryobacterales bacterium
CGACTGGGGCCTGCTACCGGGCGCTCCGGCGCTTACCCGGACAGGACTTGCACCTGCTAGAACAACGCGTCTTTCAGGACGCACCGTGCTAAAATTATAAAAGTAGGGTGCTTGAGCATGGGAACAACATCGACCCCCATAAGCGCACAAGAGCAGGCGAAGCGGCAGCAAGCACTAATCGCTACAATCGCCCACCTTCGAATCGAAGACCTGCTTTTGGATAACGATTTGAAGCGCATCTTCCAGCGGCACGTGGACGGAGAGATCGGCGACGATGAACTTGCCGCCGCAATAGACGAGTTCAATGAACGCCGCTTCGGACCCTTACCTGTATCCGGGAACGGACGTCCTTAGAAACGTCCCTGGCCTTCGCAACGCAGAGCAACTGGCCGCGTTTGAAACGGCCAAGACAGCTCAGCGCATTTACGAGCTTGAAAGGAAGCCGGTCGTCGGCAGCTTTGACACCGCGCATTTGAAGGCGATTCACCAACGAGTATTTCAGGATGTCTTCCCCTGGGCCGGGCAATTCCGCACGACTATGCTGGGAAAAGCAGAACGCGTGGGGCAACCAGCCACCTGGTTTACACCGCCACACCTCTTGGAACACGAGGCACAACGAATATTTGACTCGCTGCACCGCTCGAACCTCTTGCGCAGAATCCAGCCGATCGAGTTTGCGCGCAAAGCCGCCCGCTTGCTCGCCGAGATCAATGCGCTACATCCCTTCCGCGAAGGGAATGGCAGAACGCAGAGACTTTTTGTCGATGCCCTTGCAAACCAGGCAGGCCACCAACTGCATTTCGATGTGGTCAGCAGAGAGCGGATGGTTCAGGCGAGCATTGAGGCGAATAGAGGCAACTTCGGGATGATGACCCGCCTGTTTGAGGAAATCATAGACGCGGAGCGCGTTCAACCCCTGCGGCGTGCGATCATGTTCCTCTCTCGCGAAAGTTTCAACTGGAACGACACGTACATTGCGACAACAGTCGCAGGCGAGAATTACAGCGGACGACTGGTCGGGCGTGACGGTGAATCATTCATGATGCGTTCAGACGACAATCGGATTCTGATCGGCCGTGCCGCAGATATTGGTAACTCGATACGAACCGGCGATCACTTTTCCTTTCGCCCCGCCGGCGTGCCGTCTTAGGTCCCAGAGCACCCGCTCAAGGTGCGGTGTTTACGTCCTCCTAGAACCCGCATCCAACAGGCGTGTGGAAAGAATTTCATCAATTCTCACTTTAAGGTGACGATGATCGCTAGACCGTCCGCACTGATGCACGGCGGGCTTTCCGGCCACATCATGCGCACCGAGTCCGAGCACCTTTCCAGTCGCTCCAGGAACTTCCAGACACGGCGTCAGTGGCACTCCCCAATTGATTCACCAGGCCGAAGTCTCCAAACTGCGTTGCGCGCTCCTCTCCCCGTGCTGCGAAGCAGCGGTACGGCAGCCGCATGGAGGTAGGATAGCCACTGTAGAGGTGGCGGACCATTGGCGAGGATGATATAACCTTGTGAGCCGCTTAGCGGCTGGATGACACCGGCCCTTCGAGGACTCGTATCAAATCACCGCGGATACGGCGCGGGATGGGCATTCGCTCAATCTTAGCTACCGTCTGGTTTAGGGCGTACTCGTACGAGCGCAGTTCGATCCCACGTTCCCAAATCGCGTAGCAGGCCTGCGAATTGCCGTGCTTGGGTTGTCCCAGACTGCCGGGATTCGCAACAATCGAGTTGCCAATGCGCCGCGCGAAGGGCTTGTGAGTGTGCCCGACCAGCAATACGTCAGCGGCTACCTTTTCTACCTCGCCCTCCCACAAATCGGAGTTTGGTGGGATGTACTTGTAAAGGTGATCTGAAGGAGCGGCATGGCATAGGAGGAATCGAGTTCCGTCGACGACTCGCTCGGCAGTCTCCGGCAGTTTGGAAAGGTACTCCAGATCCTCAGGCGGAAGGACACTCTTGGTATAGGCCAAAGTCGCACTCGCCATTTCTCGGAAGTCTGGCGAGCAGCGAGGATCCTCGCCAAAGGCAACCGCATGATCGTGGTTTCCGCGGACAACAACGGTTGCGCGCGATCGCACAAAATCAATCACTTCTCTGGGGCTGGGGCCGTAGTCCACTAGGTCTCCGAGCACCCAGAGTTCGTCGTACGGCTCCGGAATGCAGGATAGCGCCTCAAAATTTGCGTGAACATCCGACACAATGGCGATCTTCATAACCTGGGACTACTGGTCAGACCTCCTTTCGCTGCAAACCTCGACATCAATGTTCGCGAACTTTCAGTTCCCTACGCTCAGTATGGGCCGGACGGTATTTGAACACCAATTCCACCAATTTGGCCGTCCGCAGTTCCGGAGGACACACCTCAAAAGCGAACGATGTTGTCGCTCCTTCGCCTGACGCCACATTTTTCAGGTCCAGATGTTTAAGCAAACCTATATAGATACTGTCAGCTTCGCCGACATAGAGCCACTCCTCGCCCCTGAAAAGCGCGTAGACTCCGGAGTATCGTGGAGCATTCGCTTGAATTACGCCATATCGAAATTCGTAACGTCTGGCAGCTTCCAAAGACAAAAATTCACCGCCGATTTGTTTCAAGCCGAACGCGAGTGCCAACATTGTCAGGAAAGTCTTCCCCGCAAGACTGGCCCGCGTGCGTTTCGGGGTGGCCGTCACCCACTCACGGTCGGACTGCACCCGCATACCGAGGCGAGCGATTGCCGGACCACCGTTACCTCCTAGCAGCCTGTGGTAGAGGTCAGTTTTTCTGAGCGGAGACCTGTGAAAAACGCGCACGAAGGGAGATGACTAAGGAACGTTACCGCCCGTCAAAAGGTTACCGCTGGCTCCCTTCGTGCAATGTTAAATCCGAGGCCGGTTCGAAGCATGCGCCGAGCATAGAGAAGTAGCAATCCAAAGCATGCAAAAATGCACGCGAAAGCCCCCTGCAACCGCCGGGGCTTGCCGACTCCCACCAGCTTCCGCATGATCAGCGCCAAGTTGAAACCGCCGGCGTGCACCAGCAGGCGCTTCAGGATGTTGTTCCTTCCTTTCAGATGCACGCGTCTCATTCCACCGGTTTCGTACATGTGCGCCATACTGCGTTCCGTCAGTTCACTGCGCGTCCGCTGCAGTTGCTTGCCGCGCGCCCCCCGAACCCGCCGCCGGTTGGCATACACCTGCTTCTGCTCGTCCTGTTTCCCGTCCCAGTTCCGGCGGCCTCTGTCCGGTTCCGGAAGGTAACTACGGCAGCCTACTGCATCCAGATCCTGCACCACGGCTCCGCTGTGGTAACCCTTGTCGGCCACCACCTCTTCGACGCCTCCTAAATTCACTTTCGGCTCTTCCGCGGGCGCCGCCGCTTCCTGCTCAATCAACTCCGCTACCGCGTCTCCCGCCTCCGCCAGCGTCTGGTGAATCGTGGTCGTATCTCCTTGATCCGCTCCTTGCATAGTAACCGCCAACAGAGCACCGCTGGACAAGTCCACTGCGTGTTCCGCTTTATGGGCCAAGTGGGTGCTGCCATCCTTCATCTTGGCGATCCGGGCATCGGGATCATACGGGTTCTTCCATTCCTGATTGGACCCCTTCTTCTTGCGCTTGCGGTCCAGCCGTGCCAATTGCTCCCGCGTGGGATTCTCGATCCCAGCCGCCTTAGCCAAGTCCTTCAGATAGTCGTCATATTTCTGACCGTTGTCCCGTCTCACCAGGGATCGCAGGGCCGCGTTAGCTTCCAGCGTGGTCGCATCGATAGAAACCGTCTTCCCCTCCACCAGTCCTTCGTCGCCCAGGATCTTCAACACCCACCGGAATACGGCTTTGTGTGTTTCCACCGAATACAACCGCCGGGTCCGCGAGATGGTCGAATGATCCGGCGTCTCCTCCGTCAGTGCGTAAGCGATGAATTTGCGCATGGACAGGGAGTCGGCCAGCCGCCAGGCAATTTCACGTTCCGAGTCAATCCCTTCGAAGTACCCCAGCAGCAGCGAACGAAAGTAGACCCCCGGTGTAATGCTGGGGCGCCCCAAGCGGCCTTTGTAATACCGCCGGCACAGTTGCTCCACGTTGCGGTCGAAGTGGCGCTGGTCGAGAACTTGATTCAGCCGATCGTAAAAGGCATGCGCCGGCGTGCCCACGACCTCGCTACTGACGACCCAGAGATCTTCCTGTCGCTCCCGCTGCTTGCGGGTTCCCATGGCCATGCCGTATAGACGCCCAAAACATTCGCCAGGTCACATGTCTTCGCGACTATTACCACGGGCTGCTAGTCTCTTGTCTTTTTTGGGGAACCACTTGAGAAGGGAATAATCTCCCGCAGCAATTCCGCCACAGGAGTCATTGGTCGCAGTCGCGACGAATCACGCGAACTCCACCGCGTCTTTAACAATACCTGATCACCGGGTTTGCCGTCAAGGGGCCTCAAGGAGCCCCAAGGAGCCCCGACCGGCACCGACCGTCCTTACTGTCGCGCACCGGGTGCGCCGGCATCTGACGAGACCACCGGCGCGGCGATCACATCGATTACTGCTTTTCTAACAAGACCGAGAGGCCACGCCTCAACACATTCCTCGCGGCATTGTAGTCCTGGTCCCACGTCAGCTCGCAATTAGAACAAGTATGTGTCAGTGTCGCCGCAGGATCCCATTTATCCAGCGTCCCACACGCGTGGCAGGGCATCGTCGCGTTCTCCACCTTGATGCGCATTGCAATTCCGCCCTGTTTTTCAAACGCTTGCTGCACTATCCGAAAAAGAACGCTGATTGCGGCGATAAACCGGTGTTGCCGCTGGGCCGGAATCGCAAGAGGCCTTGCAGAAATCCGGCGCAACTGAACATCCTTGAGGAACACACAACGGAAACGACGCGCGAGATCGGCAGCGAAGCACCGGTACAGTTCTCGCCTCCTTCTGATCAATTGATCCCGAAGGTTGGCTTGCCACGTCCAGAGATGGACGTGCTGCTTATGCCAAGCGGAAATCGTGGCGAACGCATTCTCGTCATCCAAATGCCGGTTGATCTTCCATTCCTCAAACAGGTTGATTAGCGCCCGAGGCGCCGGCGACGAAAGAGCAGTCGCGGCCAGCGCCGCTAATGGTTCTGGCACTGTGTGGCTGCCGGTGTACGAATGGAGAAACGATCTTGCTCGATCGTTGGCGGCAGTGATGGTGGACTGAAGGGAATCGATCTGCCTAAACGCTAACACGTCCGTGTGCGGCAGTACCAATGCGCCATGACTTCCGTCGGCCCCGTACCAATAGGCGACTCTCAGGCCATCGGGAGTAACGCGCCAACCCACATCTACGCCGACCGCCTCAGAAGGCCGCTCGACCCCGCCCGTGGCTGGCTCCCTCACTGTCAACAGCAGCCGATGACGGAAGGATAGTCCGACTCGCTCCCGGACGATCGACGCCCAGCGGATCACACCCCCATCCGGAAGGGAACGATGCATCGTCATTGGCAATTCCAGCCATACAGCCGAAAGGTCGGCGTCTGCGGCAATTCGCATCCGTACGCGAGTGCGCGCAAGCCGTCGCCGGACCGAACGGGATGGAGATTTCCATGCATCCTCGGGAACTGGATCGATTTGCAGGCGGCCGTTCTCGCCGAAAACGCCGCTGACGCTCAGGCCTCTCTGAAAATACACACAGACGGTGCCAGTCCCGTACCACGGCTTCGGCTTAAGGCGTCTGCCCTCTCTCATGGCGCGCCGTCTCGCAATCTCGTAATTGCGAAGGACCTCAGTTCGACTGCACCGGTACAAGCCGGCTTGGACTTGGGCCTCTCGTAGACGCCGTAGCCGGTCGGCGTTTAGCTCGCGCATGAGCGGGCGATTCTCCTCAGCATTCGCTTTACGCGCGCGCTTCACTTTATCAAGAGTTGTTCGCACTTCCAACGTCGCCGCCTTAACCTCTGCGCGCACCTGATCTCGCTCGGCTTTGGAGGATTTGCCGTCGGCGCGAAGCGTTGCCAGACGGCTCCGTAGTTCTTTGAGCTTCTCTCGGATAGATCCAAGTTCTTCCTCTTGCGCCCCTGCGAACAGGGTGGCGTCCATCTTGGTCCGCACTTCGTTATCGATCTCGACGATCCGGTTCCATAACTCATTTCGGCGAAACATTTGATCGATAGCTATGTCCAAGCCGCGAACGGCCTCACGCCCACAGCCATATTCATAGACGCGGATGAGCGTGTTTCCCTCTTCTGTGGGTCTGGCTCCGCGATCTGCGCGGCCGTTTGGCGGTTCCTGTGCGATCTCTTGCAAAGCAGCGATCCTCAACCGCCAGAAATCAGGCTTACAAACGCGCCACGTCTCGGACAGTACATAAGCGAAGCTGTACGGGCGTGCCGAGTGGTATACTGGAGGCGGTTACCCGTCCCCAGCTCACGGGGTAAATAGTGAGACATGACTCCTACAGTAACCGTTATTCGTCGGTGACACAGCCGAGCGCTGCACTTTTCACGAGGCGAATATACTTCGCCAGGGTACCGCGATCCGCCTTATAGGGCGGCATCGTCCAGTTCCTGCGCCGGGCTGATAATTCCTCGTCCGAGAGGGCGACGGTCAGCGAGTTCTTTGAGGCGTCAATCGTGATGCGATCATTGTTCCTGACCAGCGCAATCGGGCCACCCTCTTGTGCCTCGGGTGTGACATGGCCGACGATAAAGCCGTGAGATCCTCCCGAAAACCGTCCGTCCGTGATTAAGGCAACATCCTTGCCCAATCCTGCGCCCACGATTGCCGAAGTCGGAGTAAGCATTTCTGGCATTCCAGGGCCGCCCTTCGGCCCTTCGTAGCGGATCACGATGACATCACCCTTTTGAATCTCTTTCCGTTCCAGGGCGGCCAACATCAGCTCCTCCGAGTCGTAAACGCGCGCCGGGCCTGAGAACTGAAGGCCCTCCTTGCCCGTGATTTTGGCCACGGCGCCTTCAGGCGCAAGGTTGCCCCGCAGGATTTGGATGTGGCCGACCGGTTTCAATGGGTTGGAAAACGAGTGCACAATTTGTTGTCCAGACGCGAGGTCCGGCCGATTTTTCAGGTTCTCGGCAACCGTTTTACCGGTCACAGTCAGACAGTCTCCATGCAATACCCCCTCGGCCAAGAGCATCTTCATCACCGCGGGAATTCCGCCGGCGTTGTGGAGATCCTCCATTACGTACGGGCCGCTCGGCTTGAAATCCGACAGCAGAGGCACGCGGTCACTCACCCTTTGAAAATCATCAAGCGACAGCGCCACGTTCACAGACCGCGCGATTGCGAGGAGGTGGAGCACGGCGTTAGTCGATCCGCCAAGCGCGGAGACGAGCGCCATGGCGTTTTCGAAAGCCCCGCCGGTCATAATGTCGCGCGGCTTGATGTCCAGTTCCATGAGATTCTTGATTGCGTTCGCGGCGGTCGCACACTCGGCCAGTTTCAACGGATCCTCCGCAGGCGTGGAGGAACTGTAAGGGAGAGACATCCCGAGCGCCTCGATAGCCGAGGCCATGGTATTGGCCGTGTACATGCCGCCGCATGCGCCGGCGCCCGGACACGACTGGCGGACAATCTCCTGCCGCCGCTTATCATCGATGTTGCCGGCTAGGTATTCGCCGTAACTCTGAAATGCCGAGATTATATCCAGCTTTTCTCCGTCGCGGCAACCGGCCCGGATGGTTCCACCGTAAATCATCAGCGATGGACGGTTGAGCCGGCTCATCGCCATGATGCAGCCCGGCATGTTTTTGTCGCAGCCCGGAATCGAAATGTTCGCATCGTACCACTGAGCTGCCATCACCGTTTCAATGGAGTCTGCAATCAGGTCGCGCGACTGGAGGGAGTAGCTCATGCCTTCCGTCCCCATCGAAATGCCGTCACTGACGCCGATCGTGTTGAACCGCATGCCGACCAGGCCCACGGCGGCAAGGCCCTCCTTGACCTTTTCGGCCAATTGGAGAAGGTGCATGTTGCAGGGGTTGCCTTCAAACCAGACGCTGGCGATGCCGACCTGGGGTCTATCCATGTCTTCCGCACGAAGACCGGTGGCATAGAGCATTGCCTGTGAAGCGCCTTGGGATCTCGGTTGTGTGATTCGGGAGCTGAATTTGTTCAATTGAGCAGGCATATTCTTGACGTGCGAACTGGTGCGTTGAGAGGATGCCGATTTGATTTAAGTTCCGGACGTTGGCGGCTTCTCGATGCGCATGTATTCCACATCCGAGGTGGCGATCATGCCGGTGTCCATCATCTCCTCGATTTCGGGAATCAGCCGCCCCAGGTTTTCCGGTGTATCCACAATTGTGACGACAATGGGCTGATCCTTCTTGATTAGGTGATGACGGTGGATTTCGGCGGTCTCGCCGTACCCTTCAAGGCCGCGAAATACAGTGGCGCCAGCGATCTTTAATTCCTTGCAGCGATTCACGATCGCTTCGTAAAGGGGCTTTCCGTTGTACTGGTCGCTCTCGCCAAAATGCAGGCGGAGGAGTTTGGCTTTCTTAACCGTTCGCATGCGAAGACTCCATTGCCGGTCGGCGGTGAACGAGGCGGATCACATCCACATCGGAAAGAACGATGAGTCCGTCCTGCATCATCGACTCGATCTCGTTAATAGCTTTGGCCAGCTTCTCGTCAGTGTCCACAACCGAAATCATGACCGGCAGATCGTGCGAGAACGGAAGCCGCCCACTCTTGTGCGTGTGGCCCTTTACTCCGTATCCGAGAATGCCCCGGTATACCGTGGCCCCAGCAATATCCATCAGGACCAAGCGCTTGAGAATCGCTTCGTGAAGGGGTTCGCCCTGCCACTTGTCCGACTCGCCCATATAGATGCGCATCAGGCGGGCCGTGCCTCTCGTTTCCGTATGCGGCCCTTTCGGGGGCGCCGGGCGTTCCTTGCTGGCAACTTTGACAACCTGGGTGTCCTGGACTTCAATAACGCCGTCGGTAACCATGTCGTAGAGGGTGGGCATGATCTCATCGACTTTCCCGGCGGATTCGATGAACTCGATGCGAATCGGCAGGTGGTCGGTGAGCACCTCGATCTTCGTTGTGTGCATCAGATGGTGTGCGCCGAAACCGGCCATCGCGCGCGTGGCGGTCGCACCGGACACCCCTTTGTGAAGCAGGAACGTTAGAATGGCGTCGCAAAGGGAACTAAAGTGGTGCTGCGTGTCCTCATTGACGAAAATCGTGACCTTCTTTGCCGTGCCCTTCTGGAGCATACCGACTCCTTCCGCCGAACGTTAGCGCCTGGCCAACATCGCCCCTAGCCAGACGGCTACGTAGCCTAGCATATTGCTCGAAACGACGTTGAGCATCCCGGTCCGGAGCCCGCCGTCCCGGACCGCTGTGTACGTCTCCCATTCGAAACTAGAAAACGTGGTGTATCCGCCTAGAAACCCGACGACCAGCAATAGCCGCCATTTTGGGTCGAATTCGAATCGCTCGGTAAGCATGGTCATCAGGAAGCCGATCAGGAACGAGCCGGTTACATTGATGACCAGCGTCCCCAACGGAAATTTCCCGCCGACTCGCGCCATGATGGCCGATGCCGCTACGTACCGCACCAAGGCTCCCGTACCGCCTCCAATCACCACCACCAGGTACCGGATCAACTCCTGGTCTCCGCAGCCAGGGATTTCCGAGCTTTCTCAAGCCGCTCAAGGTCCGCGCGGAGATGCGGCGCCCTTTCATTGCTACTGCTCTCTACTAGCCGTTCGACCGTGCCAATCAGTTCATCCAGGCGTCGCCGGGCTTCCTTCTCGACACCCCAGAGCACACCATTGATGCTTTCTTCCCACTGACTGCCCAGCCGGCTGAGGTTCTGAAAAACCAAATAGGAGATGGTGCGCGCAAAATGGCGGCGAACTATGCCCTTGATCATCCATACCGGCAGAACGGGCGACAGCAGTTCCCAGTTCCGGTCGAACACTCGTCCGACTCTGATATCGGGTGTACTGGGCTCCACGACATTGATTTCGGTTTCTGTCGTTCGCAATGGCACGCCGAACGCCCGCATGGTGCGATCCGACAAGCGATCTCGAAATTGTTGCAGCGCGCGGAATGCTTGTTTCGTGACTTTGTGCAGGGGCGCCAGGAACGAACTGCGTTCCCGGATCGAGAGAACGGTAAGCTCGTCGCGCAAGGCGCTGGCTAGCCAGTTTTCGAACGAGGAGAGCATCGAGCGAAGGCTCCTGGTCCACTTCGGAAATTCGCTTTCGAAGGCTTCGAATAGCGTGCGTTCTAGATCGTTTTGGTGCGTTTCGAGGCGATTACTGACCATGGACCGCGTTCCAGCCGCGGCATGTTGCACCACCAGCCGGACTGCCGACTTCACCTCATCGACGATTTCCTTCTCGCCGATTACCTGCTGCTTCAGCGCTTGGCGCTCCGACTGGACCATCTCAGCCGACTTGAGGCTCAGGGCCAGGTAGTCCCCACACTCCCGCAGGAGGGTGTCCATTTTCCGGGTGAGGATGGATTCGCGCTCTTCGGCGAAGCGCTCCAACGTTCCACTGACAAGCTCGGCTTCCAGGGCCTGACGGAATCGCTCAAAGCCCGGCTTCGTGGAATACGGAAAAACCCGAGGCGTTCCGGAAAAATTCTTGGCAAGCTGGGCACGTACGTACTCGACCACTTCCTCAAGCTCCGGTTCGCTCAGGAGGTCGGCTTTGGTGAGCAATACGCCCACCTTCGGTGTGTACTGGTATAGGCTCTTCAGCAGGTCGATGTCACTCTGCGAAAGGGGCGGGTCGACGCTGACGGCCACCAACGCGAGACCCACATTCGGCAGCCAGTCCAACGATGTTTGCGAGTTGTGAGAAAGCGCGCTCTCCAGACCGGGCGTATCGACGAACTTCAGGCCGCTAAATCGCCGCAATTCGGGCAGTTCAACGGTGATTAGGTCGACTTGTTTGGTGTTCTCCGGATTTTCCTTCTCGGAGATGTAGCCGCCGATCTGGTCCAGCGGAACCTCCGGATCGCGGCCGTCCCGGTGATGAACGCGAGCCTCTACGCGGGCACCGTAGCGGATTTCCGTGACCACGGCCGTAACCGGCACGACACCGACTGGAAGAATGTTGCGCCCTATGAAATGGTTCAGAAAACTACTCTTGCCGGCCTTGAATCTTCCCAGCACCGCAACGCTGATCTCGTCCTGTCCCGCCGAAGCTCGCGCGCTTGCGAGAAGGCCGGAGAGCGCCGAAATCCCGTAGCGCGCCGCCACATCTGCCGCCAGGTCCATGGCCGGCTGGAGCGGAGAGTTTGCAAGCCTGCGGTCCGGTTGCTGGCTGAAACTGGCGGAATGCCCAGTTCCGTTTACTTTGGGGTGAATGTCTCGCGTCCTAAGAATCATAGCTCTTCACGAGTAGGAGCTATCATCCCCGAGGCGGCCTCGAGACGGTTGATGGCGGGCTCCATCACCAACGTTCTAAACCAGATTATAGCGTTTTTCTGCCTATTGTTGGAGGCTGCTGGGGCATTAGCCAAACCCTGAAGCAATCAAAATATTTCTCGACTGCGGAGAAATGCGGATATACTCGGATGTCCGCAAATGAGCACGACTATTCATACCCGCTGGTTGACCCGCAATGTCGTTGCAATCGGGCTCCTGAGTCTTTTCTCGGACATGGGCCACGAACTGACCACTGCCGTGCTCCCTCTTTTTCTAGCCACGTTTGGTGGTGGTGCGGCTGCCCTCGGCGTCATCGAAGGGGTTTCCGACGCGGCTTCCAGCCTATTGAAGCTTTGGATGTCGTACTACTCGGATCGCGTGGGGAAGCGCAAGCCGATTCTTGTGGCGGGCTATCTGGTCACGGCCATGATGGGCAGCTTCGCGTTCGTCACCGCGTGGTGGCAGTTGCTGGTTATCAGGGCGATTGCCTGGATCGGCAGGGGAGCCCGTGGGCCTGTACGTGACGCACTGCTGTCAGAGAGCGTACCGCCCGAGGCTCACGGTCGGGCCTTCGGATTTGAGGGTGCAATGGACACCCTCGGCGCCATTCTGGGGCCTGCCATCGCGCTGTCGTTCGTCGGCGTCATTGCTCTTCGGCATATTTTCCTGATTGCATTCATCCCCGGCGCGATCACGGTTTTCATCGCTTGGTTTGTGGTGCAGGACACCCCGAGGAAACCGCAGGAACATCTACGCCTGTTAGCGTCGCTGCGGGACTTGCCCCCCATGTTCTGGCGCTTCGTAGGAGCCGTGGGAGTCTTCGGCTTGGGCAATTTCGCTCACACCTTGTTGATTTTGCGTGCCGTGTCTCTGCTCACGCCTCACTATGGATCAGTCGTAGCGGGCCGTTACGGGATCGCCCTCTATATTCTTCACAATGTTCTTTACGCAGCCGTCTCGTATCCGGCGGGGGCGCTTGGGGATCGCGTGAACAAGAAGACTCTGCTCTCCGCAGGCTACGCTATGTTTGGCGTGATGTGTCTGCTGTTCCTCACCAATCCGACCAGCATTCCCATGCTCGCGTTGCTGTTTATCCTCGCCGGAGTCTATGTCGGAATCGTGGATGCCATGGAGCGTGCGCTCGCAGCCGACCTGCTGCCCATCGAGCAGCGCGGCGTTGGATACGGTGCGTTGGCCACAGCAAACTCGTTCGGGGATCTTCTGTCAAGCATCATCGTAGGGCTGTTATGGGCTCACGTATCGATCGCCGCTGGGTTTGGTTACGCCGCCGTGCTCACTCTGGCCGGAGCGTCCTTCCTGCTGCTCGTGCCTACCCGCAGCCTGCATTGACCAACAGACGGGCTTCAGCCATAATAGATGTAGGCGTTGGAGTTCGCCACAACCGCCCCTTGGGGAAGATGACTCCTATCAAGAGGACTTCCTGGTTGTGAGCACGATGGACGACGCGCCTGAACTCGGTCACCTGAACGGACCGCAGCGACTGCATCTTTTTTCGAGTTGCCAATACGCCGACAAGCTGCTGTCCGAAATTGAGGCGGTTCTCGTCGCATCGCAGTCCAAGTCTCCATTCCCTAGATTCAAGCCGGATATCTCACCAGCGCAGGCCAAGGTCGTCCAAGACTACATCGCAAGGATGCGTGCCCAGGTGGTTCGCATCCTGGATAGTCAGGGTGTTCCGATTCCCGAGCCGAACATCGGGTCGGTCCACGCGATTCGAGTCACCCTCGGTTTTGTGGATATTGCCTTCGACGAGTGCCGACCCAAGCGCATGGCCGGATACGGAGAACTGGCGGACGCCGCCGCTACCGAGATCGCCGGACTAGTCGATGAGATGCAGGGCATCGTTTCCAGGCTGGGTTCGTACCTGGCGCAAGGCCAGTCCGCCGACATGGAGAAGCGGCTGCGGCGCCTGGAGGAGGCAGGCAGCGATATCGCATTGGTCAAGGCGCTTGAACGGGCGATCAACCAATACGGCCTGGTCGAGTTTCGCCCTGCATTAGGGACCATTATCGACCGGTTAGAATCGGACAACTTTGAAATAGCTGTTTTTGGCAGGGTCAGTTCCGGAAAATCGTCTCTGCTGAACTATATTGTCGCGCGGGATCTGCTGCCGGTGGGGGTAAACCCAATCACGGCAGTGCCGACCCGCCTGGCGTACGGCCCCGAGCCTCGCGCCACCGCTTGGTTCGCCGACCGGAACCCGGAGCAATTCGGCATTGAGCGACTGGCGGAGTTCGTTACGGAGCAGCACAATCCCGGAAACGTCCAGCACGTAACCCGCATTGTCGTGGAGCTGCCGGCGCAAAGACTTCGAGAAGGTGTTGTCTATGTGGACACGCCAGGTCTCGGCTCGCTTGCCACTTCCGGGGCTGCTGAAACCAAAGCGTACCTTCCCAGGTGCGATTTGGGAGTAGTTCTGATCGATGCAGGGTCAACTTTAACGCAGGACGATCTGGCGACGATTCAGACGCTCTACGACGCCGGCATCCCCGCGTCCGTGCTGTTGAGCAAGGCGGATTTGCTGGCGGCATCGGATCGGGATCGCGCACTTCAATACGTCGCCGGCCACATCCGTTCGGATTTGGGGTTTGAACTGCCAGTGCATGCGATCAGCATCAAGGAAGGTTCTAGCCACCTCCTTGAGAAATGGCTCGACATCGACATCCTTCCACTGTACGATCGTCACGCGGAACTCGCGCGGCAGTCGCTGAACCGGAAAATCGGCGCGCTTCGGCTCGGAGTGGAAGCGGCGCTCAAGACGCGACTGAAACGCTCGGGGTCCGGAAGGCACTCCGGGGCGAGGATCGACACAAACAAGTTGCGGGATTTGGAGACGGAGCTCAGAACGGCCGCCGGCAAGATTGCGCAGGCGCGGACGGGGTGCCTCGATATGACCGACGCGCTCCGCGAGTGCGCGGATAGCATTATTCGGACGGCCGCGAACAATCTGATTGACGCGTGGGACTCGGGCGCCGGTGCAACAGGCGACGACCTCGTCAAGAACAAACTGGAACAGGCTGCCGCGGGAGGAGCGGCGCAGATTGCATCCGCCATCCAGGAGGTTGCCCGTAATGCTGGAAGCGTGCTCGCCAAAGCGGCCGTGGATCTCGACATCGAGAACAGGCCTGAGCAGGACGAGTTGCTGGATGTGCTGAAGAATATGCCGAGATTCGATTTGGGCAACCTCGAAATTGAGGCCGGCCCGAGTGCGGTGGCCTCGCTGTTGGGCCGCCGGTGGGCGACCGCACGGGTGGAGCGGCGGATCAGATCTCAAGCTGGAGAGCAGATTGCGGACGCCGTCGTGACCTATGCGCGCGTGCTCCGGGTCTGGGTGCGCAAGACGTTCACCGATTTGCAGGA
Organism: Bryobacterales bacterium; assembly: GCA_003132865.1. The sequence continues at coordinate 14,753 of PKYZ01000789.1, forward strand.
GCAGTTTGACAGCTACGCCGACGCGTACCGGGCGCACCTGGACCGCCTGGCGGCAAATAAGCCCGGCGTTGAGGACGAGGAGGCTCTGCGAGACGATCTCGCGGCTCTCGCCGCCGCCGCTTTGGAAAACGCGGCTCAGGAGAGCGCACCCGGTACTGCAGCGTGAGCTGCCATCGAAGTTTATGGGAGAATGGCCGGCAATCGATTCCCGACGCTACATCATGGCGTTCGAGCTTCGCTCGGACGACGATTGCCCGCCCAATTTTGAATTACCATCCAGCCTGACCTCCTTTGATGCAGGTCTCTTCCTGCCGCGCGACCCTCCCGATTGGTTCGGGCGGTCGTCATATCCGCCCCGCATTTTGCTTCTAAAGGGCAGTGCGCTGTATATTGTTTCTCACCCGAGCACAGGCGAGCCGCCTTGCCGATGCATAATGGAGCAGATCTCCTCGGTCGAATCGGGTCATATGCTGCTGAAAGGGTGGCTCCGTTTCACCGGCTCCGGATTCGATTACACCATCCGCTATAACACCCGCGGCTTTGGATCGGTTTTTCGGTTCATGCAACGCTTCCGGAACAGGTTGCTGCCCGGTACGGAGCCACGCGGGACTCGAAAGATCCGTCCCAGCGCCGGTCTCGACCTCAAATTCGCCAACGCCTTAGAACGGGAGATGGACATCGGAGAAACCATTCTCATGCAGATTTTCCAGGCACCGTTGGAGGTGACGTCCAGAAGCTGGTTGATTCCACGGCGGCGCTGGATCGCGGGCGATTTGCTGGCGCTGACCAGCAGGCGGCTGCTGTGGATTACAGACCGGGAGCGAGGATACTATTCACGATATGGGAGCATTGTTTCGTATGCTCGGTTTGATGCCGTGCTCAGTTTCGGTCTGAGATCAGGTCGAGGCGGACACATTCTCCAAGTCTACCTGAATGGCGGTTCCACGTGGCGAATCCCGATCGCGTTCGAGAGCCAATCGGACAGCCAAAGGCTCGCGGAAGATTTCGCGGCGGCGCTGGAGATTCAGAAGAGGCGCAATGAAGCCAGCCGGACGGAAGCATACCGATAGCGACATCCCGCCCGGCGATCCGGAAGTAAGCCAGCTCCTGGCGCGCCTTAGGTCGCTGGTCGACGGCCCTTCTGCGATCGAGGAGCTATCCGCTTGCGGGCCAAGAGCCATCCCGCCCTTGCGCGAATTCCTATTATCCGGCCGGGTGACTAGCGTGCCACAGCCCAGAATGTGGGCGGTCGAGGCGCTTGTCTTATTGGGAGCCAGAGATGTACTCATTGAGTACCTCCAAGCGCCGAGCCAGGTTGGCGATCCTCAGCTCCTGTTTGCGGAGGATGCTGTCAAGAGCACTGCTGGCCGCAGCCTGAGCGCCTGGCGCGACAGCAAAACGTTCGAAATCCTCCTCGACCTTTGCAGGAAACGGAGTATTCCCGGCGCCATCGAAAGTCTGGCGGGATTTGAGCGCGCTGAGGCTATCCCCTGTTTGGACCGGGCACTCGAAGATGACATGTGCCGAAAGACGGCCGAAGACGGACTCCGAAAATTGGGGCCGAAGGCTCGAAGTGCATTGCTGCTTTCCGCGGTAACACCGCTTCCCAATGCCGATGAGGAGACCCCATCTAGTCTCTGCCGTAGGCGGAGCGTATTGCGCTTGCTTACGGAAATCGGTGTCGGTCGGCAGAATTGGGCAGAACTGCGGCCGCTTCTGGCGGAGCGCGATCCGGAACTGCTGGGAAGGCTGGCGCAGATGGCTTCGTCCGTAGCGGATCCACGTGACCGCGCCTCCGTGGCAGTGGCTCTCGTGAGTGCGCTGGCCCGTCTGCCCTGGTTTGTTTGGAAGGAAGCGGAAGAGACGCTCGTGGCACTCGCGCCGGAATCGGTGCCGGCGATTGATGCGGAGCTGAGCCGCCGCTCGTCGAATTCGCCGCTTGCGAGGGCCGGAGACGAGATCTTGAGAATGTTGCTGCGCTTGAAAGCCAACCTCCGAAAACCCCAGTGAAGCCATGAACCCAGCCGCTGGCTACGACGCAATCAAACTGGATTTGGCAGACACGATCCGCGGCCTCATGCAGCTTGCGCGACAACGTCAGCATGGTGACAACGCGGCGCGCGCGCAGGAGCTGCTGGCACGCCTGGCGGAGGACCGCTTTCAACTCGCCGTGGTGGGGCGTTTCAACGGCGGGAAGAGCTCGCTGATGAATGCCGTGCTGGGCCAGCCGCTGCTTCCGACGGGCATCCGGCCGTTGACCTCGGTAATCACGAGCGTTTGTTATGGCAGCCGGCCTGGTATTGAGGTCCGCTTCCGAAACGGCGCCCTGCCCACGCACGGTCCCGTGGCAGATCTCGCCCGGTATGCGACGGAGGACGGCAACCCCGCAAATGAGAAGGGGGTGCAATCGGTAATCGTCCAAGCGCCCATTGAGAAGCTCCGCAGAGGGTTCTACTTCGTGGACACGCCGGGCATAGGTTCCGACATTGCCGCCAATTCGGCAACGACGGAGCGATTTCTTCCCGATGCCGATGCCGTGATCTTCGTGACAAGCTTCGATTCGCCGATGCAGGTCGAAGAAACGGAGTTTCTGGAACGTGTTCGCGAATATGCGGGCAAGATCTTCTACGTCGTAAACAAGTCCGATTTGGCACGAGCAGAACCGCGGACGCGAACACTCAACGATATTCGAGACCGCATACGGGCTAATACCGGAGATTCCGAAGCTGTCCGCCTCTTCGCAGTTTCCGCTCGGGATGCCCTGGCTGCAAAGTTGCACGGTTCGGCTGGCGACCTCACCTCCAGCGGGTTGCCGGAATTGGAATCCGCGCTTTGGACATTTCTTACAAACGGCAAAAGCCGTGAGTTCCTGACTCGGGTCCTTGAGCGCACTCGAAAGCTCCTGGGTGCCGAGCGATTTTACGTACGAATCGGGCAGACCGGACGGGTGAATGGCGAAGCACGTAGTGATCGACAAGTTTTTGAGAGCCGGATTCAGGAGATTTCCCGCAAGGGCACGACGCTGCTGGAAAGCGCCACTGCCAAGATCCGCTCCGAACTGCCTTCGGTGCTAGAAGCGGAACTAAAGCGGTGGGCTGAAGGCATCGTCTCAGAGTTGGACAAGCGTAGCGGCACTACGAGTCCGCCGTGGCAGGAGAAGATCGGACCCGCGCTGGTGGAATCCTGGAACTTTTGGGTGGAGCATCAAAGCCGCTCTCTGGCGTCACTGCTTCTTAACATCGCGGGGCCGGAGATCCGGGAGATACTGGGCCTACCCGACACCGCGAAAGCGACTGCCGCGAGCCTATTCCGGGCCGGCGCGGTCTCGTCCTCGCTGCCTGCAAGTGCGGAACTTCTGGAGCGTACCCGGGTTGTGTTCACGGCCGCTCCGGAACCTCCTCAGGACAGCGCCTCACCTTGGTGGCAGATTGCGATGTCCTTCAAATGGACGAGGAACTTTGGGCATCGCGCCTGGATGCGGACGGCTGACGAAACAGTCCGAGCCTACGCGGAAGAAGCCCGAAGGCGAACTGTCGAGGCGGCATTGGATTGGATCGAGCGGCTGTTTCGCGAAGCTTCGAGTCGATTTGAGGCGGAAGCAGCAAGTCTCATATCGGCCCTCGATTCGAAGATGGCCGAGGCTGATGGCCTAACTCTCGATCAACTGGAGCAGGCACTTGAGCCGTCGCAGGGGGCAATTGACCATTTTCGCGAGCCTGGAGTGCCGCCGCAGGACTCAGCGCGCGGCGACAGCAGTATACGGCCGATGCGGTGTCACGTTTGCGCCCGCCTTGCGGAGGCGGTGTACGAATTCCTGAGCCAGGAACAGTACACGCTCGCGACAGATCCCCAACGTCAGGCGTGGCATGCGCAAGAAGGCGGCTTCTGCACGCTGCACGCGTGGCAATACGAGTCGATCGCCTCGCCACAGGGACTGTGCCTGGCGTATGCTCCCGTTCTGGATGCCAGGGCATGCGAACTCCACGCCGCCGCCGGCGAGACCGAGCCCGCTGCTCTGATGCGCGCCGTGCAGGCGGCGTTCCCTGCTAGGCAAGGATGCAGGATCTGCCGTTTCATCGCGGAGCAAGAGCAGAGGCTTGCATTGGAGGTTGCCGCCCGACTCGTGTCCACCACGAACCAATTGCGTCCTGGGCTGTGTATCCTTCACTTGCGCAGCGTTCTGCAGGCCGGAGTGCCGCCGGAGGTCGCTAACGAACTGCTTGCGTCAGAAGCTGAAGCCTTGGAGAGATGCGCTCGCGATATGAGAATGTACGCGCTGAAGCATGATGCGATCCGGCGGGAGTTGGTTACGGAAGAGGAACGGAACGCATATTATCGAGGGCTGGCTTGGGTCGCCGGCGAACAAACGATTGCGCGGCCGTGGACGACCGAGCGGTAGCCTCTACCGAACGAACTTCATCACCGTGTCGATGCGGAGCGGTGCGAATTTAATATAGCGACCCGCAAGGTATTGCGGCTGGGTGGCCAGCCGGCACATCTCAGTGATCTGCCCTGGATTCCCGCAGGCGCTGTCCAGCACCTTTTCACGGAACTCATCGAGGTCCAGATTGCGCAGTTTGAAATGGTCGGCGGCGGCCTCGAACAGTTGCTCGGCGTCACGCTCATTAAGTGGGGGGATGTTCAGTACCTTCGTCGGATTCCAGAATAGCCTGGCCAATGCTCCCAAGCTGAAAGGGTCCCGTGAAGTGGCGAAAAGAGCCATGCCGTGCGCATGGTAGATTCGCTGCAAGAAACGGTACGTAGGGAAGCTGGCGCCCGCGACGCCATCCAGCACCATGGGCACGGGCGAAGTTTCCACCGCAGTCCACAGGAGCCCTTTGAGGTGAATACTAGTTTGAATCGCGAGCCAGGCCTCCGGATCGCGGCCCGGTTTCGCAAGGCGGATGAAGTTTGGGTGGCGCGCGGCGATCAGAGCACGCGCCATCGCTGTCAGTAAGGCATGCAAGGTTGGCTCCCAGGCGATGTATAGCACATGGCGATTGCTGGAGAGCGCTTCTTTAATCAGCCTGGTCTTGCCGCTCCCGTGAGGACCCAACAACAATAGTGGATCGCCAGTGCCGAACGCCAAGCTCAGGCGCTGCTTCTCCTTCGCCATCCCAACCAAAGGGAGTTGTGGTTCCATGCAAGCTGCCGCGCTACTCGACCTCTAAACGCCGGGATGAGCCATAGCGAACACCAACATTTAGCTGTCAGGGATTCGGCCAGCGCCCCAACAGCAGTTTTTTGCTGCAAGGAGTCATCGGCCGCTTGGGAGCGGCGGTTTAGCGAACTCCACCGCCTAAAATAGAGCGTACAGCAAAAGAGCCAGACTCCGCAATGGCCAAATCGCCGGATCGCCGCGCTCAACGATTGCGGGGGTGCCCAAAGGTTTTCACGGCGGCGAATTCCGGCGGAGCCAAAGCGTGTTTCGAAGATCCGCCGAATCGGTCAGGTGAGCCGGTAGAGAAAGAGAATGAGAATTAGGAAGCCCACCACGTAACCGACGTACGCATTCAGGCGGCCATGATGCATTCCCGCCAGCAACCGAGCGACGGAGGTCATCGCCGCGCCGACCGGGCGGAAGAACAGGCGTTCCACCAGGTGAGTCTCATCACGGCGCCGTCGTATTGCTGTCCGGAAGTGCACGGCCACGGTCTGGCGCGTATCCTCAACGATGTTGGGGCGGAAGATCGCCTGAAAGACCACACGCACCGGATTTGAAAAGCCGGTGGCCGTATAAGTCATCTCCGGCAGCAGCTTGGGTATTCCGCCCGCCCAAACTTCGCTTCTGGCCAGTGAGCGCTGACGGGTGAGGAGCCTGACGAAAAACCAGGCCACCAGCAGCAGGATCGCCAAGGCCGCGAGGCTGTAGGACGGGGACATGGCGAAGACGACAGGGTTTTGCTCCGAGCCTCGCAGCAAGATCACCAGTCCACGGCCGGGAAGCAAACCGGCTCCGGTTTGTGCTCCCAGATTGTGAAACTCGTGCAGAAACGCGGTGGGAAGCTGCCGGTTCGATTCCGTCGCGGTGAAAAATGGCGGCACCAGCGCAGCGGTTGCGCTGGCCCCAGCCAATGGTTCGACGGCGCGATCCAAGGCCGGGATCACGTAGGTTGGCAGTATTCCCAACAACACGCAGGCAATCGCGAGAAGCGTCAGAGAGAAGCGAGGCTTGCGCGCCAGTCCCGCCCCATTCAGTTTCCAACTCCCACGGCGGATACCCAGGAAACTCATCGCATAGGCCTTCACAAAGCAGGTGACGGCCAACGCCGCGGTCAATGCCAAAATCGCCCCAGACAGAGCGAATACAACCTTGACCAGCGCGGATGGAAGCAGGGCGCTGCGCAGGAACGTCTGCAGGGTCAACCATTCGCTGACGAACCCGTTGAAGGGTGGAACCGCGGAAATCGCCAAGCAACCCACGAGGAAAACGACGGACAGGGCGGGCAGGAAGCGGATCAAGCCGCCCAGCCGGTCCATGTCGCGCGTGCCAGTTGCGGCCTCGATGTGGCTTGCGCCTTGATAGAGGAGAGCCTTGTAGACGGAATGATTGACCAAGTGATAGAGCGCCGCGGTTAAAGCAATGGCCGCAGGGACGGCATTGCCGGAATTCCGGAAAACCAGGAAGGCTCCGAAACCCGCAGCGACGATCCCGGCATTTTCCATTGAGCTGTGGGCCAGCATCGTTTTCAGATCGTTCTCGGTGGTGGCATAGAGAATGCCGACTAACGCAGTGATGCTCCCCACAACCAGGGCGATCAGACCCGGTCCGATGCCCTGACCGGGAACCAGATCGCCGTTCAATCGCAAGATTCCGTAGAATCCCAGATTCAATGTGACGCCCGCCAGGACGGGGATGAACGCGGGTGGACTGGCGGTGTAACAGCGCGGCAACCAGAAATTCACGGGCACCAGGCCGGCCTTGACGCCGAAGCCAAGGAATCCAAGCAGGAATACGCCCCAAGCGGCTGCGCCGGAGAGATGCGCGGCGGCGGCCCGAAGGGCGGCGAATGAAAGTCCGGACGCGCTGCTTCCCACAATCAGAAATGCGATTACGACGGCGAGAAATCCCGCCTCGCTCATCGCAAGCATGATATAGCCGGCAACGGAATCAGGCTGCTGCTTCTGTTCGTAATTCACCAGCAGGTAGCAGAGGATCGACATGCACTCCCAACTGAGCAGGAACGTTAGGGCATCGCCAGCCGTTAGGATCAGTGCCACGGAAGCCATCAAGGCGAAGTGCAGCACGGCGTAGCGTCCCGCGGGATAACGGTTTCGGAAGTAGTGCAGGAGATAGTCCGGCGCAAAAATGCAGCAGGATAGATACACCAGACCGGCTGCGAACAGGAAAACCGCCGAGAGCGCATCGACATGGAGAGACAGCGCCCCCCAACCGTTAAGCGTCCAAAGATCAAGGTGAAAGTCCTGTCCGCCAACCAAACGCGCCACCGCGGCGAACATCAACAGGGTCGAGCCCAGCGTGCCAAACCAGGCGATGAGGAAGGCGACATATCCTCCAGGCAGGATGGACGCCAGGATCAGCGCCACAGCGCACAACAGGAAAAACAGCAAGAGCGCGGCACCAGCCCAGGCAGCCATGTCAGAACCCCTCCAGGAATAAAACTGTCAGTGAAACCGGATTGTGAGCACCTGTCAATTGCATTGGGGACGCCGTCCTATGAAAGCCAGCCCATCACAAGCATTATCAGCAAAAAGCCGAGCGCGTATGCAACGTAGGCGTTCAGGCGGCCGTGATGCATTGCGGCCAACCGCGTAGCAACCCATTGCAAGATGTCCCCAATAGGGTGAAAAAACAATCTGTCCACAAGATAGGTATCTTCGCGCCGCCTGTGAATCGCGGTCCGAAAGTGAACTGCGACAGTCTCGCGCACGTCCTCTACGATGCCGGGCCGGAAGACCGCATCGAAAACGACCCGAACCGGATTCGAAAATCCCGTGGCCGTGTACGTCATTTCCGGCAGAAGCTTGGGAAANNAAGAATCGCGAGCGCAATACAGGCATACGAAGTCGACATGGCAAAGACGACCGGATTCTCCGCGCCGCCCCGATGCAGCAGCACCAGTCCGCGTCCAGGCAACACACTCTGTCCCACTTGTGCGCCCAAATTGTGGAACTCCGCCACAAAGACGCGCGGCAATTGCTGGTGAGCCGGACTCGATGCAAAGAATGGCGGCACCAGGGCATCGACGGTGCGCGCATCGATCATAGGTTCCAGACTCCGGTTGAGCATGGGAATCACATAGGTCGGCAGCACACCCAGCAACAGACAAAGTACGGCCAACAGCGCCATCGGCGCGATCTCCAAACCCTGTGCCTCGATGGCCTTGGCCGCCGGCTCGGAGCGCGCCACGCCGAGAAAGCCCATCGCAAACGCTTTCACAAAGCAGGTGACCGCCAGCGCAGCCGTGAGGGCCAGCCCGGCGCCACACAAAGCAAAGACCAGGCGCAGCACCGTCGATGGAAGCTCCGCACTGCGCAGCAGCGTTTCCAACGTGAGCCATTCGCTGACAAAACCGTTGAACGGCGGCAGCGCCGAAATCGCAAGCGCGCCGACCAGAAACGTGCTCGCCGTATACGGCATCAGGCGCATCAGACCTCCCAGTTTGTCCAGATCGCGCGTACCGGTGCGTTCGTCCACCGCGCCTGCCCCCAAAAACAGGAGTGACTTATAGAGAGAATGGTTAATCATGTGGTAAAAGGCCGCAACGAATGCCATGCCCGCCAGCAGGGGCCGCTGGCACGCCGCGAAAACGACCCCCGCGCCCAAGCCGATTGTGACAATCCCCATGTTCTCGATCGAACTGTGGGCGAGCAGGGTTTTGAGATCGCCTTCTGTCGTCGCGTATAGGATTCCCACCAGGGCCGAAATCGTCCCGACAGCCAGCACGACCACGCCCGCACCAACCGTCCCGGCGGGAACCAGATCGAGGTTCACGCGGATAATCCCATACAGTCCCAAATTCAAGATAGCGCCTGAAAGGATGGCGGATACGTTCGCCGGCGCGGCGGGATGCGCCCGCGGCAACCAACTGTTCAAAGGCACCAGACCCGCCTTGGTCCCGAACCCGAAGAAAGTCAGCAAGAACACAGTCCAGCGCGCAGCCGGTCCCAATCCGATCGCGGCGGCCTTAAGCGCCGAAAACTCCAGAGATCCCGCTCTGGCTGCCAGAAATAACAGCACCATCTCGACGGCGACGAATCCGGCCTCGCCCGTGGCCAACATGAGGTAAGCGGCGTGGCTAGTCCCCTCCTGCTGGTGCTCAAAGTTGACCAGCAGGTAGCTCAAAATGGACATTGCTTCCCAGGCCAGCAGAAACCCGAGAACGTCGTCGGCGATTAGTATCCAGACGATGGACGCAATTAACAGCAAAAAACCCGCATTGAACGCGCGCATGCTGTAATGTCCGGCGTACCGTTTCAGGTAGCTCGCCGAAAAGATGGAACTGGCCAGAATCACCACCGCAGCCACAAGCAGAAAAAGTGCGGAGAGACGGTCGAGTGAAACGCCAAGCGTCCCGACCGAACGGATGGTCCACAGTTCGGCGTGGAATCCGCCGTCGCAGAGTACACCCCCGCCGGCCCACAGTGCCGCAGCCGCAGCTAATGAACCGGCCACGGCGGTCAACGCGGGATTGCGCCGTTCAGGAATCATCATTCCCAAAAGCGCGCCCACTCCGCAGAACGCGAAGACCAGGATCAGAGGCAGTTCGACCAGACTCATGACACCCACGTTTTCAAGACAGCTCGGAGCCTCCGATAACGAAATCTGAAGATGCGGCGCTCCCACGCTTCCGGAAGGGCCGCGAATGTTTAGTGCGTCCCGCCATGACTAGCAAGGCGTGGAGAATCGCGAGCGGGGGCGGCGGGTCGCCCGGAATCTCAAGATCGACAGGAAGGACCGAGCCAACGCCGCCCGCGGACATGAAACTTCGTCCGAAGACACCTCCCGTGATCGCGCATGTTCCCGCAGCCAGAACGCGCTTGGGCTCAGGCATCGCTTCGTAGGTCTTCATTAGAGGTCCACGCATGTTCTCGCTCACCGGCCCCACCACGAGCAGGACATCTGCCGTCCGTGGTGTGGCTGTGAGGAAGATGCCCAGCCGGTGCATGTTGTACAGGGGGTTGTTCAACTGCTTGACCTCATTCAGGCAAGCTCCGCAGTCTCCTGCGTCGACCACCATGACGTGGAGCGACCGGACAAAGGCCCCCGGCAGCGGTGCGTATGCAGTCTTGGTGGGAGGCGTCCGGGTCCACTCAAAACTCGCGTCCCAATGGAGCGGATTGGGGGAGCCAAAGCGGCAGCGTTGGCACCATATGCATGCCCGAAGGTCCACCACCGCGCGCGCGCCATCAGCGTCGATCGCACCGACGGGACAGTTGCCCGCAGCTCGCGACGCTTCTTCCGCGGAGGGAAACTCGGTGGCCAGGGGCCGCCCCGGAGAGACACCAGCCGCCTTCTCCGGCGCCCAGGGATACCGGGTCGACTGAATTCCGTTTCTCAATCCATGCAAAAACCAGAAGCTCATCTGATTCGACTCCTACCGATCGCACTCCGTGGCGGATAACCCGAACGTGGCCAGGATGATCGGAAAATCCTGGAACGCGAAATCCTCGGCCGCGATATGCAAGCCCATCCAGTTTCGGAACGAAGGGGACAGTATCCGGTAGCGTTCCACCTTGCCTCCACGATCCAACCGCACCCAATGCCCCGACGAGCCGATGGGCGCTTCGACCCATCCGAGCGCGGCCGCGGTCGTCATCTCTCCGGCCCGTGCGCACACTTCTCCCGGCTCCATCGACTCCATCGCTTGATGAATCAGACCGGCGGATTGCTGCGCCTCGGAGAAGAGCACGCGTAAACGGGCGTATCCATCGCCTTCCTCTTCACACGGCACCTCGAACCGGTATTGCCCATAACCGGAATACGGGACCACCCGGCGCAGGTCACGGCGCAAGCCCGACGCTCGCCCGACGGGGCCCAGCAGATTCAGATGGCGTGCGCTCCCATTGCTGACCACGCCGACATCCTCAAGCCGGTCGAGAAAACTGCTGCTATAGCGCAATCTTTCCTCAAGGCGCCGTAGCCGCGCCGAGGCGTTGTCAACCGCCCGCAACAGCTCGCCCGAAGCTTCCTTGTCGAAGTCTCGCCGCAATCCGCCGGGCGTATTGAGTCCGAACAAGTAACGGTGTCCGGCAAAGCGGCAGGAGGCGCGCAGCAGTTGCTCCTCGACGATGGCTGCGTGAGCCTCGGAAACACTGAGCGCGGTGGAGTGGCAGATCCCGGCGATCACGCCCGCGTGATGGCGGAGCCGTTCGAGTTCGCACAACACCACACGCAGGCGGCTGGCGCGCGTCGGGATTTCAAGGTGCACGGCCTTCTCGACTGCCTGGCAATACCCGAGCGAGTGGGCGAAAGCCGACTTCGCTGAGAAACGCTCGGCTAGCAGCAACACATCCAAAACCGATTTCCCCTCGGCGATCTTCTCCACTGCCCGATAGTTATAAAACAGTCGTGGCACGGCTCGGATGACATCTTCGCCAACCGTTTCGAGCAAGAAATGAACGGACTCGCCAACGCCGCCTTCGTACACCGGTCCAACAGGCATCGCAAAGGCCCCAGGGTCCTGAACCACCAGCATGGGACGCCAGTCTTTCTGGGGGCGCTTTTCGAAATGCATTTGACCGGCGTCGAACGCTTTTCGCATCGGCGTGATGCCTTCCTGCCAGACTTCATCGTGGAGAACGAAGTCGCCGAGCCGGGGGTGTTCTTCGAACGCGAGGCCAAACAGGTCTTCCGCTTCGCGTTCGTACCAATCGGCTGCATTGACCGGCACACTGATGCTGGGCACGGTCCGGGTATCCAGCGGCAGACGCAGAATGCAGTGAACCCAGCCGGAGCGCGGATTCAGGAAAACGTAACGAAGCTCCCACTCCTCGCGCTCCTCGACAATCAGGCCGCCAAACGAACAGCCGGCTTCCGCAAAGAGGAACCGGCATAGAGAAGTCAAAGCCGACGGGTGCCGCACGATGAACGAGGCGTCCGTGCCACCAGCGTTGCCACCAGCGCTGCTCGAAGGCGAAACTGCCGGTCCAAACCGGTTTTCGATTTCAGCCGCCAAGGCGACGGCATCGAAGTGCGGCGGATTGGCTACCGGCGGAGGAGTAACCATCATTTCTAACGACCTCCCAGTTGCTGCGCTGCCAGTTGCAGCAGATCATGCACGGGCGCCGGTATGTAAACCCCTAATAGCACGACCGGCACCGCAGCCACCAACACGGCGAAGCGGCAGCTTGCGGGCAGCGGCTTGGTCATTCGGGGCGCCGCGGGCTTACCAAAAACCATTCCGTTGACGTGCAGCATGATCGCCACGAAGGCAATCACGATCAGAATTGCCAGGAACGCGACTGCGGTATATTGTCCGGCGCGCATCCCGGCTGACAGGATGGAAAACTCGCTCAGGAAAATAGGAAATGGTGGAGCGCCGGCAATGGCCAGCGAACAGAGCATCAACATCGAGCCGGCAAAGGGCGAGATCCGGAAGAGGCCGCGCACGGACTGGATCTCGCGGGTGCCGAGGATCAGCAGGATGACTCCGGCCACGTAAAAGCATAACGACTTCGTGATCGCATGATTGAGCATTTGCGAAACAGCGCCAAAATCCGAGGCTTGAGTTGCCATGCCCGCAGCGGTCAGAATCACGCCCATGTGCTCCACCGTCGAGTAGGCGAACATGCGCTTGTAATCGCGGACCTGGAGCAAAAGAAACGCAGCGATCCCCACCGAGATGAGGCCTAGAACGATCATCCAGTTGCCCAGGCGCGCGGCGGGCGACGCCAGGACAATCGAAAGAAATCGCAGAATTACATAGAGCGGCACGGTTGTTTTTACGCCGGAAAGCACCGCGCATACCGGAGTGGGAGCCTGGCTGTGCGCATCCGGCAGCCAGGTGTGCATCGGCGCCAAGCCGGATTTAGCCCCGAATCCGACAAACACCAGGAGAAAGGCAAGCTTCAGTAAATTCGGGTCCATCGAAAATGCGGCCGTCCGCAGACCTTCCCAAGTCTCCCAAGCGCCTCCGGTAACGGAACGGTACGCCCAAAACAGCGTGAAGAACCCGAACAGCGAAATCGGCGCACCCATCATCGTGAGAACCGCAAACTTCCAGGCGGCCTCCAGCGCGCCCGAGGTATTGTCGAAACCGACCAGCAGAACGGTGAAAAGCGTAATCAGCTCTACCGCTACCCAAACCATGTTAGGTTCCGCCAGTGAAGGAACAGTCAACAGCGCGAAGGCCAACAGATTGTAGTTGGAGTAGAACCACCACAGCCGGCTTTCCTGGTGCTCGCCGTGCCGCATGTAGCCTCCCGCGAAAACGGACGCCAGGGCGAGGACAAAGCTGACAACGACCAGCATCAGCGCGCTCAGTCCGTCGGCCTCGAACCAGCCGGGAATCCCGATGAACCTCTTGCTAGCGATCACTTCGGCGGAAACGTATACGGCGAGCGCAAACACCGTCCACGTGGACGCTACGGTGATGCCCCAGGCAACGCTTCTCAGCGGCCGGACCCAACACAGCAGCGCTGCCAGCAGAGGAATGGCAAGGATTGCAATCAGCGCCATGCGGCGGGATCCTCCTTTAGCTCGCTCAACGCTCCAGGCTCGGTTGTTCCGAGGGTTTGTCGAATATTCCGGGTGAGCAATCCAACCACGACAGCGATCAGCATGACATCCATAGCGACCGCGAGTTCGGCGATCATTGGCAGTTCAGGGGCAATCGCGATGCCCGCAAAGAACGCGCCGTTCTCCATCGCCAGAATTCCGATGAGTTGGGGAATCGCCTCGCGGCGCGCAATCAGCGAATACGCGCCAATCAAAACGCCGGCCAGCCCAATGGGGACATTCACTCGAATCACCGGATCACTGGTACCCGCCACCAAAGGCCCCGTCAGAAACTCGGCGACAACGGTCAGCAGGAGCGCCAGCAACAACGACGCAGGGATGTTGACCGCCTGGGAGATCTCGCGGCGTTCATAGAACTCGTCGGGGAGGAGACGCCGCAAGACCCAGGGGACCGTCACGACCTTGGCCGCGAGAGTTATGGCGCCGAGCGCCCACAGGTGAACTGAATTGCGGCCATATCCAAGCAGGAAACACGAGGCGGCTAGCAGCAGAGACTGGATGACGAAGAAGCGGCGAACTCCCTGGACTTGCCTGGTTGCCACCATCGCGAACGCTGAGATAAGAACCAGACCCGCGCTGAGAGTGTTCAGAGCTTCCGGCGTGGAAATCGGCATGTCTTAGGCTCCTGGAAAGATGCTTGTGAACATCGCTGCCACCGCTGTGATGAAGGCAGCGCCTAGAAACTCGCTGATGCGGAACAGGCGCAGCTTTGCGAGAGAAGATTCAATCGCCACCAGCACGAGTACGAAGGCGAATACCTTGAAGAGAATCAGCGGGACTGCGGCGAGCACATCCGCAATGAGCCGCCCGTGGGCCAGGCCCCACGGCGCAACCAGAACATTCAGGAAGATGCACGTCAGGACGAGGAACTTCATCTGGCCGCCCCACTTCATCAGCGCCGCACCACGGCCGGAGAACTCCAAACCCTTGGATTCGTCGATCATCGCGAGTTCGAAGTGCCCGGACGGATTATCCACCGGGATCTTCCCCCCCTCAGCCAGAATCAGCATGAGAAATGCGATCAACAACAGGATGTGAGCCGGGGAGAAGAAGGCCGCAACGCTGGCAACCCATTTCTGTTGCACGATGTAAGGGATCGTCGACTGAGCAACGAAGGACACCGTAAAGAAAACGGCTCTGAGCGAGAATCTGA
>PKYZ01000459.1:0-2186 GCA_003132865.1 Bryobacterales bacterium
TGAAAGAGCTTCTCTTCTTCCGTCAACGCGGTGAGAGGCTGTGGTGGAATCTCGGTTTGCTGCGCGCTGGCTTGCATAGCTTTCTTCCTATATTACACCTGCCAGTTCGCGCCATTGGCGGCCTTGCGACTCCGCCACTCCCGCATGCGTCACGTAACCGTTGTAGGTGTTGACACCCTCCCGCAGTCCCGGGTGCTCGGTGCAGGCGCGCTCCAGGCCCTTGTTCGCCAGTTCCAAGAGATNNNTCGAAGCAGCCGCCCTGGTCGATGGCCACATCCACCACCACCGCGCCGCGCTTCATGTTGGCGATCATTTCGCGCCGCACCAGCTTGGGCGCGGAAGCGCCCGGAATCAGCACGGCGCCTACCACCAGGTCCGCGCTCTTCAGAGTCTCGCGGATGGTCCACCAGTTGGAAGCCAGCGTCACGATCTGGCCGCCGAAGATGTCGTCCAGTTGGCGCAGGCGGTTCAGATTGCGGTCGATCATGGTGACATGCGCGCCCATGCCCAGCGCGATTTTGGCCGCATTGGTGCCGACTACGCCGCCTCCGACGATCACGCAGTTGGCCGGAGCGACTCCGGGCACGCCGCCCAGCAGCACGCCGCGCCCGCCATTGGGCGCTTCCAGATACTGCGCGCCCACCTGCACGGACATGCGGCCGGCCACCTCGCTCATGGGCGTGAGAAGCGGCAGCGAACCGTCGGCGTCGTGAATGGTTTCGTACGCCACGCCGTTGACCTTGGCCTCCAGCATGCGATTGGTCAGCTCCGGCAGCGGCGCCAAGTGCAGATACGTGAACAGGATCAGGCCGGGGCGCAGATGACCGTATTCCTGCGGCTGCGGCTCTTTGACCTTGACCACCAGGTCNNCGCTGCCGGCGCCCGCGGTGGACTGGACCAGAACCTCGTGGCCCGCCTCGCGCAGCGCCATCACGCCGCTGGGCACGAGGCCTACGCGCGTTTCATGATCTTTGACTTCTTTGGGAACGCCGACGATCATCGGGAGTGCTCCTCTATTACGTGGTGCCGATTAGCGTATCACACGCCGCGCAGGGGCGGATTGCATCGGGCAGGGGAAATCAGGTAGATTGGAGGGAACGGTGAGGTGCGAGAGCGGTTGAATCGGGCGGTCTCGAAAACCGTTGAACCTTTGCGGGTTCCGTGGGTTCGAATCCCACCCTCACCGCCATAATCTCACCCCACACCAACCTACACCACCTCCCTACACCAGCATCGCCCGGCTGGCTGAAAAACCGGGTTATGATCTAATGAAAATGGCCAAGCGGGACATCTGCCGCCCAACGGCCATGCGGATGCGATGAACACATTCCCCATATTGATCGGCGCACTTTGCGTCTACGCGATCGCCTACCGGTATTACAGCGCCTTCATTGCCGCGAAGGCGCTGGCGCTGGATGACCGGCGCGTCACGCCCGCCCATCAGTTCCGGGACGGCCACAACTTTATCGCTTCGCCCAAGTGGGTGCTGTTCGGACACCACTTCGCCGCCANNTCGCGATCGCCGGCGCGGGACCCCTGGTGGGTCCCACGCTGGCCGCGCAGTTCGGTTTCGCCCCCGGAATACTTTGGCTGCTGGTGGGCGCGGTGCTGGCCGGATGCGTGCAGGATTTCACCGTGCTGGTGGCGTCGGTGCGCCACCGCGGCCGCTCGCTGGCCGATATCGCCCGCACGGAGGTCAGCCCATTCGCCGGCCTGGTGACCATGATCGCAGTGCTCTTCATTCTGCTGGTGTCGCTGGCCGGTTTGGGTATCGTGGTGATCAACGCGCTGGCCAACAGCCCGTGGGGCGTCTTCACCATCGGCGCCACTATTCCCATCGCGCTCGTCATGGGGGTGTGGATGTTCAAGGGGCACAGCGGCCGGATCAGCGTCACAGGCCCCAGCATCTTCGGCGTGGTATTGCTGCTCGCCGCGGTGATCGGCGGCCACTCGTTCGCGCAGTCGAGCGGCGCCGGCGCGCTGACTCTTTCGCCGCACCAAGTCACCCTGCTGATGGCGGCTTACGGCTTCATCGCCTCCGTCCTGCCGGTGTGGCTGCTGTTGGCGCCGCGCGATTATCTTTCCACTTACGTCAAACTGGGAACGGTCGGCGCGCTGGTGGTGGGGGTCTTATTAGTGCATCCCGAAATCCGCTTCCCGGCGTTCACCCAGTTCGTCAACGGCGG
>PKYZ01000459.1:2207-3727 GCA_003132865.1 Bryobacterales bacterium
TCGGCTACGGCGCCATGATGGCCGAATCGCTGGTGGGCGTGCTGGCGCTGATTGCCGCAACTTCCATGTATCAAGGCGATTATTTCGCCATCAACAGCACGGCGGCCGAATTCGGAAAGCTCGGCCTGCACACCGTGAATCTGGACCTGTTCTCGCGCGAAGTGGGTGAGAAACTGGCTGGCCGCACCGGCGGGGCCGTCTCCCTGGCGATCGGCATGGCCCAAATCTTCCGCGGCCTTCCGGGCATGGACAGACTGTTGGCCTATTGGTATCACTACGCCATCATGTTCGAGGCGCTGTTCATCCTGACGACTATCGATGCCGGCACGCGGGTGGCCCGCTATGTAATGCAGGAACTCCTCGGGCGCGTGCACAAGAGCTTCGCCAATACCGCATGGGTGCCCGGTAACCTGATCGCGACTTTCTTTGTCGTCCTGGGCTGGGGCTACTTCATCTATACCGGCACCGTCTCGACCATCTGGCCCTTGTTTGGCATTGGCAACCAGTTGTTGGCCACGATTGCGCTGGCGGTGTCGACCACATTCCTCATCAATATGGGGAAAGCGAAATACGCTCTACTGACGGGCATCCCGATGGTCTTCGTCGGCGTGACCACCGTCACCGCCGGAGTTGCCTCGGTGAAGAACATTTTTTGGCCGCTGACTTCCAAACCCGGCCAGCAACTCACCGGCTACCTGGATTCCATCCTGACGACTATTTTCATCGCGGGAGTACTCCTGGTGGTCTTCGGCGCGGTCCGCCGTTGGATAGCCGTTCTCAACGGCGCGCCGGCTCCGGCGGAGGCTTTCGGAACGCCCGTGACGCCCGATGGGGGCATGCGGATGGGCTGCTGCTAAGGAATAAGCGCGGAAAGCTCCGCCAACACCCTCAGTACCTCTAGGTGCAATCCAGGAACAATCCTGCCGATCCTTAAAACCGGTCAGGCATACCTTAGAAACACGTCCGCCCGGACCTTGCCACCGGTGGATCCGCACAGGATAGATCGGTCCGCAGGCCATGATTGGAAAGGCGCTTCTGTTTTCGGAGACCTATGCCCGCACTCGGGCATTTCCTGTAACCGGATATCGCCAGCCAGTACAAACCGGGGCGGCCGGCGAGAGTTTTAAGGTTTAGTTCTACGGCTCCCATTAGTACTTCTGAACATCACTAAGCAAAATAAACCGTCGTTGAATTACCAACCTCCGGGAACGAATCCCAAAAACCCTCACATTGACCATCAGTGTGGGTTGACCAGACCCCAATTCCGGTCATAGGCACATTCGTATTATGGCTCCAAAGCGCAGGAGGCAGGGTACTTGGCAACTCGCGGCGGCGCATTGACAACTGTAATAAAGTCGGCGATGATACAGTTTCAGCCACCATCTCGCGTGCACGGGTAACGCAAAAAGAACAGTTCATGTGACAGAAGGGCCGAAGGCTGTCCGATTCTCACAATAAGATCCTTAATAATAGAGTGAAGCTGACATTGAATATAATAAGAGAATGTTTACCAGCGGATA
>PKYZ01000246.1:0-6889 GCA_003132865.1 Bryobacterales bacterium
CCCAGCGCCACGCGGATGCCGAATTCGCGCGCACGCCGGGCCACCGAAAGCGACAGGACGCCGAATACGCCCAAGACCGACAGAAACAGCGCCACGGTGGCGAAGGACGCCAGGAGCCACGTTTCAAAGCGGCGGGAGAGCGTGGTGCCGCTCAGGATCTCCTGCATGGTGCGCACGTGCGCCAGCGGCTGTTCGGGATCGGTCTGGGTTACCGCGCGGCGCACCTCGGAGACGGCGCTTTCCGGCGGGACGCGAGTGCGAATCACGAATGACATGCCGTCGACGATATCTGCGGCCGCCGGCCGGTAGTATTGGAGTGTCGGCTCGGTTTCGAGCGTGGCGTTGCGCACCTCCCCAACCACCCCAATGACGGTCAATGGAGGATTGTCCCCCTCGCGAAATTGCCGTCCCATGGGGTTCTGGCCGGGCCAGAGGCGCTGTGCCAGCCGCTCGCTTACCGCCGCTACGGTTTCCCCATCCGCTTCTCGAATCCAGCGCCCGCGGAGAAGCGGGATGCGCATCGTGCGCAGATATTCAGGATCGACCCTGCGGTACTCGGCATGAAATGCGCCGGTTTCCGCACCAGCGGCTTCCGCGGCCCGTAGCGTGCGGATCTCGGCTTCGCCGGTCAAGGGGACGGCGTTGACCATGGACGCGGCTTCCACACCGGGCTGTTGCCGGATCGCGTTCAGCAGGCGCTCGAATTGCCGGTACATGTGCGGCTCATCCGGGAACTGTTTCCACGGCAGGCCGACAGTTGCTGTAAGCAGGTTATTGCCGTCGAAGCCGGGATTGGCGTGCAGCACCTGCCGGAAGCTTTCGAGCAGCAGTGCGGCGCCCACCAGAAGAACCAGCGAAAGGGAGATTTCGGCGGTTACGAGCCACGCACGCAGACGCTTCTCGGCGCGACTGCCCGCCGTCGTGCGGCCGTACGTGCGCGCCCCGATTTGAGAGTGGCGTTGCAAGGCCCACGGGACCACGCCAAACAGGAAAGAAGCCAGGACACCCAGACCGCTCAGAAAGAGGACTACGCGGTAGTTCAGAGTCAGTTCGTAGAGCCGTGGCAGGCGATTGGCGCCCAGCATTTTGATTGCGCCAGTGCCCCAGAGCGTGAGCAGCAGGCCTAACGCGGCGGCCAGCACGCCGAAGGCGGCGCTTTCCACGAATCTCTCCTCGAAGATGTGCCAGCCGCTGGCTCCCAGCGCCTGGCGGACGGCCACCTCACGAATGCGGGCGGCGCTACGCGTCAGAAACAGGTTCGCGAGGTTTGCATAGATGAGGACCAGCAACAGTGCCACCGCGCCGAATAGCATCCAGAGCGCGGACCGTATGCCGCTCGTCATGGTAGTTTGCAAAGGCTCTAAGCGCACTGTCATGCCCGGCAGATTCCGCTTGATGAGCTCCGCGAACTCGGAATGCTCCCGGGCCTTCTCTTCATAGACTTGATGGGTGATGGCCTGCAGACGCGGTTGCGCCTGGGAGAGTGAAACGCCGGGCACGAGCCTGCCCAGAACCAGGTAGTTGAAGTTACCCTGTTGGACTTGTTGCTCGTTGAACTGGAACGGAACCCAGACCTCGGTTTCCTCCGGCGCCCAACTCATCAGCCTGGCGATGTCGGCGTGGCGGGGAAACTCGAATCCGGCGGGNNCGGCCTCCCGGTAAAAACCGGCCGAGCGGAAGCCATATTTCTTCTGGTGGCGTCGAGAAGCGGAAATCGGCGGGCATGACGCCGACCACGGTGCGCAGGCTGTCGCCGAGGCGAATGGACTTGCCGATTATGCCCGGATCCGAATGGAACTTCCTGGCCCAGAGCCGATGGCTGAGAATGGCCACTTCGGCGGCGCCGGGAACGTCCTCGCCTGGCCGGAAATCGCGGCCGAGCTCCGGCTGTACGCCGAATACGCGGAAGAAATCGGCGGTCACCTGGACACCGTCGATGCGCTCAGGGGCGCCGGCACCCAACAGCGCAAAACTCGCCACATCCACCGCGGCGCTGCGCTCGAAAACGCCGGATGCGCGCCAACGCTGGTATTCGCGGAGGGTGACCACTTGGGGCTGCGTGCCGAAGAACGGAATGATTTCGCCGATGGTGAGGATCCTGCCGGCGCTGGGGAATGGCAAGGGCCGCAACAGGACCGCGTTCACCACGCTGAACATAATGGTGGCCGCCGCCAGACCGATAGCCAGCGTCAATACGGCGGCCGCCGTGAAGCCGGGGTCCCGGCGCATGCCGCGCAGCGCGTGCCGGAGTTCCCGCGCAAACCGCTCCAGCGAGAATAAGGGCCAGTGATCGCGTGTGACTTCCTGGACCAGAGCGACGTTCCCGAATTCCCGCCGCGCGGCGAATTCGGCCTCACGGGGGTCCTCGCCGCGTTCGACCCGGTCGCGGACGGCCAGCGCCAAGTGAGCCTGTAACTCTTCATCGAGATCCGCGTGGCGCGTGCGCAGGCCGCGCAGGCCGCGCAACAGGTGTGTGAGTTTCATTGTGGGCCTTCGTTCCGCAACGGGTTCATGACGCCCGCGATGGCTGCCGTCAGTTGAGACCAGCGGCTCCGCTCGGAGGCAAGCTGGCGCTTGCCGGAGGCGGTCAGGCGATAGAATTTGGCGCGCTGCCCGGCGCCGGTGGGCTTCCATTCCGATGCCACCCAGCCCTGCTTTTCCAGGCGATGCAGAGCCGGGTAAAGCGAGCCGGTCTCGACGCGCAGCACCTCGCCGGAATTCGCACGGATGGCGTTGCCGATGGCATAACCGTGCTGGGCGCCCCATTGCAGGGTTTGCAGGATGAGCATGTCGAGGGTGCCTTGGAGGAGTTCGATGCGGTTCTGGTAGCGTTCTTTCATGGCACTGTAGACATACTACACCCTAAGGGTGTAGCGTGTCTACCGCTTTCAGCTATCAGCTTTCAGCGATCAGCCGCCCACCGCAGGTACCGCCACAAATCCGCCCGCCGCTGCCACGCAAATCGCCAGAAATCGGTGAAGCCGATTTGTTCCGCGTGGAGGCCCCAATAGGTTTCCATGCGCCATCGGAGATAGGGACTGCGCCAGGGGCTGAACCGGTAACCGCTCGTAAGCCGCCAGAGAACTCGTAGCATTGCTCGCAAGATTAATTGCTGCCGGAGTTGCGGGCCGCGGCGCTGGCGCCGATGCCATCGGGTGTGGCGTAGTAGCCGGAACGCGTGCGCACCGTCGGCCGATTGGGCCCGTTAGCCGTGACCTTGATTTGCCGGAACGATCCGTCCAGGGCGATGTTTACGGGCGTGTAAGCCAGGGTGTACTGATTCCGGATATCGCGCGCCACCTGATGAGCGACGCGGTCCACCTCCGTCAGCTCTTTGGGGAAATAGGCTTCGCCGCCAGTGACCGCGGACAGTTCTTCCAGGGCGCGCCGGCAGCGCTTGGCTTCGCGGCGCTCTTCCTCGCTCAGCAGTCCCACGGTGTAGATCAACACGCCGCTATCCTGCGCGGATTTGACCAAGTTTTCCAGGCTGATCAGGCTGCTATTGTCGTTGCCGTCGGTCACCACCACCAGCACCTTCTTGTCCTTCTTGGCCTTCTCCTTGGTGTAGTCGATGGACATGCGGATGGCGTCGCGCATGGCCGTGCCGCCGCGGGAATCGATGCGTGCCAGGCCTTCCTGCAGGTCCTTCATATCGTTGGTGAAGGGCTTGTCCAGGAAAGCGTCGTCGTTGAAATTGACGATGAACACTTCATCCTGCGGGTTGGAGTCCTTCACCAGGGCCAGCGCGGCGGCCTCGACCTTGGCGCGCTTGTCGCGCATGCTCCCGCTGTTGTCGACGACCAACCCCATGGATACCGGTACGTCTTCGCGCTTGAACACTTTTATCTGTTGCTGCACGCCGTTTTCAAACACCTGGAAGGCGTTTTCCGGCAGGTTCACCACCAAGTGACCGGTCTTATCCACGACCGTGGCGTGCAAGACCACCAGCCGCGTGTCCACGCGGATGACCGTGGTTTGGCCGGGCGTATCGGCCGCCCACAGGCCAAAAACAGCGACGGCGCACAGCGCCGATGTCAGGATTCTCTTATTGGGTAGGAGCATAGTAGCCCAATCTCCAGAAGGCCCGAAGAGGAGGCAGCCCGCGTGGTTGCACCAGCTTGACTTGGACCCGCCGGTATTTGCCATTCCGTTCCAGATTCTTTGGAGAGTAGCCGATAATGTACTGGTTGCGCAATTCGATGCCGATCTTCTCCGCGATATTGGGGAGTTCGTTGAGGTTCTCCACCGGGAAGTGCCGTCCGCCTGTCTGTTCCGAGATTTCGCTCAGCAGGCTGGGGCCCGCCAGCTCCTCCGCGGTCCGGCTGCGAGTGGACGCCGGCTCGAAAATGCCGATGGCGTAGATTTGGACGTCCGCTTCGCGCACCAGGTTCTTGACTTCCGTTTCGGTGTAGCGGCTGTTGTTGTCGCCGCCGTCGGAGATGACCAGCAGGGCCTTGCGGGCATTCTTGGCCTTCTTCATCTCATGCAAGCCCAGGTACACGGCGTCCAGCAGCGCCGTCTTGCCCTTGGACTGAGTGAAGGTCAGACGGTTTTGAATCTCTTCCAGGCTGGTAGTGAATTTGATTACCAGATCGGCGCGGTCGTTAAACTCCACCAGGAAAAACTCGTCTTCGGGATTGGCCGTCTTGAAGAATTGGGCCACTGCCTGGCGCGATTTTTCCAGTTTGTTTCCCATGCTGCCGCTGCAATCGAAGACGATGCCCACCGACAAGGGAGCATCCTCGCTGGAGAACTGCGAGATTTGCTGCTCGGTCTTGTCCTCGAAGAGGCGGAAGTTCTCCTTTTCCAGCCCCGTGACAAACCGGTTGAGCGGATCGGTGACGGTGACCGGGATCAACACCAGCGTGGTATCCACACGAATGTTAGCCTTCGGCAGAATCTCGGTGGGCACCGGCGGCTTGGGGCGAGGAACGATGGAAACCTGCGGACCCGCACCCGGCTTTTCATCGGCTTTGCCATCAGCGTTTCCATAGGCAAGGGCCGCGGAAATCCGGAGAAGGGAAACGACGCTGGCCACCACCAGCACGCGGCTAAATTGCAGGCCTGTCACAGCTTCCCAGTCTTTCTTTCTTCCATGAGTGTAGCACAGCAATTCCGTGGTAGAATCGCCTGTGCGCCGTAAAATTTTGGGCGTTATCCCTGCGCGTTACACTTCTTCCCGTTTCCCAGGCAAGCCTCTCGCTCGAATCGGCTCCAAGTCGATGCTGGAGCATGTATTCGAACGCACCGCCCAAGCCCGTTACCTGACCAGCGTCATTGTCGCCACCGACGATGAACGCATTGCCGCCGCCGCGCGCAGCTTTGGCGCGCCTGTGCGTATGACGCGCGCGGACCACCCCTCGGGTACCGACCGGGTGGCGGAAGTGGCATCCGCCGATACAGCCGAATTGATCGTAAACATACAGGGCGACGAGCCGCTGATCGATCCCGCCGCGATTGACGCCGCCATTTTGCCGCTGCTCCACGACGACGATATCCAGATGGGAACGCTGATGAAGCGCATCGAGGATCCGCGCGAGATCGGCGATCCCAACGTGGTGAAGGTGGTCACGGACCGCTCCGGCAACGCGATCTATTTCTCGCGGTCCATCATCCCTTATGGTGGGACAGGCTTCAGCCTGTCTGTGGCGCACTACAAACATATTGGCTTGTACGTTTACCGCCGGGACTTTCTCCTGGGATATTCCGACCTGCCGGTGGGGCCGCTCGAACAGGCCGAGCGGCTGGAGCAGTTGCGCGCGCTGGAAAATGGCTACTCTATCCGGGTGGTCGAGACCGAGTACGAATCGCTGGGCGTGGATACGCCCGAGGATCTGGAACGTGTGTCGAAGCTGTTCGAGGCTTCGGTGCAACTTGCGAAACCATATGGCTAAATACGTATTTGTGACCGGCGGCGTGGTCTCGTCGTTGGGGAAGGGCATCGCGGCGGCTTCCATTGGGTGCCTGCTAGAGAGCCGCGGATTACGGGTCACGTTGCAGAAATTCGACCCATATCTCAACGTAGACCCCGGCACCATGAGCCCCTTCCAGCATGGCGAAGTGTTCGTCACCGACGATGGCGCCGAAACCGACCTGGACCTGGGCCATTACGAGCGTTTCACGCACGCCAAGCTCACGCAGGCGAACAATCTGACTTCGGGCCGCATCTACGAGCAGATCATCGCCCGCGAGCGGCGCGGCGATTATCTGGGGAAGACCGTGCAGGTGATCCCGCACGTGACCAACGAGATCAAAGCCGCCATGCGCAAAGTCGCGGCCGACGTGGACGTGGTCATTGTCGAAATCGGCGGAACCGTGGGCGATATAGAGTCGCTGCCGTTTCTGGAGGCCATCCGCCAGATGCGCCACGAGCAGGGACGCGACAATTGCGTGTTCGTGCACGTGACCCTGGTGCCCTGGATCGCCGCGGCCCAGGAACTGAAGACCAAGCCCACCCAGCANNTCGCGCTGTTCTGCGACGTGGACGCGCGCGCGGTGGTGACCGCCCGCGACGTCGCATCGGTTTACGAAGTCCCGCTGGTATTCGCCGGTGAAGGCGTGGACGAGATGGTGGTACGGTTGCTCAAGCTGGACGCCGGGTCGCGCGATCTGAGCCATTGGAGCGCCATGCTGGACCGCATGCGGAATCCAATGGACGAGGTTTCCATCGGTCTGGTGGGCAAATATGTGGAGTATGAGGATTCCTACAAAAGCCTGAAAGAGGCCCTGGTGCATGGCGGCCTGGCGCATCAACTCAAGGTGAGCATCAACTGGATCGAGGCCGAGGGCGTGAACGGGCCAGACTGGGAAAGGCAGTTGGAAGGCTACGACGGCATCCTGGTGCCCGGCGGTTTCGGCAAGCGCGGCATCGATGGCATGCTGAACGCTA
>PKYZ01000246.1:6963-7189 GCA_003132865.1 Bryobacterales bacterium
AAAAAGCCTACGGCGCGCGCGACATTAGCGAGCGGCACCGCCATCGCTACGAATTCAACCGGGAATACGAAGAGCGCCTCACCGCGTGCGGATTACGCATCACGGGTGAGACGCCCGACCAGACCTACGTGGAAATCTGCGAGATCCCCGAGCACCCGTGGATGTTGGGGTGCCAGTTCCATCCGGAGTTCAAGAGCAAGCCGTTGGAGCCGCACCCGCTTTTCAA
>PKYZ01000191.1:0-15492 GCA_003132865.1 Bryobacterales bacterium
GGAATTGGCCAATCTCCAGGAGGCGGGCATAGCCCGCCGCCGTGTCAAAATAAGAGCTTGTGGTTTTAGTTCAGAACGTATCCAAGCTCTACAAGCTCTACCGCCGTCCCGCCGACCGCCTCCGCGAGGCGCTGCCGTTCATCAAGCGAAAGTTCCACAGCGACTTCTGGGCGCTGCGCGATATCGGCTTCCAGGTCGAAAAGGGCGAGACGCTGGCCCTGGTAGGGCCGAACGGCTCCGGCAAGAGCACGCTGCTCCAAATCGTGGCCGGCATCCTGCAGCCCACCAAGGGGCGGGTACTCACACGCGGGCGCATCGCGGCGCTGCTTGAACTCGGCGCGGGCTTCAACCCCGAATTCAGCGGCCGCGAGAACGTCTTCCTCAACGGTGAAATCATGGGGCTGAGCCGCGCCGAAATCGAGCGCGCCATGCCTTCCATCGAAGCATTCGCGGAGATCGGCGAGTTCATCGCGCGGCCAGTCAAAGAGTATTCCAGCGGCATGTACGTGCGGCTGGCCTTCGCCACGGCCATCCACGTGGACCCCGAAATCCTCATCGTCGACGAAGCCCTGGCCGTTGGCGACGCGGTCTTCGCCAATCGCTGCGTGCGCAAGTTCGAGGAGCTGCGCGAACGCAAGATCACGGTATTGTTCGTCTCGCACGATCTGGGCCTGGTGAAGCAGCTTTCGAGTCGCGCCATTCTGCTGCTCAACGGCCGCATGGAGGCGCAAGGCGCGCCCAGCGACGTGATCAACCGCTACATCGGGCTGGTGCTCGAAAAGCAGCAGGCGCGGCAGGAGAAGCAGCAGCGCTTCGACGCCAGTTACCGCCACGGCGACGGAGTCAGCGAAATCCTGGGCGTCGAGCTGCTGAACGCCGCGGGCGATCCGGTGACTTCGGTGGGCGGCGGCGAAACCGTCACCGTGCGCGTGCGCAGCCGGTTCCATCAGCCGGCCTGCGACCCCATGGTGGGCATCCTCATCCGCAACCGCATCGGCATGGATGTCTACGGCACCAACACGCGCATCGAAAAGAAGCACCTCGGCAGCTACCAGCCGGGCGACGAGCTGGAGGTGGATTTCCACTTCGCCTGCTGGCTCACGCCCCAGCAGTACACCCTGACCGTGGCCACGCAAAGCCCCGACGGGTCCAGTCACGACTGGCTGGATGACGTCATCCCCTTCGATGTGGTCGATACACGCGTAGCGGCGGGCGTGGCCAATCTGAGGGCGGAGATCCAATGGCGCGCGTCACGGTGAAGGTCCATCCGCGCGCCAAACGGACGCGCATCGCCGGCCGCATCGGCGACGCGTGGAAGCTGGACCTGGCCGCGCCGCCCGCGGATGGCAAAGCCAACGAGGCCTGCAGCCGATTCTTCGCGGACCTCGCCGGCGTGCCCCGATCGCGCGTGCGGATCGTGTTAGGCTTGTCAAACCGGACCAAAGTAATTGAGCTCGACGGGGTTTCGCAAGAGACGCTGGAAAGCCGGCTGGTAGGACAGGCTTCAGCCTGTCAGTGAATCTTTTTGACATGATCTACGCCGTAGTGCTGTCAATAATTGTCGCGGTCTTGCTGGGCACCGCGGTGGTGCGCTCGCTCACCGTCAAGAACCAGGCCGATTTCCTGGTGGCCGGCCGCAAGCTCACTTGGCCGGTGCTGGTGTTCACGCTGCTTTCCTCCTGGATCGGCGCGGGCAGCCTCTTCGCCGGCGCCGAGAACGCTTACAAGAACGGCTTCTCGGCGCTGTGGATGTCGGCTGGCGGCTGGGTCGGACTGGTCCTGATCGCCGTCATCGCCGGCCGCGCGCGCCGCTTCGCGCAGTTCACCGTGCCCGATCTCCTCGAAACGCGCTACAACACCACAGCGCGCGTACTGGCCACAATTGCCATCGTGATCTCCTACACCGTCATCGCAAGCTATCAGTTCATAGGTGGCGGTGTCATCCTGCACCTCATCTTCCCCTCGCTCGATCAGAAGACCGGCATGAACATCATCGCCGCCTTCGTTATCACGTTCACGGCGCTGGCGGGCATGGCCTCCGTCGCCTACCTGGATCTCATCATCGGCCTGCTGGTCACCATCATCGCGCTCGTCTCGCTGCCGATACTGTTGGCGCGCACAGGCGGCTGGCCGGCCGTCCACGCTGCATTGCCCGCCAATCACTTCACCGTGTTCGGGCCGCTCGGCTGGGTGTATTGCCTCGGATATCTGCTGCCGACCCTGCTGCTCCTGCTTGGCAATCAGGGCATGTATCAGAAGTTCTTCTCCGCCCGCTCCGAGCGTGACGCGCGCCTGGCCGTCTTCGGATGGATCGGCGGCACGCTGGTCCTCGAAACCGTCATCATCACCATCGCAGTGCTCGGCAGCGCCACGCTCCACACGGACCACCCGCGCGAGATCATCCCGCTGACGGCGCGCATGCGCCTGCCGGAGTTGGTGGGCGCCATCCTGCTGGGCGGCGTCTTCGCCAAGGTGATTTCGACCGCCAACAATTACCTGTTCTCGCCCGCCAGCAACCTGATTCACGACGTTTACAAGCGCTTCATCGATCCGCAGGCCAGCGAGCGGCGCACCCTGTTCGTATCGCGCGCCCTGGTCATCGCCCTGGGCGCATTCGCGCTGTTGCAGGCCGCCTACTTCGAATCGGTCCTGAAGGCCGCGCTCTATGCCTACACGGTTTACGGCGCGGCCGTCACGCCCTCTGTGATGGCGGTATTCTTTTGGAAGCGGGCCAATAAGGCGGGCGCCATCAGCTCGATCGTTTTGGGAACCGTCATCACGGTGGCCTGGAACATTCTGAACATACAATGGCCCGCCGTCTATCCGGCGCTGGGCGTTTCCCTGCTGGCGCTGATCGTGGTCAGCCTGGCGACGGCGCCGCCAACTCGCGCCAATCTGGAGCCTTTTGAAAAATGAACCTCGCGGCCATTCAGGAAGAACTGCAAAAACAGAAGCTGGACGGGTGGTTGTTCTTCGACCACCATCGGCGCGATCCGCTGGCGTATCGCGTCCTGGGCTTTCAGCCCGCGTCGCATGTCACGCGGCGCTGGTATTACTGGATTCCGGCGACGGGCGAGCCGCGCGGTCTGGTGCATCGCATTGAGTCGGGCCGCCTGGACTCCCTGCCCGGCGATAAGATCCGCTACTCGAGTTGGAGCGAGCAGACCGGCGGGCTGCGCGCGCTCGTGGGCGGCGCGCGGCGCGTGGCCATGCAATATTCGCCGATGTGCGCCATCCCTTATGTGGCCATGGTGGACGCGGGCACGGTGGAGCTGGTGCGCAGCCTCGGCGTGGAGGTGGTGAGCTCGGCGGAACTGATCCAGCACTTCGAGGCGCGCTGGAGCGCGGAAGCGTTGGAATCGCACCTGGAGGCGGNNTCCGCGAGATCACCCGCGGCGGTGGCGTGACGCAGGAATTCGCGGTCGCGCAGTTCGTGCGCGCCGGCTTCGCCAAAGCCGGCCTGTTCGCGGAGGATGGGCCCATCGTGGGCGTCAACGCCAACGCCGCGAATCCGCACTACGAGCCATCCGCGGAAGTCACGTCCCTGATTCGCAGCGGCGATCTGGTGCTGCTCGACATGTGGGCCAAGCTCGACCGGCCCGGCGCCGTGTACTACGACATCACCTGGACCGGCTTCTGCGGCGACCGCCCCAGCGATGAAATGCTCAAGGTGTACGGCGTGGTGAGTGGCGCGCGCGACGCGGCCATCGCGCGGGTGCGCGACACGGTGGCGGCCGGCCGGGAGTTGCGCGGCTTCGAAGTGGACGACGCGGCCCGCGGATACATCGCCAGCCGCGGCTATGGCGACTATTTCGTGCATCGCACCGGCCATTCGATCGGCGAGGAAGTGCACGGCAACGGCGCCAATATGGACAACCTGGAAACCCACGACGAGCGCCGCGTCGTGCCCTGGACCTGCTTTTCCATCGAGCCGGGCGTCTATCTCAAAGATTTCGGCATACGGTCGGAGGTGAATATGTTTGTGGGGGAGAAGGAGGCGCGGGTCACCGGCGAGATGCAGAGGGATCTGGTTATTCTCTGACGGCGCGTGCGCTGCGGTGTTCCCGTGCGGCCAGGCGAGAAAGCCAGTTGGTCCCGCGACGGGAACTCTACGGGAGTTGTCTCCTGGAGCGCCGTCCGCGACGATGAACACCATGAACGCCGAAATCCCCCACCTCTTAGACGCGCTTGACACGCGTTTTAACCGAACCATCCTGCTAAGATGCAAGGAACTGATTGGATACGACAGCCCAGAGCACCCGTTTTGGCACCTAAATGTCTTTATTGGCATCGCCCACGAAGCTCTCAAGATGCAGTTCCACCTCAAGCGAGCGTACAAGGAACGTGAACTGAACTACCTCGCATGGGCGGCCCGCAACCTACTCGAGCTTCGCGTATGGTCGATGTATGTGGCGAAATCGGAACAGAACGCTTGGCGATTCCACCAAGACCAGTTCATCGATGGCCTAACGTCAATTCGGTCAATGGACAAGGCCGCGGATAAGGTCGGCCGTACGGTCGATGCGGAATTCCTTCGATCGACCGCCGCTGCTCTTCGGGTAAGGCTAAAGCCCCTTGCTGACAATGCCGGCGTTACAGAAGCTAACGGATACTTGAGCCCGAAGCTAGTCGCAAGGGAGATGGGCATCGAGGGTGAATTCGATGTTCACAACACGATAACCTCGAAGCTCCTACACGCGACCGGCTTTTCCGTTCTGGTGGCTGGGGACGAACTTTCGACAACAAACACGATGGATAGCTGCTTCGCCTACGCAGCATCAAACGCCCTATCGATTCTGGACACGTTGAACGCTCGAACGAAGACCTTGAGCCTCCCAAGCTTTGGCTGACAGTCCTGCCACGCGGCGGCGGACCAAGAGTGCGGCGCGGCGCCTCGCAAGTCGATGAAGAGTGATCAATAAGCTCCTGCCTCTTCAGATTCGGCAAGCGCCTACGTGCACCGACAGCGGCACAAGTCCGATCAGCTCGGCATCGGCCTTGGATGCGTCGGGGTTTGGGGTCGGCAAAGGCTCGCCCTGCTCCAACAGTAATTCCGCAAGATCCGCCATTGCACTGGCGATCATCAGCCGGGCGTCCGGCAGGTCGAAACCTTGACTGAAACGCCCCGGGGAAGTCGAGGGCCTCTGCAACCACCATTTCGCCCGGCGCATGCGGAAAGTGGAAAGCCACTTGATAGCGGAGCATACGCTCATAGTGCCGCAAGCTCCCGCAAGTCGCGCAGGGACGGCCCAACCGAATCCCCGTCGCGACGATATCAATGCTCGATATAATGAATATATATGAAGCCGCTCCTCATCCAGTTGGATGAGCCCACCCTTAAGGCATTGAACCGCATTGCCGCTCCAGGAAAGCGCCAGCGGTCCGAATTTGTCCGCCAAGCGATTCGAAAGGCGATCCGGCAAGCGGAGTACCACGCCATGCGCGAAGCATACGGCAAACAGCCCGATTCGATCGCGGATGCCGACGACTGGTCCATGGCCGAGGACTACAAACCGTGAGGCAGTTCGAGGTTTGGTGGGCGAACCTGCCCGCGCCTGCAGGTCGGCGCCCCGTGCTGCTGCTGAGCCGCAATGACGCCTATCAGTACCTCAGCAAAGTCATCGTCGCCGAGATCACCACCACCATCCGGGCCATTCCAGTGGAGGTCAGATTGGGTCGGCGTGAGGGGCTGCCCTCACCGTGCGTCGCCAACCTGGACAATATCCGCACCGCCGCGCGCCGGTGGCTGGATTCCCGAGCGGGCTCACTGGCGCCATCGCGGCATCGCGACGTCAAACGCGCATTGGGATATGCACTCGGATGGGACGAACTGATCGACCTAGACTCGACTTCCTTCCGTTGACGCGAAGGCAGTCGGGCTCGAAAGGCATTTTAGATTCAAGCATTTGGGCTTTGATCGTTCACAAAGGCAGGCCCAAACACAACCACCAGCCCCGGCGTGCCAAGCCGCGCTTGCTATCATAGTCACATGCGCATCTTGCTGTTCAGCGGGAAAGGTGGCGTCGGCAAAACCAGCCTCGCTGCCGCCACAGGCGTACAACTCGCCCGCCTGGGCTATCGCACGCTCGTCATGAGCGTGGACCCCGCCCACAGCCTGGCAGATTCCTTCGACCTCGAAACCAGCCTCTTCCACGAAAAGACCGGCGACCCTTACCCCATCGCCGACAAGCTGGCCATCCACGAAGTCAACATCCAGAAGGAGATCAAGCGGCATTGGCGCGAGATCTCCGCCTACGTGATCTCCGTGCTGCGCACCACCGGCATCAGCGACGTGGAAGCCGAAGAGCTGGCCATCCTGCCCGGCATGGAAGAGCTCAGCGCCATGATGTGGGTGAACCAGTTCCGGCGCGAGCAGCGCTACGACGTCATCGTGCTCGACTGCGCGCCCACCGCCGAGTCCATGCGCTTCGTCAGCANNTCAGCATGCCCACCACGCTCGATTGGTACATGAAGCACATCTTCCCATTCCAGCGAACCATCCTCAAAGCCGTGCGCCCGCTCGCCAACCGGGTTTCGCCGGTCGAGCTGCCGACCGACAGTTACTTCGCCAACATCCAGGACCTCTTCGGCAAGCTGGACGGCATTGACGATCTGCTGGAAAATCCGCGCATCACCAGCGTGCGCCTGGTCACCAATCCGGAGAAGATGGTGCTGCGCGAAACGCAGCGCGCCTTCGTGTACTTTTCGCTGCACGGCCTCACGGTGGATAGCATCATCGTGAATCGCGTGCTGCCCGAGACCATCACCGACTCCTTCTTCGCCGAATGGCGCGAGTCGCAGCAGCGCGTCCTGGCGGAGATCGACTCCTACTTCTCTCCAGTGCCGGTCAGGCACGTGCCGCTGTTCACGCACGAGGTGCTGGGCGCCGAGCGCCTCCAGGAATTGGCGCGGGCGCTCTATGCCGAAAACGAAGATCCCGCCGCCGTCACGCGCACCGAAGCGCCCTACAGCTTCACCAAGCGCGACGGGCATTACGAGGTGCGGTTGCAATTGCCCTTCGCCATGAAGGGAGAAGTGGGGCTGTTCAAGAAGGGCGACGAGTTGGTCGTCCAGATTGGCACCCTGCGCCGGCACATCGGCCTGCCCACCTCTATGGCGGCCCTAACGCCAGCGCACGCAAAGTTGGAGAATAAAGTATTGACCGTGGAAATGAGGGAGAATTGATTATGCCAGACGAAAAACCAAACGTTGACGCTCCGGGCTGCTTCTACTGTCTGAATGTGAAGCCGTTCTTCCGGAAGGCCTGGTCCGACGCCACCAAGGACCATTTCCGCAACGCGCGCGTGGAGCTTCTGAAAGGCGTGCGCAGCGTGATCGACGACCGCATCGGCAACCTGTCGCGGCATGAGGCCAAGGGCACGCACGTCACAGTGGAGTGATTGTACTCCTGTCCATCAGCACTTGTGGGGCAGCCAATCTTGGCTGCAGGCCACCTTTTAGGTAGCCTCTGTGGTGGGGCAGACTTTATTAGTCTGCGCGGGTCCTCCAGGACCCGCTGCTGTGCCCTATCTTGACAAATGCAGACCTTTGCCCAGTTTCTGCACAACGCCGCGCATCGGGGAGAAGCCGTTAATCTCGTGTTTGAACAACGCCTGTTCGATCTGGCCGGTATTCTGCACAAGATCACCGCTCCGTTGATGGCCGAGGGCGTGCCGCATGAGCTGATCGGCGGATTGGCGGTTCTGGTGCACGTGGAAGAAGCCGATCCCGAGCATTCCACCCTGACCCGCGATGTGGACTTGATGATTCGCCGCTCCGACCTGGAGAGAGTCACGGAGATCGGCGCCCGCCACGGATTCCGCTTCCGTCACGCCGCCGGACTGGACATGCTGCTCTACGGCGAGACCACCAGCGCCAGGAACGCCGTTCATCTGCTCTTCAGCGGAGAGAAGGTGCGCCCCAATCAGGCGATGCCGAACCCCCCCATTCGGCCGGAGAAGAAGAGCATCCTGGGCGCGGAGGTGTGCATCATCCCGGTTGCCGATTTGGTGCGCATGAAACTGAGTGCGCACCGCGACAAGGACCGCGTCCATATCCGAAGCATGGACGCCGCCGGCTTAATCACCGCTGAGATAGAAAGCGCGCTGCCCGTGGAATTGCAGGCTCGGCTGCGCCATATTAGGGAGACGGAATAACAAAGTGACGAACCAACCTCTGAAAATCCTGGTCCTCGACGTCGGTGGCACCCACATCAAAATCCTGGCCACCGGCCACAAAACGTTCATCGAGATTCCCTCCGGGCCGAAGATGACGCCCAGGAAAATGGTGGCCGACGTGCGCAAGGCAATCCCCGGCTGGGAGTATTCGGTGGCCTCGATCGGTTATCCGGGGCCGGTACTGCATGGGAAGCTGGTCGGCGACCCGCACAACATGGGACCCGGCTGGGTCGGTTTCGATTTCCCCAAGGCGCTCGGCTGCCCCGTCAAGATGACTAACGACGCAGCCATGCAAGCTCTCGGCCACTACGAGGGAGGGCGCATGCTGTTCCTCGGGCTGGGCACCGGTCTTGGCTCGGCGATGATCGTAGATGGCGTCCTGGAGCCGATGGAGTTGGCGCACCTGCCCTATAAGCGTGGCCGCACCTATGAGGATTACATCGGTCTGCGCGGCCTGAAGCGCCTCGGCAAGAAGAAGTGGCGGGAGCACGTGTTCGATGTCGTGAAGCGCCTGAAGGCTGCGCTGGAGGCCGACTATGTCATCCTGGGCGGCGGCAACGCCAAGGTGCTGAAGAAGCTTCCGCCCGGCGCGCGCCTCGGCAACAATGCCTACGCCTTCCGCGGCGGCTATCGCCTGTGGCAGGAACCCAGCGAACGCCACAAACGGATATGATACGCAAGAGGGCTACTGTCATGTTTCGTGCGATTTCGATATCTGTTCTGTTGATCCTGGCACTTGTTTCAAGCGTCCTGGCCGCCGACGTCACCGGCAAGTGGAAAAGGCCGATGGAAGGAACTGGCGCCGACGTCGTGCTGGATCTGAAGGCCGACGGCGCGACCGTCACCGGCACCATGTCGGATTCCGAGGGCAAGCCCCGGCCCATCACCAAAGGCTCCATCGACGGCGACAAAATCTCGCTCACGGTGGCGTCCGAATACCAGGGCAATCCGATCACCCTGCTGGTGACCGGAACGGTGTCCGGCGACACCATGAATCTGAAGATCCAGACTGAGGATGGCGCCTGGGGGACCGACGCCGTCGTCAAGCGTTCGTCTTAGATCATGCATGCGTTGGTACACGAGGGGAGGACCCGTGGAAATGACATTGAAGTCAATCGCCGGGATCGGCCTGCTACTGGCCGCCTTAAGCGGAACCGCACAATCCCAAGCCACCAGGGCTCATGACCCAGGGTCGCGCCCCGGTGCCAGCGCCGGCGGCCCTATCGATAAACCTTACACCCGGCGAACTCAAGCTATTCAAGGCCGGCCATGCCACATTCGTGAAAGTGGACACCGTCTCCGGAGATGGCTTGGGGCCGCGCATGAACCTCGACAGTTGTGCGGGATGTCACGCGCAACCCACGGTAGGGGGATCGGGCGCGAAGCCCAATCCGCAGTTCCAAATCATCAAGCGGCTGGGCCTGAGTAACACGCTGCCCTTCTTTATCACAGAGAACGGACCGACCCGGGAAGCGAGATTCCAGAAAACCAGTAAGGGCACACCGGATGGTGGTGTGCACGATCTATTCACCATTGTGGGCGCGGCAGGCGCTGTCGGTTGCCAACTGACGCAACCGGACTTTGAGGCAAACAAGAAAAATGTAATCTTTAGGATCCCGACCCCGGTGTTCGGCGCCGGACTGATCGAGCAGATTCGCGATACCGATATTCTGGCGAACCTCGCGAAGGAAGCGCCTGCGAAGCTGCGTATGCAAATACGAGGCAAATTGAACATAGTCGTTTCCGGCAACACACAGACCCAGCAGAGTCGAGTCCAAGGCGAACCCAACAACAACGGTAACGACGGAAGCATCGCCCGATTTGGCTGGAAAGCTCAGAACAAATCCCTGCTCATCTTTGCCGGCGAAGCCTACAACGTGGAGATGGGCATTTCCAACGAGCTGTTCCAAACGGAGCGGGAAGAGGCATGTCCAAACGCCGCCGTTAAAATGCCCAACGATGGCACCAATACGAATCCCAATCAGATCGGTACACCGAACCCTCCGTTCGACGTGCTCAGCGACATCGAACACTTCGCCGCCTTCATGCGCTTTTTGGCCCCGCCGCAGCCTTCCGATACAGTGCCGGGCGGCTCCGCATCCATCTTGAAAGGTAAAGCGCTTTTTACTCAGGTCGCCTGCCATCTTTGCCACACTCCGGCACTTACAACCGATCCGAACTCCCGCGTTGCCGCCCTGTCCGGAAAGACGGCAAACCTCTATTCGGATTTGGCGCTTCACCAAATGGGCAAGAACCTTGAGGATGGGATATCTCAGGGCCAGGCGGTAGGAGACGAGTTCCGCACCGCGCCCCTGTGGGGCCTTGGACAATGTCTTTTCTTCCTGCACGATGGACGCACCAGCGACTTGCTTGTGGCTATCCAGGAGCATCGCGGCGTCGAGTCGGAAGCCAATGGAGTGATCAGGCAGTTTGATCGTCTCAGCGAGAGTGACAAACAGGACCTTCTCAACTTCCTGCGCTCCCTCTGACTTCCGTTCATATTTCTTGCAGACTGTCGGCAGTTTCCGATAACTGCTTACCGTGCCAGTATTCGCCAGAGAGTTCGCCGATAACCCGTAGTGCGAATAAGATCTTATGCGGACCTGGCCATCGTTCGGCCAGCCGTTCTGCCTTCCTCGATTCACGACTTCTAATTGCCGCCCCGCCCGCGTGCCACCACCTGCGCGGGATCGAGCAGGTGTTCCGGCTTGTAGATCTCGCGCGACCATTTCCGCCCGGCATCGAATCGGACCCCCACGAAATACCCAATCTCATTGTGAGTGCAGTGCGTCACCTGCCCGCGGAACTTGTGCCGGCCGAGCATCAGGCACAGCCGCGCGCCGGCCGGGACCGCTTCCTCGAACTGCACGCACGCCCCCGACGGCGAGATATCTTCCAGATTCGCCGTCAGCTCCACGGGTTCACCGCCCTCCAGCCGCACCCTGATCAGGTCCGAACACCACAGCCGGGGTTCCGCGCGCCGTTCCCTCATTCCCCTACCACCGTCACCAGCACCTGCCGGTCCCGCGCGCGGTTGTCGAAATCGCACAGCACGATCTGCTGCCAAGTGCCGGTTCCGATGCGTCCCTCGGTAACCGGAAAGCTGCGGGCAGTGCCCACCAACGCGCTACGCAAGTGCGCGTATCCGTTGCCGTCGCCCCAGCGCGCGTTATGGGCGTAGTCGCCATCGGCGGGAGCGATCTGGTCGAGCGCACGCCGAAGGTCCGCCACGCATCCCGGCTCAAACTCCAGCGTGGTGATGCCCAGCGTGGAACCCACGCCGGCGACGTTCACGATGCCTTGCTGGACGCCGCTTTCGGCCACGATGCGCGCCACCTGCGGCGTGATATCCAGCACGTCCGAATGGCCCCGCGTCGCCACGCGAAAGCTCTTCTGCAGAACACCCATGCGGAAACCAGCCTACCGCCCGAACTCCTCTTCGAATCGGGCGATCTTCCCCAACCTGCGCTTGTGCCGCTCCAACCCCGAGAAGCTCGCCCCGATGTACCGCCGCACCAGTTCCACGGCCAAGTCCGGACCGACCACGCGCGCGCCCAGGCACATCACGTTCACGTCGTCGTCCTCCACGGACTGATGCGCCGAAAACGGATCGTGACAGGTGGCGGCGCGCACGCCCTTGAACTTGTTGGCGGCCACGCAAGCTCCCGCGCCGCTGCCGCACAGCAGGATGGCCCGGTCGGCGCGCCCTTCGATCACAGCCTCGGCCACGGCTCGCGAATAGTCCGGATAATCCACCGGGTCCGTCGAATCCGTGCCCAGATCCACGGTTTCGTGCCCCAACTTGCCCAATTCTTCGATAATCCGCGCCTTCAGCGGGTAACCGGCGTGATCGCTTGCCACTGCCACCTTCATGGACTCCCATGATAGCGCTATACTGCCAGAGGGTGCCGTGAGATTTTGGGACCGAGACGGCGTCTATTTAACATATGCATACTGGCAGACTCTTCATCGCGCTTTGCGCGCTCGCGATTTCGGGCTGGGCGCAGACCTCGGCCGGCGTGGCCGGACCGGTCACCGGCTTCATCTTCGATGCGCAGGTGGGCGCGGTCCGGCCCATGCTGGGCATCCCCGGCGCCGCATATCTCGGCAACGTCGTAGCGGCCGGAATGAACGCCGCTTCCGTCGCGCCGGATGGCTCCGCTGCGCTGGCCGTGCAGCAATTGGGACGGCTGGTGCTGTACACAGGCCTCCGCAGCGCAACTCCACCCGTAGCTTTGCATGTCCCTGGCGCCATCGCCGGCGTGGACCATTTCGCGTGGGCCCCCATTAACAATGCCAACAACGCCGGCAGCGCCGCCGTGGTCTACTCCTCGCGCACCGGCCAGGCGCAGATCCTCACCAGTCTCGCGCATTCGCCTGTAGCCGCAGCGCCCATCGACCTCTCGGGCCTTCCCGGACAGGTGACGGCGCTGGCTTTCGACGGGCAGCGCCTGATCGTGGGAGTGGCTTCCAACGACTACGGCGGCATCTACCTGGCCAGCGCTGCCTCCGGCATCCAGCGCATCGCGCACGCCGCCAGTCCGTCCGCCATCGATTTGTCGGGCAGTAGCCTCTACTTCGCCGATAACCAAGCCCAACAGATCTGGCAAGTGCAGAGCTACGCCGGGACGCCCGCCGCGGTCCTCTTTGCGAACGATAGCGGCATCAGTTCGCCGGCCGGATTGCAGGTTTCCGCCGATGGGCAGCGGCTCTACGCCGCCAACGCCGGTAGCCGCACACTGTCGGTTTACGATATCACTTCGCGGTCGCCGGTCCAGAGCCTCGACCTCAACTTCACGCCCACACGCCTTGACCGCTTCGGCGATTCGTCCGTATTCCTGCTCAATGGCACCGGCCAGGAACCTCTCTACGTAATGCGCGACGGCGGGCCGGGGAAGGCCGCTGTCTACTTCGTCCCCTCGCCCGTCAAACCCCGTTCCCTCAAGGCCCCCATCCGGCCCACGTAGATTGGCCGGGCTTGCTTTCCGCCTGGCGGCATCAGCGCCGCTTCCACCCGGTCACAGATCCTTCGGCGCCAATCCGGTCTTTTTGGCAAGGACCTTAATGGCCGTCGGGCCGAGAGGGACCCTGTAATGGCAAGCG
The DNA here is from genome assembly GCA_003132865.1 of Bryobacterales bacterium. The sequence continues at coordinate 13,281 of PKYZ01000191.1, forward strand.
AATAACACGTCCGGCCATCCTGTGCGCGCCAGTATACGATGGAATGTGCCGCCTTGCCGCTTGATGGTCCAACCGATGCGGAGCAACGCGGCTAGCGCTTGCCTCGCCCTGGTCGAGGGCCAATCTTAGGATAGCTTCTTAGGCGGCAATGAAGGACACGTTCATTGGGCCGGGAACGGCTTCGCCATGCTCCAACCGGTCCGCGATCAGTCGTAGCGCCGGCGCCTGCATGGCCGCCGTCGCCGGCTTCCTGGTGCGGCCATAGGCGGTCACGCCCGGCAGGGCTGCGATGTCCGCCAGCCTGCGGCCATCCTCCTCCCGGTAATACTCGATGGCCAGCGAGAATCCGGTTGGAGCCTGATGCATGACTCCTCAAAGCGCGGCTACCCGCCGCTGCACCAGCAGAAAATAGCACCCCACGGCCACCAACAACAACCCATTCACCGCCAGCACGTGTGGTGCAGTGTACATAGGCACCAGCCACCCCGTAGCCAGGCTGCCCAGCGGCATGCCGCCGCGAAAGGCAAGGTTATACACGCTCATCACGCGCCCGCGCATTTCGTTGGGGGTGATGAGCTGCACTAGCGAGCTCACCATCGAGAAGACGCCCATCATCGCCGCGCCCGAAACGATCAGAAGCGCGCCGCTCAACACAATCGACTTGGAAATGGCGAATCCGGCAATGGCGCCGCCGAGGAGCAGCAGTGTCAGCAGCGCAATCTGCCCTTTGTTCTTGACGTTGCCGAGCGCCGCCACGATCAATGCGCCCGCCACCGACCCGATCCCTGAGCACGACAGCAAGATCGTGAAGGCCGTCGGTCCGCGGTGGAATACGTCCTTGGCGAACACCGGCAGGAAGGTGAGCGTCGGTATTGCCAGCGCGGTCATGCAAAACGCCAGCGCGATCAGCCCCACCATGGCGCCTTGCTTGCGCACGAACCCGATGCCTTGCTTCACGCCGGTCAAAATGGATTCGTCGGTCTTCTGGGGCTCGAACCTGACCGTCAGCAGGAGCAGCGAGATAATCACCGCCACGAACGACAGTCCGTTCAGCCCGAAGCACCAGGCCGCGCCCAGCCCGGTGAGCGCCAGGCCGCCAAGCACGGGGCCGATCACGCGCGCCAGGTTGAACTGAATGGAATTCAGCGCGATGGCGTTCGGCAGGTCTTCTTTTTCGACCAGCATGGGCACCAGCGCCGAATACGCGGGGCCGCCGAAGGACTGCGCGCAGCCCACCACGAAAGACAGGGCCAGGATGTGCGGGACCTTCACCAGCTTGAATGCGATCAGCACCGTCAGCAGGAAGGCGCTGGTCATCTGGACATATTGCGATCCCAGCAGCACGCGCCGGCGGTCGATGCGGTCCGCGATCACGCCGCCAATCAGCGAAAACAGCACAATGGGGATTTGCCCCAGGAAGCCGTCCAGGCCCAGCATGAACGCCGACTTGGAGATCGAAAAGACCAGCCAGCTCTGCGCCACGATCTGCATCCACGTGCCGATCGACGAAGTGCAGGCGCCAAACCAAAGCAGGCGAAATTCGCGGTAATGGAAAGCCTTGAAGACCCGGCGCAGCACAAGTTTACGGCAGCGGCCTTTCCCTCTGAATCAGATGCAGGATGTTGCCGTCGTGATCCGCAAAAAACAAAAGCCGGTTTCCCTGTTTGTTCATCGGCTCGCCCAGGAAGCGCACGCCGGCGGCCTTCAGGCGTTCGTGCGCGGCGTCGAAATCGTCCACGTCGATCGCCAGATGGCGGATGCCGGGGTCGTCGAACTGCGGCGGTGTAAGCGGGCCTTTACCGGGAATGATTTCCAGCATCGTGCCATTCGCCGCCCGCACGAAGTAGTTGCCGGCGTACTCGTAGTTAATGACGAAATCGAGATGCGCGGCGTACCATTCGGCCAGCGTGCGCGGGTCGGGAGAGGCGATGGCGGTGTGCTCCAATCCTCTAAACATAGGGCGATTGTAGCAGGATTGGACTTAGCTCTTGGCTTTGGCGTTCTTCAGATCGTTCTGCAACTGCCGGACATCTTCCGGCATGTCGCCGGCGTTCTTCGCGTGATTCAGCTCCCGCCGGCAGGTGACGTTATCGCCAGCCAGGAACGCGATCTTGGCCAGGAAGTAACATCTGTAACTATTTCCGTTCGGCGCCTCGTGCGCCTTCTTGGCCTCATCCAGCGCGCCCGTCAGGTTGCCGAGCTGAAGCTGCGC
>PKYZ01000191.1:15589-26234 GCA_003132865.1 Bryobacterales bacterium
TACCGCAAAAGCCAGACTGAGCCGTACGCCAGGCCGGAGCCGATCAGCGCGCCGGCAACTACGTCACTCAAGAAATGCATCCCCAGCAGGACGCGCGATAACGCGATGCTGGCGGCGCAGAACAGCAATCCGGGCAGCAAGCCCGGATAGAAGGCCGAAAGCGAGAGCGCTACCGCAAAGGCGGTAATCGTATGGCCGGAGGGGAAAGAGAAGCGGTCCGGGGGGAGCAGTTTGGCCCAACAGTGCGGCTCGATGGCGCAGGGTCGTCTGCGGTTGGTGCGTTCCTTCAGAAAGAGGAACACCGCTATACCCAGGGCCGCCGCGAGAGCCGAGGTGCCCACGGCTGCAAAGCGCGAGGGCCCGCCAAACAGCAGGATGATGAGGCCCATGGCATACCACAGCCAGCCATCGCCGCCGCGCGTGGCGCAGATCATCCACACGCGGATCCAGCGCGGCGCCGGCCATCGATGCACGCGGTGCATCAGGCTGTAATCCCGCTCTGTGATGAACTCTAACACCATCCCACCCTAATTTATAGTCCCATAATCCTACAAGGTCATGACATTTGCTTAAAAGCTTGGTGAAATTAAAGGTGTGATAAAGCTCGATTTCATCTACTTCGATGCCGGAGGCGGACATCGCAGCGCGGCCATGGCCTTGCAGCAGGTGATTGCGCAACAAGGCCGGCCGTGGGAGATCCGCATGGTAAACCTGCAGGAACAGCTCGATAACCTGGATATCTTTCGCCGCATCACCGGCATCCGCTTGCAGGATTATTACAACCTGCTGCTGAAGAAGGGTTGGACGCTGGGCTCCGCTGAGTTGCTGAAGGGACTCCATGTTGTGATCCGGTTGTTTCAGCCCGCGCTGGTCCGGATGTTACGCGATTTCTGGCGCGCGGACCAGCCGGACCTGGTGGTGTCCTTGATCCCCAATTTCAACCGGGCTTTGAAGCTGAGCCTGGAAGCCGCGCTGCCGCGCACGCCGATGGTGACCATCCTCACGGATATCGCCGATTATCCGCCGCACTTCTGGATCGAGCGCCAGCAGCAGTATCTGATCTGCGGCTCGGACCGCGCGGTCGCGCAAGCGCGCGAATTGGGATATCCGGATGGCCTCATCTTCCGCGCGTCGGGCATGGTCCTGAACCCGCGCTTCTATGAGCCGGTCGCCGTGGATCGCAGCGCGAAGAGGCAGCGCCTCGGACTCGACCCCCAGTTGCCCACCGGCCTGGTCCTGTTCGGCGGCGAGGGCTCCGCGGTGATGCTCGAAATCGTGCGCAGCCTGCAAACGGCGGCGCGGCCGCTGCAATTGATCCTGATCTGCGGCCGCAACCAGAAGCTGGCGGCCACCTTGCGCGCGATGCCGCGCGCCATGCCGTCGCGCGTTCCGATGTTTGTGGAAGGTTTCACCCGCGAGGTGCCCTATTACATGCATCTCTCGGATTTCTTCATCGGCAAGCCCGGGCCGGGCAGCATCAGCGAGGCCATCGCCATGAAGCTGCCCGTGATCGTGGAGCGCAACGCCTGGAACCTGCCGCAGGAGCGTTACAACTGCGAGTGGGTGCGGGAACAAGACGTCGGGATGGTGTTGCAAAATTTCCGCGGGATCGCCGCCGCCGTCGAGGAACTGCTGGAGCCGGCCACCTACGCCCGCATGCGCGCCAACGCCGCCGCGCAATCGAATCGCGCGGTGTTCGAGATCCCGGATATGTTGGAATCCATCCTGTCGCGAACCAGCGGATCGGGGCTGAGCGGGGTATCATAGTTTCGGTGTCTTTATGATTACGCGAGTGCGCGCGCGGAATTTCAAAAGCCTGAGAGATGTTGACCTTTCTCTGGGACCATTGAATGTGCTGGTCGGACCCAACATGGGCGGCAAGAGCAATATCCTCGACTTGTTCCGCTTCCTGTACGAATGTTGGTTTCCGCAGCCGCCGACTTTCGGACCCTTAAGCGCTCTGGCGCGACGGCAAGGGGTCGAAGAGGTCCTGTGGAAGGGAAGTCAGGACAGGCTGCTTTCGGTAGCCATTGAGTTCGTGGAGCCTAACCACCCAGACAGGACGTTTGTATATGAAATCGAAATCGTTGGCGGCTCCGGCGGATACGTAAACATCCAAGAAGAGACATTGACGCTTCGGGCGGGGGAGAAGGATTACCAGCTCATCGTTAAAGAGAGTGGTGGGCGCTGGCTCCAAAACGTCAATTCTGGGAAACTCGTCATGGTCCAGGCTGAGAGATCGGGGATGGAGATGGCGCCTCCCAACTGGGATGGGTACCCTCTGAAACTATTCACCCAGAACTGGCGATATCATCAGTTGGTCCCGGGCCTCATGAGACAGGCAAACCAGATGACAGGTGCCAATGTTCTCGATTCTCACGGCTCAAACCTCTCCGCTTGGCTGATGTGGCTCCAAACGCGTTTTCCCGACACGTTTGCCCGCATCGAGGAAGTCGCGTGCGACGTCTTTCCAGAGATCCGTCAACTCCTCACATGGCCGACGCAGCAAGGGACGGTCTATTTGGCTTCCCAAGGGCGGGCGTTAATCCGCCCCACACCGCTCTTCCAGATGTCCGATGGCGAACTGGCATTCGTCGCCTTGATCTCGCTGATCTTCGCTCCTGACGACTTGGGAGGTACCCTCTTCTTCGTCGAAGAGCCCGAGAATCATTTGCATCCCCGGCTCCTTGAGACGCTCTTTGCGCTGCTACGGCAAGTACAGCAGGAAACTGTGTCACGAGGTGTCCCACCTTCTCAGATCATTTTCACCACGCATTCGCCGCTCGTGATCGATCAAATGAAGCTCGACGAGATCCTGTGGGTTGAGAAGAGACAGGGTGAGACGAAAGTGATTAGGCCCAATGATAAGCCGCGCTTGAGGAGGCTGGTCGAGGACGAAACCCTGGGTCTGGGTGACCTGATGTTTGCCGGAGCGCTTGGCGAAGAATGAGCGTTTTTCGTCGAGGGCCCGCGCGATGTCGCGGTCTATCCGGCCATAATCCGAAGAATTCGGTCCGATGTAGAGCGAGTGGTGGCGTGGCCGTGTGGCGGCGTGACAGAGATCCCTAAGAGGTTTGTGGGACTCCTGCGAGGATTTGAGTACAAAAGCATTGACAAGGCGTTGGTCATCCGTGACTCCGACTGGAAGGACCCGCAGACTGCGGAGGCGGAGTTAAATGGCCGCCTGAGTAAATCGGGTTTTAAGCCGACTTTCCCCGTCCACTTCTACGCGACAAGATGCATGGTCGAGACATGGCTGCTCGCGGACGAGCAAGCTGTAAGCAAGATCGCTCTCTCGCGGGGTGGGACCCGGTCAATCAAGGCCGTCAACAAGCGATTGGAAGAAATCATGGACCCCAAGGTCCCATTCCGAGCAATGCTCTCCCAAGCCGGCCTCCCAGATGACGAAAAAGTGTATGAAGGTATCGCGTCCGCCGCAGACCTCGACAAAATTGCGGAGCGATGTCCACGTTTCGCGGAATTCCGCACGTACGTCCACGCCTGTTAGCACCCTCCGGATACCCGCACCCAGCCGAGGACAATGCGATCTGTTACTATTCTCACTTCGTATGCACATCATAACGTTCCCCCGCTTAAGTCAAGTCGCACTCGCCGCTATCCTCTGTACAGCCCTCATCGGTCCCGCCGGAGCCCAGTTCGGTCCGCCGCGGCCGAAACCCACCGGTCCATGGATAAACAAAAGCCTCTCCTCCGACCAGCGCGCCGACCTGATCGTCGCCCAACTGACCCTCGACGAAAAGGTCTCGCTGCTCCACGGCGGTGGTTGGCAGATGCTCTTCGCGGGCCCCGACGCGCCGCCTTCGAAATCGCTGGGCAACGCCGGCTACATTCCGGGTATTCCGCGCCTCGGCATTCCCGATCTGCAAATGGCGGATGCCGCCGTGGGCGTCACGCACAGTTCCGTGTTCGGCCGTTATTCGACCGCTCTACCCTCTTGCGTTGCGGAAGCCGCAAGCTGGGATCTCGATCTGGCGCGCGAATACGGCACGCTCATCGGGGTGGAGTTGCGCGATCAGGGCTACAACATGTCGCTGGGCGGCGGCGTCAACCTGGCGCGCGAGCCGCGCAATGGCCGCATCTTCGAATACAAGGGCGAAGATCCGATCCTCGCCGGCAAGCTCGTGGGCGCTGAAATGAAGGCGCTCCAGGAGCAGGGCATCGTTGGCGATATCAAGCACTACGCGCTGAACGACCAGGAAAGCGGCCGTTCGTACGTCAACATCAGGGCCGATAAGCGCGCCATTCGCGAGAGCGATTTGTTGGCATTCGAGATTGGCGTCAAGGAGTCCGGCGCCGGAGCCGTGATGTGCTCCTACAACCTGCTGAACGGCGACTACGCTTGCGAAAACAGCTATCTACTCGCCGACGCCCTGAAAAAGGACTTCGGTTTCCAGGGATTCGTATTGTCTGATTGGGGCGGCACGCACTCGACCGCCAAAGCCGCTCTGGCAGGGCTGGATATGGAGATGCCCGGCTCCACGTATTTCGCCGGCGCGCTCAAGAAAGCGGTGGAGAGCGGGCAGGTGCCCATGGCGCGCCTCGACAACATGGTCCACCGCATTCTGCGCTCGGAATTCGCCGTGGGCCTGTTCGACAATTCGCCGGAACGCCAGGTGCCCGATGTTTTCCACGGCCTCGACGTGGCGCAGCGCGTCGCCGAGCAGTCGATCGTCCTGCTGAAGAATGCCAACGGCCAGTTGCCCCTGGCACCGCGTGTCAAGACCATCGCGGTGATCGGATCGCACGCCGATGTGGGCGTCCTCTCCGGCGGCGGTTCGGCGCAGGTCGATCCGATGGGCGGCAATCCTGTGCCGCAGCCTGCCAACACAGGGTTCTTCGCGCGCGTGATCTGGCACCGCTCCTCGCCGCTGAAGGCGATTAGTGCCAAAGCGCCGCATGCGGACGTGCAGTATGACGCCGGAACCGATGCGGCCGCGGCGGCACGTCTGGCGAAAGCGTCCGACGTGGCCATTGTGTTCGTTAACCAGCCTTCGAGCGAAGGCAGCGATCACCCGAACCTTTCGCTGCCGGATAATCAAGATGCGCTAGTGAGCGCGGTGGCCGCCGCCAATCCGCACACCATCGTGGTGCTCGAAACCGGCGGCGCGGTGACCATGCCCTGGATCGGCCAGGTAAGCGCGGCGATGGAAGCCTGGTATCCGGGCATTCGTGGCGCAGAAGCCATCGCCAACATCCTCTTCGGCGATGTGAATCCTACCGCCAAGCTGCCGCTGACTTTCGCCAAATCGGAAGCGGATCTGCCGCACCCGAAACTGACCGTGCAGCCGCCTCCGGCGAGCGACGCGGACCTGGTCGAGATCTTCCCGGGTTTCAAAGACAATACTAGAAAGTTCGACGTCGCGTACGACGAAGGGCTGAAGGTCGGCTATAAGTGGTACGACGCCGAGAAGAAGGAGCCGCTGTTCCCGTTCGGCTTCGGGCTCTCTTACACAACCTATAAATACTCGGGGCTTAAGGTATCGAAAGATAGCGTGGCGTTCGAGGTGGCGAATACCGGCACACGGGCGGGCGCGGAAATCGCCGAGGTCTATGCGACGCTGCCGCAAGCCGCGGGCGAGCCGTTCAGGCGTCTGGTAGCGTGGGAGAAAGTGCGGCTCGCGCCAGGCGAATCGAAGTCCGTGACGCTGCACCTCGATCCGTTTTATCTTTCAATCTTCAACGCGGACAAGGACGCGTGGGAACTGGTTCCGGGCGAGTATGTCATCCAGGCCGGCGCCTCATCCCGCGACCTGCCCCTGCACGCATCTGTGCATATGGACTGACACACACATGATTCGAATTCACAGCATCATTCTTTTTGCGGCCATCGCTTGCAGTGCCGCCGCCGCTACCGTCGACGAGGTGCGCATCGAAAGCGGCGCGCTGAAAGGAGCGATCGCGGGCGGCGTGGTCGCGTTCAAGGGCATTCCTTACGCCGCGCCTCCCACAGGCCAGAATCGCTGGCGCGCGCCGCAGCCCGTCGCGCAGTGGAAGAGTGTGCGATCCGCCGCCACCCATGCATCCGATTGCATGCAGCTTCCGTTTCCAAGCGACGCCGCGCCGCTCGGCACCAAGCCCGCCGAGGACTGCCTGTATCTCAACGTGTGGGCCCCCGTCCAGCGGTCGTCCGGCAAGCTGCCCGTCATGGTATGGATCTATGGCGGCGGCTTCGTCAACGGCGGAAGCTCGCCGGCGGTCTACGATGGAACGCATTTCGCCGAGAGCGGCGTCGTATTCGTCAGCTTCAACTACCGCGTCGGGCGCTTCGGATTCTTTGCGCACCCTGCGCTCACCAAGGAAGATCCAAACGGCCTGCTCGGCAACTATTGTTACCTCGATCAGATCGCGGCCCTGAAATGGGTGCGGAAGAACATTGCGCGGTTTGGCGGCGATCCCGGCAACGTCAACCTGTTCGGCGAATCCGCCGGTGGCGGCTCAGTGCTCACCATGATGACCACTCCACTGGCGCGCGGGCTGTTCCACAAAGCCATCATCGAATCGGGCGGCGGCCGTGCTGGCATTGGGCCGATGCGCCGCGTCCGCGAATCCGGCCCGAATCTGCCGTCGGGCGAAGCAGTCGGAGTCGCGTTTGCCGAGAAGGCCGGCATCCAGGGTGAAGATGCCGCCGCGCTGGCCGCGTTGCGCGAGTTGCCCGCCGAGCGTGTCGTCGATCATCTGAACATGGCGAGCATGATGAACCCCACGTATGCCGGTCCGATGATCGACGGCAAGATCGTGGCGGAATCACCCGAGCAAGCGTTGCTGGCCGGGCACGCCATGAACATTCCTGTGATCGCGGGGGCCAACAGCAGCGACATCGGGTTCTCTTTCGCCAAGAGCATGGACGAGTTGTTCGCTCCGTTCGGCGCCAACAAGGAAAAGGCGCAGGCCGCCTACGATCCGGAGCATTCGGGCGAATTCCGCAAGATCGGCATGCTGGTGGCCGCGGACCGGATGATGATCGAGCCGGCCCGATTCGTGGTGCGGACGGCCGCGGCCACGCGCCAGCGCGCGTATGAGTATCGTTTCTCCTACGTGGCGGAGTCCCTGCGCAAGCAGTGGAAGGGCGCGCCGCACGCGACCGAGATTCCGTTTGTCTTCGATACCGTCGCCGCACGCTACACCAAGGACTTGGCGCCCGCGGACGAAGCCACTGCCAAGGCGGCCCTGGCTTACTGGGTGGCGTTTGCCAAGACCGGCAATCCCGATGGCGAAGGGCGTCCGCACTGGCCCGCGTACAACGCCAACGACGACCAGTTGATGAACTTCACCAACTCCGGACCGGTCGCGGAGCACGATGCGTGGAAAGCGCGGCTGGACTTGACCGAAGCGTCTGCGCAGAGCAAATAATCCGCAAAAGCAACCCGGATTGAGAAGTCCTGGCCGGCGGGACCACTAACCTGCTGGCCCCATGCAACGCCTACTCCCCGCGCCCGCGGCTGCCATTGCCGGAAACAGGCGCATGACCGCGGCCGCCGGACGTCTGCCGGCGCCAGTAGAGCTCATCGGGCAAAGAATCTACCTCCTCCGCGGCCAGAAGGTCATGCTCGATTCCGACCTGGCCGAGTTGTATCGCGTACCCACCTTCCGCCTGAACGAAGCAGTCAAGCGTAACCAGGAACGTTTTCCCGAAGATTTCATGTTCCAACTCCTCAAAGAAGAGGCCGCCTCTTTGACATCGCAAATTGCGATGTCAAACAAAGGCCGTGGTGGCCGGCGCACTCTTCCCTATGCCTTCACCGAGCATGGCGTGGCCATGCTCTCGTCCGTCCTCAACAGCGAACGCGCGGTGCAGATGAACATCCTGATCGTCCGCGCCTTTGTGAAACTGCGAGAAGTGCTCGCCACCCACAGGGACTTGGCGCGCAAGATGGAGCGGCTGGAGTATACCCAAAAGGACCATGCGGCGGTCCTCTCGATCCTGGTCAAGGACATTCAGGACCTCGAAAAGAAGGTGGTGAGGGGATTCAAGAAACTGAGGGCCCCCAGCCGGCGCAAGCCCCGCATCGGTTTCATCGCCGAACCACGGTAGCCGCCCCATGCAAGACCCGCTGCTCCCGCCTCTGGCCGCCATCGCCACCGGCATTCTGGCTTCGCGATTTGTTTCGTTCGAAATTCGCGAGCTGTTCATTGTCATTGCGGCATTCGCGATCCTCGGTGCCATCGCGCTGTGGCGGCGGGCGCGCGTGCTGGCCGGAACATGCTGCCTGCTGGGACTCGTCTTCGCGGGCGCGCTTGTCGATTTGGCGCATCGCCCGGGTTCCCGTCCGGAGCTGGATTCCGAGGGACGCGAGCCCGTGATCCTGAGCGGCTGCGTGGTCCAGCCGCCCGCGCTTTCCGGCGACCGCGAGCGCTTCGTGGTGGCATTGGAGCCGGACGCGCGCGTGCAAGTCACCGCGTACGCGCGCGAAGGCCAGGCGCCGCCGGCGCTGCGCTACGGCCAGCGCGTGGAGTTCGAGGCGCGCGTGCGCCGGCCGCGGAATTTCGGCAATCCCGGCGCGTTCGACTACGCGCGCTACCTGGCGCGCCGCGACATCTTTTGGACCGCCTCCATGAGCGCTGGCGCCGAGGTCACCGTGTTACGCGGCCAGTGCGGATCGCGGTTCCAAGCCGCCATCGTGGGCCTGCGCGTGATGGCCCTCGATCGCCTCGCGCAGCTCTACAAAGGCAAGCCGTATGAGACCGGCATGATGCAGGCCATCATGATCGGCGAGACCTACCAAGTGCAGCGCGTTTGGACGGAGCAGTTCCGCAACACCGGCACCTACCACGCAATAGTAATTTCCGGCACGCACACAGTGGTGCTGGCGGCGTTCCTGATGCTGGTGCTGCGCCTCTGCTTCGTGCGGCGCGAGGCGGCCCTGTTCTTTACCTCGGCGTTGTTGTGGCTGTATGCGCTGGTCACCGGATGGGGATCGCCGTGCGTGCGCTGCGCGGCCGGCTTCACGCTGTTCGCGGTCGCCAGCTACTTCGCGCGGCAGAGGCGCACCTTGAACATACTGGCGGCGGTTGCCATCGGCTTCCTGGTGCTCGATCCCGAGCAGATGTTCGAGGCCAGCTTTCAGCTCACCTTTCTGGCGGTAGGATTCATCGGCGCGTTCGCCACACCGCTGTTGGAGCGCACCGCCTACTCGCGCGCCCGCGCCCTGGCGGACCTGCCGGATACCGGGCGCGATCTCCACCTGACGCCCGCGGCCGCGCAGTTCCGCGTGGAGATGCGGCTGCTGGCCGAAACCGTGCGGATCTGGACCAGGCTCCCGGAGCGCGCCAGTTGCCTGGCCATCGGCATCCCGGCGCGCGTGCTCCTTTACGCGTTTCAGCTTGCGGTGGTCTCGGCCATCGTGCAACTGGGGCTGGCGTTGCCCATGGTGGTGTACTTTCATCGCATCGGATTTTCGGGTGTGTCCGCAAATACCATCGTGGTGCCGCTGATGTGCGCCGTGATTCCGGTGGGCTTCATCGCCATCTTCACCGGCTGGGCGTGGGTGGCGAAGGCGGCGGGATGGCTGCTGGCGGCGTCGCACGCGGCGGTCGACTGGCACATGCACCTCGAGCCGAACTGGCGCATTCCGGATCCGCCGTTGTGGCTGGGAATCGCAATCGGTGTCGGGCTGATCCTGGCGGTCGTGGCCGGGCGCGCGCGCCGCTTGTGGTTCACCGCCGCCGCCGGAGCGCTGGCGGTATTGCTGGCGCTCCTGCTTTGGCATCCGTTCGCGCCCGAAATCGCGCGCAATGAACTGGAAATGACGGTGGTGGATGTGGGACAGGGCGACAGCATCCTGCTCGCCTTCCCGGATGGCAAGCTGATGCTGGTGGATGGCGGCGGCATCCCCACCTTCGGGCGGCGCGCGCCCTCGCAAATGGACATCGGCGAAGATGTGGTATCGCCCTACCTGTGGGACCGTTCCATCGCCCGCATCGACGTGATGGTGTGCACGCACGCGCATGCCGATCACATCGGGGGGCTGCCGGCGCTGCTCGCGAACTTCCACGCCAAGGAGCTATGGACCGGCGCGAATTCGGAGAACCCCGCATGGGACGCTTTGCGAGAACGCGCGCGCAGGGACGGCGTGCGCATTGTGCCCCTTCATCGCGGCCAGCGCTTCAACTACGGTGGCGCGGAGTTGGAGGTGCTGGCGCCTTCGCTGGACTATGTGCCCAAAGAGGCGCCGCACAACAACGATTCGCTAGCCTTCCGCGTCACCTTCGGACGCCATTCGTTCCTGTTGAGCGGCGATATCGAGCGGCAAATCGAAGCGGAGCTGATCGCCGAAGGCCTGGTGCGCAAGACGGACGTGCTCAAGGTGCCGCACCACGGCAGTAAGACGTCCAGCACGGCCGCGTTTCTGGATCTGCTGCGGCCGGCGTTCGCGGTGATGTCCGCGGGCTTCGAGAACTCCTACGGGCACCCGCACGCCGAGGTGCTGGAGCGCTACGAAGAGCGGCAGGCGTGCGTGCTGCGCACCGACCTGGATGGGCTGGTCACGGTGCGTAGCGACGGACGGCGTCTTCGGATGGACATGGGGCGCTGGTCGGGTGCCCTGGGCAGCGCTCCGGCAGCACTGATGCCGCGGGTGTTTTGAAGTGAGACAGGGCTCCAGCCCTGCGGCCGGCGTCCACGCCG
>PKYZ01000566.1 GCA_003132865.1 Bryobacterales bacterium
GCCGATTTCGCCGTGCCCGCGTTGGTGAACCACTGCACCACATCCATCAGGTGCGTGCCCTGATCGGTCATGTTGCCGCCGGAATAATCCCAGAATCCGCGCCACCAGCGAAAGCGCTTGGGTTCCAGCGGACGCTTGGGCGCGGAGCCCAGGAACAGGTCCCAATCGAGCTTGCCTTCGAGCGGCGAAGTGTCGAGCCATTCGGTGAAGTGCCAGTTCCACATGGGCTTCACCATGGAGATGCGGCCCAGCGCGCCGTCATCCACCAATTGCTTGGCCTTGCGCACGAAGGGCATGCTGCGGCGCTGCATGCCGATCTGCACGATTTGTTTGGTCTTGCGCACGGCCTCCACCATTTCTGCGCTCTGCTGGAGATTGAGCGAAAGCGGCTTTTCCTGGTAGACGTCCTTGCCGGCCTCGAGGGCGGCCAGCAGGTGCGGCTTGTGCTCGTGATCCGGCGTGGCGATCACCACGAAGTCGATGCCGGGCTGCGCCAGCAGGTCATGGTAGTTCACGTAGGCCTTGGCGTCCTTGGGCGATTCCAAGCGCGCCCGCTCGAGGGTGGGCTCGTAGACGTCGCACACGGCCACGCACTGGGCACCGAGTTTCTGGAATGTCTGGTGCAACCATTGTCCGCGGTTGCCGACTCCGACGATACCGAACGCCGGACGGTCGTTCGCGCCGCGCGCGGCGCTCGGGATAAACAGCGGCGCGGCGGCCAGGCCTTGCAGGAATGCTCTGCGGTTAGGGTCCATATGGTTAAGATTGTATCCGCCTGCGGGGCCGGTCGCGCGAAGAGCGGGTCCTGGAGGACCCGCGCGCGGTCGAAAACCCACTCCAACTTGTTGAAGGCGCAGCCGGGCGGCCTGGGAGGCCGCCGCAGGCCGAGGGCCTGCCCCACAGGGTTTTCATCACTATTCGTGGGCCGCAGGCCCATCCTGACAGACCTAGAGGTCTGCCCCACGGAGCGCGCTCACGTGGGCGACGGCCGCGGAAGCCAGGCCCTCCAAGCTGTATCCGCCTTCGAGCACGGAGACCAGGCGTCCGCCCGCGTAGTTGTCCGCGATTTCGAGCATCAGGGCGGTGAGATCGGCGAAGTCGGCGTCGGAGAGCGTGAAGCGGCCGAGCGGATCGCCCAGCCGGGAATCGAAGCCGGCGGAGATCAGCACCAGGTCGGGCTGGAAATCGCGAGCGGCGGGGAGCAGCCTGTCCTGAAACGCGCCGAGGATTTCCGCACGCCCCGAACCCGCGGGAAACGGGCAGTTGAGCGTGGCGCCCTGGCCCGCGCAATCGCCGGTTTCATGGGGCCGGCCGGTGCCCGGATACCACGGGTGCTGATGCGTGCTGAAGAAGAAGACCGAGCCATCGGCGTAGAAGATATCCTGCGTGCCGTCGCCGTGGTGCACGTCCCAATCCGCGATGAGCACGCGCTCAACGCCGTGCCGCCGCTGGGCGTAGCGCGCCGCGAGGGCCACATTGTTGAAGATGCAGAAGCCCATGCCGCGATCGGATGTGGCGTGATGGCCGGGTGGCCGCACGGCGCAGAATGCGTTTTGCGCGCGCCGTTCGACGACGGCATCCACCGCGTTCAGGACGCCGCCCGCGGCCTGCAGCGCGATATCCAGCGACTCGGCGCCGATCGGGGTGTCGCCGGTGGAGAGCGCTTCGTAACCGCGCGCGACGTCGTGCTTCACCACCTCGATGTATTTGCGCGTGTGGCACGCGGCTACTTCGTCTTCGCTGGCGGCGCGCGGCGGGATGCGCAGCATCTGGGCGGCGAAGCCCGCGTGGTCGAGCGCGGAGAGCACGGCGTCGATCCGCGCGGGCCGCTCGGGGTGGCCGGGGCCGGGGATGTGGCGCTTGTAGAGTGGGTCGGCAAGCAGGGCAGTCATGACAGCTTCCGGCCCAATTCGAGCAAACGCCGGCGGCATCTGTGCAAGCTGTCCGAGTTGCTTTCGGCGGCCGCAGGTCTCCAGTGATCCTGCACGAATTCGAGCATCCGCGACGTGTAGCCCGGACCTATTGAGCGGCCGCTGGCCGGCCTCGGAACGAGATCCCTGCGGATATCCGCCCTACGGGCCTTTGCTGCCAAGGAAACGAGTACCTGCTTGGGATCGTCCAATTGGTCCGGCCCGGCGGGAATCAAGATCTTGCGGATTCCCAGAAAGCCCGCCAGCGCTTCCGTGTCAGCCAGCAGCCAAGATTCCAGTTCGCGCACGGCGACCCGAAAACACATCAAATGCGCGGGCTGGGGCAACCAGTCCGCGACCAGTGCGGCCGGGCATTCCGCGTCGCGATCCAAGTCGACCACGACAATCCAGGGACGGAATTTGGCGTCATGGTTGAAGCCGGCGATCCGCTCTCGCAGAAACGCCTTGCCTTTCTGACCGAAGACCCGGTCGAGGCCGAGATCCAGATCGATGAGGATGCGGCGGGAGCACGGCTTCATCCAGTACGTGGCAACTGTTCCGCCTTGGCCGGACGAGTGAAAGGCATCACGGCATCGGGAAGTGAGAGTCCACCTTCGAGGAGACTCACAATCTGCTGAAAGCGCCTTACCGGACGAACTATGGTGCCCTCATGTTCCGGTACCAGCAAAAAAGCTTCGTCCAGTCCAATACTCGGGTCGGCGAGGATAGATGGTGAGTGCGTGCTGAGGATCACCTGACGGCCGGTCCGGCTCTGCATACGCGCGAACATTTGAGGCAGGTGAGTGACAACCTCAGGGTGCAGCGAAAGCTCCGGTTCTTCCAATAGCAGCGGGCCGGAACCCTCCAAGGTGGCCCATAACAGCCCCAGCAGCCGCAATGTGCCATCCGAAAACTGTTCTTCGTTCTGCCATGCGCCCTGTGGCCGCCAGTGCTCGTACTTGCCTTTCAGGTGCGGCGCCCCGCTGGCCTTGTCGCGATCGAACTGCAACTCCTTAAGCTGCGGCACAGCCACGCGGAGCACCGCTTCGATGCGGCGCAGCCAGGCGTTTCTGGTCTTTTCGGGTGTTCTGGCGATCTGCTCCAGGAGGTCTCCTCCGTAGGGATCGTTGCTCCTCCCGATAGAACGGTCAGGATCCCGCACCAACTGGGGCACCACATGCAGATACCGGATTGAGCGGAAAAAGTCGGCGACATCCCGAAACTCGCGGTTTACATTAATCTGTTCCAGGTAGGTTTGCGTCAGCCGTTCAGGGTCTTTCGCGTCGTCAGGGTCCGGCCGGGTCCACAGTTCCACGCCGGCCCGGGAAACACGTTCCTTTTTGGGCTCTGAGCGAGAAT
>PKYZ01000515.1 GCA_003132865.1 Bryobacterales bacterium
GGCCGTCCAGCGCGGCAAAGAACTAGGCCTCCTGCCGTGACCGCGTCACCCGAAAGCACGATTTCCGCTCCATTCCTGCAAAATCATCCGAAAGTATGACGACATCCGGCCCCGTTACACCGTATCGTGACTCCATCGTCACTCGCACCAGGAGCCTCACATGAAGAAAACCGTCCTCACCTTCGGCCTCATCTCCGGCCTCATCATCTCCGTCCTTATGGGCGGCTCGCTTCTCCTCGCCGACAAGATCGGCTCCGGCCACAGCATGGCTCTCGGCTACACCATCATGGTGGCGTCGTTCCTGCTAATCTACTTCGGCATCCGCAGCTACCGCGACAACACCCTCGCCGGCCAAATCTCCTTCGGCCGCGCCTTCGCCTGCGGCATCCTGATCACCCTCATCACCACCGTCTGCTACGTCGCCATGTGGGAGGTCCTCTACTTCAACTTCATGCCCCACTTCATGGACAGCTACTTCGCCGCGCAGATTCACAAGGTCCAGTCCTCCGGACTTGACCCCGCCACCACCGCCGCGCAGGTCGCTGCCATACAGCGCTCTCAGCAGCTCTACCAGAACCCCTTCGTCAACATGGCCTACACCTTCATGGAGCCCCTGCCCGTCGGCCTTATCATTACTCTCATCTCCGCTGCCATCCTCCGCCGCAAAGCCCCTGTCGAACCCACCGCCGCTCCCGCAGTCATGACCACATAAATCAAAAGGCCTTATACGGAAATTGATCGTTGTCTCCTTCGGCAGACAACAAATAGAGCAGCCCGCAACCGTGCGCGGGAAAGCACGCCACGTGCCAGTCCCCGCGTGGAGTCCTGGAGTCCGCGTGGAGTCCAAACCGCCCCAAAAAGGCCCCGTGGCGTCCACCGGCGTCCAAATCGCCCTCCGCTAAGTCCTTTGTTTTGCGCCAGAATGTCCCGTGAGTGATTGATATTTCTTAAATGGCATGGAAGAGGTCGTGAGTTCGAATCTCACCAGGTCCACCAAACGTTTCGAAGACTTACCCTCACCCCGAATTACCAGCCTTACGTCCAACTGAAGTCCGGAACTGCGCCACATGTGGATCTTGCAGAGTGGCGTCTGCCGCATCGTGCAGCGCAACTGGCGCGATGACATCGACGATCCGAAATCGAAGACCAGGAAGCGCCCGCTTACGTTGGGATACCTCGTTGAACGCTACCGCCTCCAAGCCGCGGCGGAACGCGCGCACCCGGAGAAGTGGGTCTTCACCCTGACGGACGGCAGCGCCCTGCCGCTGTGGGATTCCGGCGTCCGGCAAGCTCCGAGGCGGGCGGCAGCGGTCGAGGGCTGCGATTTGCCCGGTCTCGGTCCGCACTCTTTCCGGCGCGCCAATATCGCGTGGCGGCAGGAGGAAGGCACGTCGAGCATCGAAGCCTCGAAAAATCGCCAGCCACAGCACGGTCAGCATGACCGAGGAATACACGAAGATCCAACTCGGCCGGCAGGAAGAACTCACGCGCCGGATTCAGGGGAGCCTGGCGAACGCGGGTCAGAAGCAGCTAACGGCGCTGCAATAACAGAGATAAGTCCTTGACCGACCGGCATATTGAAAGGCTGGTCTCCGTTACCTCTCGCGTTCAGGTTTTCTGTGACCGGTACCCTGACACTGCGGACACTGCCCCGTGCCCGCGCAGTTGGTGCACTGGCCGCCATTACTGGTCCCCTTGCACATCGTGCACTGGCCCGATCCGCCACACACGTCGCACATCACTCTTTGTTCACTCACGATGCCATGTATAACAGTTCGAGCTTCGTGCAGTTTGCCGGCAGGTTCGAGCACGCTTGACGTGGGCGGCCCGTACGTGCGCGTGGGATACAGCAGGATGGACTCCGGCTGCCCGATGCCAATGCGTGAGGGATATACGTTGTATATACCGCTGTGTGTCTTAATGGAAATTGCTCTCGCGCCGCAGCCGGATCTGGAAGGCGCAGCGAAGCACGCCGTCGTTCCCGCGGCTCAGCCGCTGAATCGTGCGGAACTCGCTCAATTGCGCGTCCTCCGCCACCAGGGCCGGCGTGATGTACCGGCCACCTTCAAACTTCAGTTCCTCGGTCCATTGCAACGGATACCCTCCGCCCCACAGCACGAAGTGCACGTGTGCCGGCACGCGCATGCCCGGATAGCTGCCGGGATAAATCGTGCGCAGCTCAAAGCCCCCCGCGGCATTCGTCTTCATCCAACCATAGATCCGCGGCGGATACTCCGCGCGGTTTTCGCCGTAGTATCCCTCGGCATCGGTATTGTAAGCATAGACCGTGACACCCTCCGCGGGAGTCGGTCCGTCCGGAGCCGACACGCGGCCCGCCACTATCAGCGGTTCGCCCGGCTCACCGTTCTTTACGATTTGCGTTTGCCACGAAAGCTCGCTCGGCGCGGGCCGGTGGATCATCACCAGGCCGTTGTTTCTGGCGTTCTTCCAGACGCTAGCCGGCAGCGAATCGAAAGGCTCCTCCGCACTCAGCCGCAGGGCACCCACCGCCGGTACCAGCCAGGCAGCCTGCCAAAGAAACTGGCGGCGCGTGTTTTGCCTTACATCTCGCAGGATCATCCCTGGTACCCTCAGTGGAAAGACGGTGCAGCTCCGCGGAGTGTTAACCGGAGTTTCCATTTTGGGCTCCGCGGGGCCCGGTTGGCATGCCGAACAATCCGCTGGCAGTCTCGTCCCAGCCGCATCTCCACAGCGACTTGATGCCCGGCATGACTCCACGTGGGCGACCCGGCATGGTGCTGGGTAGAAGAGATTTTCGCGAAACGCCGATTTCGGCCCGCCGTGGCGACGAATGGGGGCAGCGCAGATCAAGTTTCGCCCAACGGCGGTGGGTCACATATCCAGGGGATGGCTTCAATTACTCGCCCAACAATCCGAAATCCACTTCCGGGAGCGGTCTGATTAGCACGGGCGCGCGCGGCTTGAAACGCGGCGACGGCGGGTGAACATCGGACTCCGCCGCGGCATCGGTAGGGCAAACCTATATCGTCGATGATCGTCGATGAATGTCATCCACAATAAGCTGGTGGCGTTCCGCTTTGAAGCCGGCTAAAGCGGGTCCTGGAGGACCCGNNGACCTGGAGGTCTGCCCCACTCAAGACGGCTCGCGATGAACCAGTTCGGGGGAGAAGGCGGGGATGCACACCGCGATGTATTCAGCGCCACCGGGTTCCGGCGTGCTGTAGCGCACCCACTCGCCCCGGTGGGCGGCGATGGCCTGGCCGGCCTTCACATCAATGGTCATCGAGCTTGTCTCCACTCGAAGAATGCCCCGCAATACCACGGTGTACTCATCAAAATCGGGGGTTTGGCCGGGTTCACTCCACCCCGCGGGACTCTCCATGCGAGCTATGCTCACAGCTTCGGTCGCGGAGTTGACGCGGCCCACGTACTCCGCAATCCGCTTCGGAAGATTGCCGGCTGCCGCAACGATAGTTGGCTTTTCGATCAGGTCAGGCATGGATATTCTTAACATCCTACAACGCCGGACAACAAACCCCGGCTGGCCGGACAAGTGACGAGAGAACGCCGGGGATCATTGCGCGACAGACGCGGTCTGCATATATGCTGTCGGGAGACTTGAATGACGGAAGCTGCTCAAAAACGACCGGGTCCCGGAACTGTCCCGCAAGTGTGTGCGAAGAATTCCAACGATCCATCGGGTGGTCTCATAGCCTCGCCAATACCAGTTGTTGCGGATGAGATCGCTGCGGACGCTGAGGATCTCGCGCCGCGCAAAGAGCTCCATTTTGCCTCCGTGGACTGGCACGGGCGCGGTATCGATCGTTTCGGTCGAGAGGCGTGGCGCGCGGCAGCCGTTGAGCTCGACCACCGCGAGCCTGGCATCGGTAGTCATCGCGTCCCCCGTGCCGTTCTCGGTGACTCTGGGAACGTTCGTGCGCCCGGCCCAGTCCAGGGTGTTCGTACAACCCGTAAATACCAAATCGTAGGCGACTTTGTCGCGTTCCCGATCCACGTCTGCCGCAATCTTGTGCGTGAAAGGCCGGCCTGGCCGCAAGTAGCCGAACTCCACGTCATGGGTGGCGGCGCCAATCCACAACTCCTGGCCCTCCCAACCGCCCTCCTGCTTCCACAAGCGAATATGGTGACGCTTGGAAACGTCGTTCAGGCCCTTTTCCAGGGACATGTCAGCCGGCACCCCATTGAGCAACATCGAAGACATGGGCGCGGAATCGAATCCCCGTCTCAGGCCGATCGCCCGAAGCCACCGCACGCGGCGGCCAAAGGACAATGGACGGGCCTCCGACCAGCCTGCGGCAGCGAACGCGGCGGCAACCTGATCGCGAGATCCGACGATCAATACGTTCGTAAGATCCGACGGACGCTGGCGTGCGGTGGCGTACGTCCGGCTCGGCATGGAAGCGACCAGGCGGCGAAAGTCTTCGCGCTCAGCGTCGCGCCCGGCTTCGCGCTCATTTGGGGGCAATTCGCTGCCAACCGGCTCTTCAACGGACGAGGCGGCAAACAGGGGTTCGGTCAGTATCAGCGTGAGTTCGGCGCCGGCGGGGAAATAGATCTCCGGCTCCGGAAGGTTGATGACCGCAGCCTTGACGATCCATTCGGCGATCGCTGCGTGCAGCTCGCAGCGAAAAAGCAAGGCCCTGACGTAGCCGCTAACGCGGTAGGAACCGCTTTCGGTGGCCCGGACGCCGTGAATCCTGCCATCGCGGGTCACGCGCTCGCGGGCATTGTCCACTTCCGCTACGCGCGCCCGAAGCGCAACCGGATCGCGGCCCGGAAGGGCCACCTGGTTGAATTCCAGGTCGAGCGAGGCGGTTTCATGGCGGATTCCCAGCCCCACGCGCGCGGCCCTCTTCACGCTTCCGGACACCACGCTTCCCGCCGGCAAGACGGTCTCACCATCCGCTTTTACGGGAGCGATCAGAACGGCACTGACAGAGGTACCTGCCCTGCTCGCGTATGAACCCACTGTGGTTGTCAGCCGGATGTGGACTTCGGTTCCGGCCGGCGCATGCCGGATCGCAGAGGGGTTAATCGAGAACAACAGAAACGGGAGAATCAGCATCGTGCGCTATGAGGTCGTCTGACTTTCCGCTATTGCCCGATCGCTGGGTCTGCAGCCGGTTTCCTCGAGTCCCCTCTCGTACGTCCAGTATAACCGCTCGAATACGCCATTCCACACTCTTGAGCAAGAAAATATACGGGCCGCGGCACCGATTCGTTGCCGCAGAGGTTCACTGTTCATCAGTTGAAGGACGCTTTCTGTGAAGGAATGCACATCCGGCGCATGAAAGCCGGTGACACCGTGCCGTACGCCCACGCGAGCGCCAGTCTCGGGGCTCACCACCACCGGGACGCCCGAAGCCATCGCCTCGAGCAGCACCAGACCAAAGGTGTCAGTCCGGGAAGGGAACACAAACACATCCATATTGGCAAACGCTTCCGCCAGCGCCTCTCCGCGGAGAATGCCCGGCGTCTCGCCAAACTCGAGGTTCTTGCGGAGCCAGTCTCTCTCGTTTCCTTCACCGATCAGGGTGAAGCGGAAATCGCGCCGGCCCCGGTCGAGGAGACTTCTCTCCAGGTCGGCGAACATGCGCACATTCTTCTCCGGAGTGAGCCGGCCCACATACCCGATCGAAAACGAGCGGTCCCGGCGGCAGCGCCGTTGTGGAGAATATGCTTCGGTATCGACGCCGTGCGCCATCAGGAATGCGGGTTTGCCTGTCCGCTGCTGAAGCAGACGGACCATAGCCTCGTTGGGCGCGAGCAGGAAGCGGGCCAGGCCATAGAAACGCATGCACGCGCGCAGGCTCCACTCTTCGGCTGTCACCGAGATGCGCTCCCGCCAAGTATCCGGCAGAAAGGAAAAGAGCTTGTTCAGGCGCTGGCCCGCGTATTCGTGCAGGTTGGTATGCCAGGACGCGACCAGCGGGACGCGCAGGGTGTGCGCGACCCAAAGACCCAGGATCCCGATATCGCCTGGCGCGGTGATGTGTACCAGATGCGGGTGGAACGGCCGCACCTGCGCCGTAACCCAATTTTTGTAGCGGCTCAGAAAGGGGTCGCAGGACAAATCATGGTCCAGCGGAAACGCCGCCGGACCTCGTTTGATCTCCACCGCCGTGACAGATCGTTGACAAGCGATCTGCCTTCGCGGCCCGCTATGCACACAGAGGAACGGAAGCTGCCGGCGACTGGCAAAGGCGGCGAACTGCCGGCTGAGCGTAGCTACTCCGTTGGCCTCGCTAAAGCAGTCGGTGAAGAGGGCGACGCGAAGAGGAGATATCAAGAGGCTGCCTCGAAAGCCAAATTAGCCGGCAAGCTCTTCTCGACGCCCGGCGCGAGTCTCAGGTTTCGAATCGGGACATTCCGCGTCGGCCCGGATTCGGTCCAACCCGCCGGACACTCCATACGCGCGACGCTCACAGCCGCGGCTGCGGCGTCGACGCGGCCCAGGCGCTCCGCAAACCGGTTCGGAAGATCGCCGGCCGCCGCAACGATGGTTGGCTGTTCAATCGGCTCGGGCATGGATATTCTTGACATCATACACTACCGGAGACTTGCATTTGCATCCGTCTCCGGTCCAGCATGTAAGGAAGAGAAGGTCTTAGAGATCGCCGGGGAGTAGATCGCCCAGGCAACGCGCCGACTCACCTCCGACCGCCGGGGCCGTCCGAAAAAACTCCATCCCGTGTCTCGCTCGGTGACGTGCCGCACGGCGTCCTGAGCATCGGCCGGAATTCACGTTGTTCGCGACGGAAACCAGCATGGAGCCTTAATGATGCTTCGCTTGGCTGGAGGCCCCGGAGTGCTTTTCGTATCCTGAACAGGTGAGCACCGGAAGGCGCGGATACTTTGGAAAGCGCGGATCGCTAGCGGAAAGCCTGCAGAGATAGAAAAGAGAACCACGGTCCGAGCGGATTAGCTCGACGTGGGCACAAGTGGCACACAGACCTACCGATTTGTCGATATATTTCGGCCCCCCGTTAAAAGCTTAGCCGGATTCCCAACTGGGCCGCAAACGGGATGCCAACCGTGGTGCCGGGACCGAAGAAATCGCCCAGCGCGCCGGCGGGCACGCGCAACTGATTCAGGCTGGCGATGGGTTGCGTCTCGGAGCAATCCGCGTTCAGGCAAAATGCAGTGGCGTTGGCCAGGTTGTTGACCGGCACTGGCAGCGCAGCGAGATTCGTGACATAGTTGGCGCCCGGATTGTTGCGGTTGAACAAATTGAAGATTTCGATAAACGGCGTCAACCGCCAGCGCTCATGCAAACGGAACGGACGGCTGAGGCGCACATCCGTCTGGATGTACGGCGTGCCACGGAATTGATCCATGCCGGTTTGGACGCCGTTGACCACGGCCCGGTCGTCCAGCGTATCTCCAAATCCATTCACGTCCACAGGGGTAGTGAGCGTGAAAGGCCGGGCGCTCTCGGCCTGGCTCAATACCGACAGTTCAAAGCCGCCCGGGATGTGGACGGTTCCCGCCAGAACCAGGCGGTGGGTCACGTCTTCTCCCGACGGCCCGTAATCTCTTTTCGCAAACGCCTGGAGCGGGTTGCAGACCCCGTTCACGTAGTCGAAGAGTTCGCCCAGGACGCAGCCCCAGGTTTCGGCGCTCGACAGCGTATAGTTCAGGACCAGGCTGAATCGGGAAACGTTGGCTTGCAGATGGACCGAAAGCCCGTCGTACCGGGACCGATTGTCGGACCGGAAAACGGTTATGTTGGGGACGTACTGCTGTTGGGTCGCGGCGTCGCTGGCAAAAAGCGGCGAGAAAAGCGTGTAGCCGGCTTGGTATACGTATCGGCGGTACGCGTGTACGCCAGCCTCGTGAGTCCAGTCGGCGCCGATCGTCCAACGGGAGTTGAACGCATGCTGAACGCCGGCGCCGGCATGCAGCGCATAAGGCGTCTTGTAGGCCGGATCGATTAGAGCGCCGGCGGCACCATTGGCCGCTCCGGGAAGACAGCCGGCATCGGACAGGTGGACGCAGGGCGCGGGAGACTCATTCACGGCCTGGAACGCAGTCACCCAGCCATTTTGCGCCAGGTCGTTGTAAAAGAGACCGAAGCCGGCGCGGATTACCGTGTTCCGGGATTGGCTCGGCGCATAGGCGATTCCCAAACGCGGCCCGAAGGCCTTACGGTAATCGTGAGGCGCGGCCGGCTGGCGGAAAAGCGGTATCTGCAAAGCCTCGAGCGTGAGCAGCGCGGGATTATCCAATTGGGACCTGCCGGAGGCCGTGAAGAGTCCAAAGGTGGTGTCGTAGCGCAGGCCGTAGTTCAAGACGAACTGCGGCGTGGGTCGCCAGGAATCCTGGGCGTACATTCCGAGGCGCTGCACGTTCTGCGAGAAGCTGCCGTTGCCCGCCGGCGTGCTCGTACAAGTTGTGCCGGGGGTGACGGCGAGGGTCGCGGTGGGAGTGCAGGTCAGGTCCACGGCGAATTGCTGCGGGTTGTTCAGGTAGTCCACGGGATTTTGCGGGAAGACGGTAAGGTTTTCCGCGGTCGCTGGAAGCGCGCCGCCGAGCACCGGCTCGTGAATGAAGTCGATGCCGAAACTGGGCGTGTGCCGGCTGGAAGAGTGCGTCACGGCATAACGGAACTGGTATTTTTCCTGATCGCGCTGTACCGGAAAGGCCGTAATCGGCGTGACAAACTGGTTGTCGCCAAAGGTTTCAAAGCCGGAAATGGTCTGGGAGGTGGAACTGAACGGGAAGGCCAGCGCGAAGCCGAGATCGGAGTTGCGATATTCATTCAAGCGCAATCCGCTGGCGGTGAAGGTGAAGGCTCCCAGCCATGTGGGACTGAAGATGAACTGCTGGCCCAGCACCATGTTCATATAGTTGGAATGCGAGGTGGCGCCGGTGGAGGGAAGCGTAGCTTGCTCCACGAAGGCGTTGTCGGTGGTGTAGGTGTCGAGGGCGGCCCGCACGAACCACTGCGCGCGGGACGACTGCGCCCAGTCGAAGCGCAGGGTGCCCAGGAAATCCCGGAATGGGACCGAAACATTGCCGGGCACGGATATCGAAGTCACGCCCGGGATGAGGCCCTGCCCGGCCAGCCCGGCGAGAGCCTGGAACTGGGTGAGGCTGGCGGGGCTGTAGGCGATGCTGGCGTCTTCGTGGACGCCTTCGAAGGAAGCGAAGAACCAGAGTTTGTCCTTCACGATGGGTCCGCCGAGCGTGCCGACGTAGTTTTGGCGGGAGAAAGGCTGTTTCGGCAGAGGCGCGGGATTCTCGATGGGGTAACGCGCATTGAGCGCCGCGGCGCGTTCGTAGAAGGCCTCCTCACCGTGCCACAGGTTGGTGCCGCTCTTGGTCGTAATCACCACGGAGCCGCCCACGGTCCGGCCGGTATCCGCATTCTGCTGCGAAGTCTGAACGGCAAATTCCTGAATCGCGTCGGGTGAGAAGTTCTGCAGGAAGCCGCCGATGTAATCGTCCGAATTGTCGCCTCCGTCGACGGAGGTCACATCATTGAGTCCGGAACTGCCTCCGAAGGAGACCGCCGTGATACGAGCCTTGGTGGGGTCGGACGGCTCGACCGGCTCGGTCCCAGGGACCAGGTAAGCGATATTGGCGAAGCTGCGGTTCGCCAGAAGAATTGTCTCCAGATCCCCGGCGGTGACCGCGCCGCCGTGAACGGCGGAGCTGGTATCCACGGGCTGGGTGACGATGGAAGACGGCTGCGCTTGCACGTTCAGCGTCTGCCGCGCCGAGCGAAGGTTCAGCGTGACGCCGACTTCGCGCACCGAGCTGACGACGACTGTCACGTTGGAACTGGCCTCGGCGAAACCGGGGGCCCGCACGGTCAATTTATAGTTGCCGGGCAGCAGATCGTCGAAGCGGAATTCTCCGCGGCTATCGGTTTTGGTATGACGTTCGAGGGAAGACTCGGGGGCCTGCAGGGACACATCCGCGGACTGGACGCGGCCTCCACTCGAATCGGCAACGGTGCCCGCCAGGCTGCCTCGGAAATCCTGGGCTTGGCACATGCATGGGACCAGGGTTAGCGCAAACACGGCAGCGATGATCAAGGGACTAATTCGACGCATTGCGGAAACGTAGAAATAGACTATCGCAGACGCGCTGCTACTACCACAGATCGTAGTCGCATTTCCCCCCAGCCGGCCGATTCCGGAGACGTAGACACAGACTGTCACGGACGGGCTACACTCGTCTTCCCTTTCGGCCGATAGGAGAGTAAGGCGGATGGCCGCGCCATCCGCAGTGGAACTGCGATCACTTGCGCGGATAGGACGGCTGCGACCGGTGCTTATCAAACTAGGGCTTAACGACGGACCCCCGCCAGCGGAACCGTGCCTTGAGACGGAAAGTCCCCCGTCTCCGGAGGAGCCGGTATCCTCGCTTGAGGAGCCGCTATCCTCGCTAGAGGAACCGGTATCCCCGCTTGAGGAACCGGTATCCCCGCTTGAGGAACCGGTATCCTCGCTTGACGAAGCCATCCGACAGCTCGAACTGTCGGAACTGGAACTTGCCGAATCAACTTTGGTCCCAGAGGCCGCGGCGGTTCAGCACGCCGTGCCGGAGGACGTAGCCGAAGCAGTCGTCTATTGGCTGGCGCTCTACAGCCGGGGCCCGTCTGAGGCGGCGCGCAAAATTAACGAACTGGCTGCCAAGGCGCCGGAACGGGTGGTGGAGACCTTGCTACCGCTGTACCAGACGGGAAACCGGGGAGGGACTGCCCGTTTTCTGGCAAGCTTGTTGAGCAACGAGGACAGGACGGTCGCGAAGCTGTGCGATCCGGCCGCCTCTCTGGACGGCTCCGTCTGCGCCGCCAAGGCGCTGACGCAGCACGAACCGAACTTCTATACGCGCTTCGCCAAGGGCCTGCTCATCGACGATCGGATGACCGAAGCAGCGCGCCAGCGAGGCCTGACGATTCTGAAGAATCTCGGCAGCGGCGCCCAGCTGATCCCTACGATGATGCAGTTCTTGCAGGATCCAGACGGCCGCATTCGGTCCAAAGCCGCGCTCATGTTCGGAAAAATCATCTCCGGACGGGGCATCATGGAACGGCTGGTACGCGATGAAGACGCTCGAGTGCGCGCCAACTTGGTGGAGGGCCTTTGGAACTGCCCAGCCAGTGTTGACTGCCGCCCGCTGTTCCGGCATGCCTTGGAAGATCCTAACCACCGCGTGGTCGCCAATGCGTTGGTCGGTTTGCATCGCTTGGGGGAAAACCGCGAGGTCGTCGCGCACCTGATCAAAATGGCCCGTCATCCGGAAGCTCTCTTTCGCGCGGCTGTCGCGTGGGTTATGGGCCAGACCGGTGACAAACGCTATACGGGCGTGTTGCGCCAACTGGTTCGCGACCCAGATCCCCTGGTACGACGCAACGCGCTGCGTTCTCTCGGGCGGATCAACCTGGCATGTGCCGGCAACACTGCTTCGGAAAACCATCCCAACAGCGGCACGCAGGGTGACAGCTCCGATCCTGTGGCTACGATCCAATAAAGGCAGCCCGCAGTCGCGCGGATCGTCCTGCGAGCCCGCGGGAGCTTAACCGTTTTGGGGAATGCACCCGCTCGCTTACGCTTGCAGCTCAGTAACCCTTGCGAGATCAACGCGTCCGTTACCGAGCCGCGACCGNNCGGGTTGCGGTAGGCTAGTGATGTAGGGTGCATTCGCGGTCCGGAGATGGTCCGCCGGCCCGCAGATACCCCAATCCCGAATCGTCAAGGAGACAACCAATGACCAAGTTCGTTTTGATTTGTGCCACCCTCGCCATGACGGCGAGTCTGAGTTTCGCGCAGAAGTTTACCAGTCCGCCCGCGGACACCTCGGTCACCATCGCCGGGAAGACCATTACAATCAAATACTCGGCGCCTTCCGTACATGGCCGGCAGATCTTCGGCGACGGCGGCAAGATCTCGCACGACCCGCACTATCCCGTCTGGCGCGCGGGCGCAAACTCCGCCACGGCGCTTCACACGGAGGCCGATCTGGATATCCAGAGTCTGCACGTGCCGGCGGGCGACTACACTCTTTTCGCCAATGTGGCCGATCCCGACCACTGGGAGTTGATCGTCAGTAAAGACACCAAAGAGTGGGGCTTGGCCTACAAGAAGGACATGGACCTGGGCCGCGTGAAGATGGA
>PKYZ01000093.1 GCA_003132865.1 Bryobacterales bacterium
TGACCACCTGAACTGTTACGCCCCGGCTGCCCCCAAAATCTTTAGAACCTTCCGCCCCTCCCCATCGTTATAACAATTAGAATGCCCCTGGCAATGGCCGCTGGCCGGCTGACCGCGCGTAGCGACGCCGACCTGATTCAGGCATCCAAACGCGGGGATCTATCTGCGTTCGAGGAGATCTACGCCGCGCACGCCGGGCGCATGAAGAGCATTGCGTTTCATTTGCTTGCGGATCGCGCGGACGCCGAGGATGCCGTGCAGGAAGCGTTTTTGAAAATATATCGAGCGGCGGGCGCCATCCATCTCGATTCCGGACTGGCCCCCTGGATCTACCGCATCCTGCTGAATTGCTGTTACGACACGGGCCGCAAGCGCAAACGGCAGGCCGAGTCGCAGCTCTCGGCTGAGCCGCCGGCCATACCGAGCAACGTGCCGCTGCAGGTAGCCATCCGGCACGCGCTCGGGCGTATACATCCGCAGTACCGGATGGTGTTCTGGCTGTTCGAGGTGGAGGGCTTCCGCCATTCCGAGGTGGCCGCCATTCTGGAAATCCCGGAAGGCACCTCCAAGAAATGGCTGTTTGAGGCCAAACGGGAGTTGAAACGATTGTTGACGGAGAGCCGCGCATGACATTCGATTGCAAAGACCTGGAGCGCGCACTAGCGGTCCCGGAACTGCTGCCGGATGCGCGCGAGCATGCCAAGGTTTGCGACGCTTGCCGCCGCGAGTTGTGGCTCTGGAGCGAAATGTCGGACGTGGCGCCGGGTCTCCGCGAAGAGTGGGAGACTCCCGACTTGTGGCCCAAGATCCGCCGGACCTTGGTGGCGCATCAGAAGACGGCCAAACCGCATGGTTTCAACAGGCGCTTCGATTGGCGCATGATCGCCGGCATTGCCGCAGTCCTGGCGATCGCGGTTTCGGTTCTCATTGTGAAGTACTCGCGGCCGGCGCCAGTGCCCGCCGCGCCGCAGGATAGCGACTTTCTGACCGAGCAAACATTGAAAGAAGTCGAACAGACCGAAGCGGCTTACCGCGCCTCGATCGACAAGCTCTCGCGCCTCGCCGAGGCCAAGCTAAACGCTTCGGAAAACCCCGTGGCCATCGCCGTCCGCGAGAAGCTGCTGGTGCTCGACTCCGAGATTGACAACGTGCGTTCCACCGTGAGTCATAACCGCTTCAATGCGCAGCTACAAGCCGAACTGGCGGTGTTGTACCGCGATAAACAAGATACCCTGAAGGAGATTTTGCAACGTGCGCAATAGTATGATGTACGGCCCGATTTTTGGAATGACCCTGCTACTGGCGGTGCAGGCGTTCGCGCGGGACGAATACTCGCGGAACTTCGACAAAACCGTGACCCTGGCCAGCGGCCAAAGCGTGCGGCTGGAACATCGGATGGGCAGCGTCAACCTCCGTACGCACGCCGGCCGGGACGTCGTGGTTCACGCTTCCATCCGCGTTTCCGCCTCCAACGACGCCGAAGCCAAGCGCGTCGCCGAACAGATCCGGATCGAGGTCGCGCCGGCCGGTTCGGCGTTGGTCATTCGCACGGAATATCCGAAGGAGGAGCACGACGGCTTCTTCGGCTTCCACAATCTTTCTTACTCGGTCAACCTGGACGTGACCATGCCGGAAACCGCGCCGCTGGAGCTGCGCAACAGTTTCGGCAGCGTCAGCATTGAGGATCTGAAGGCCAATGCGGATGTCACCAATGCGCATGGAAAGCTGACCTTCCGCAACGGGCGCGGTACACAGCGTCTGGAGAACCAGTTTGCGGCCGTCGAGGTCACGGGCAATGCAGGCGATGTGACTATCCGGAATGGCAACGGAAGCGTGGATGTTTCCGATGTCACCGGCATCGTGAACGTCAAAAACCGCTTTGCGAATGTCACCGTAACCAATCCGGGACACGGCGGCACGATCGTGAACGGCAACGGCGCCGTGCAGGTTACCGGCGCGGGCGGCGATTTGCGCATCACCAATTCGTTCGGCAAGGTGACCGTAAGCGGCGTAAAGGGGAACCTGGTCGTCGGCAACGCCAACGGCGAGGTAGAGGCGAATAGCGTCACCGGCTCGGCCGAGCTGAACACCAGTTTCAGTACCGTGCGCTTCGGCGATATCGGCAAGCTCCTGTCTGTGCGCGCCGCAAACTCCGCAGTGATTGGCCGCAAAGTGGGCGAATCCGCGACCATCGAGAACTCGTTCGGCCGCGTGGATGTCAGCGACGTGCACAAGGGAATTCGCATCGTCGGGGGGAACAGCCCCATCACGGTGTCTGACGTCGGCGAGGAAGCCTCGCTGAAAACCAGTTTCGGACTGGTGACCGCGGACCGGGTCGGCGGAGTGCTGACCGTGGAGGATTCCAACGGCGCCGTCAAAGCCTCCGCCATTCGCAACGCCGCCAATGTAAAGACCAGCTTCGGAGCCGTGCTGCTCGACGGAGTGGCGGGCTCGGTGGATGTCGAAAACCAGAACGGCGGCGTGGAAGTATCGCTGCAGGGTCAGGCGTGCCGGCCGGTTGGCATTCGCACGAGTTTTTCCGTAGTGCGCGTGCGGGTGCCGGACAACGCCAGTTACGCGGTGGCCGCCAAGACGTCATTTGGCAAGATCCATTCCGACTTCCCGATGACCATCTCCGGCGACGTCAGCGCCGATTCGCTGAACGGCAACATCGGCGGCGGCGGCTGTCCCATGCGTCTCACCAACAACAACGGAAGCATCGAGATTCTGAAAAACGGCAAGGGCTAGCACATCATGCCGGTTTATCCCGGCGCACAACGAAGCCAATTTTGCCAGACCGCCCGGTTTCGAGGTGCGGTGAGGAGCGATGGATATTGGCGGGGTTGGCGTGCGATTTTGGCTGGTGGTGCGCCTCTTTCACTCCCGAACGCTATCCGTCACCGGCGCCTGCAGCAACGCCGGCTCCGCGGTGCCGACCGCTGCCACCGCGTGCCCCGCCGGC
>PKYZ01000185.1:0-5208 GCA_003132865.1 Bryobacterales bacterium
GAACTCGGCATCCGCCGGGCGGATTGATCATGCGCGACCCTGCTTCTGGCGGAACGTCTTCACTTTCGCCCGGTTACCGCAATCCTGCATATCGCACCATTGGCGGCGATGGTTGCGGCTGGTATCCAGGAACAGCCATCCGCATTCGTCGCCGCCGCATTGCCCCAGCCTGGACAGCTCGCCGGAAGTGAACAGTTCGGCTGCCGATAGCGGCACGGGCCACAGGATGCTGTCCAGCGCAGTCAGCCGTTCCGGAAAGGTCCAGAGGAAGCGGCCGCCGTGGGCGCTCAGCCGCTGGCGCGCTCTGGCGATGGAGAGTTCGTCGCGCAATACGTCCGCATCGGCTGCCCGGGGCCGCCAGCCTTCGATCGCGCACTTGAAGATACGGTAAAGCGCTTCACGCAGTTGGATGGCCCGCGCCAGAACGTTGGCCGCCTCCCGAGCCTCACGCGCAGCCAGACGGGCAAGGACGCCCGCGCGCCTGAGGTCCACGCTTCCGGCCAGCACGGTCCACGCCAACAAGTCTTCGTAGGTGGCGATCTTGTCGCGAATTACGGCGCCGGCATGGTCCCGTCCGCCCACCGTGTTCACGAAATCCAAGCAGAGCCGCCCGCCGATAAATTTTCCAGGTAACCGCTTTACGGCCTTTGACAGGTTACCAGGGCCGTGATATTCTGTAACCACTATGCTCAGATTAGCAGGTTACACAAGGGTTGCCGCGGTGGCTATCCTGGCTGCGGGCATTTGGGCCCAACAGCCGAAAACGCCGGCCGAGGAAGTCGCCGGAGCTTTCGCATACATCAATCGCCAAGTGCTGGATATGGCTAAGGACTTCCCGGCCGACAAATACGATTACAAGCTGCGCCCGGAGATGCGGTCTTTCGGGGCGGTGATCGTGCACATCGCCTCCGGCAATGTCTACGCCGCCAAGGCCGGCCGCGGCGAAAAGGTCAAGTGGGACGAACTCGATGCCGCGAATTACAAGACTAAGGAACAGGCGGTCGCGCAGCTGGAAAAATCCATCGCGGATGCGACGGCTACGTTGAAGTCCCGGCCGGCGGAGAGTTTTCACAAGTCCGTGGAGCCGTGGATGTCGGTCATCGAGCACGCCGGCGAGCATTACGGCCTGTTGGTGGCGTATTACCGGGCAAACGGGATGGTGCCGCCGGCGTCGCGCAAGAAGTAGGTTGTGCCTGCGGCGCGTCGTTGATTCGGCCCAGATGGTGAGGCTCGGGTTTACACCTTGGTTAGCCGCCGGCACGGAGCCGTCGCAGATGTACATGTTCTTATAGCCGGAGACGCGATTGCTATAATCGGCTGCCCGGCGTACGAAAGGCTGCAGGCTCAAGTTGGGCACGGCCCAGGCCCGGCGCACGAATTCCGACGGTCAATGGCGTTATATTGGACCAGATGGCCGTCAACGTCGGTCCGTGGTCAGACATTCGAGCGGCGATTCGTCAACGCGACATCCGCGCCCTGGTAAAGCTCATGTTTCGTGCCGACGGCCCCGAACTGAACGTAGGGTACAGCACAGAGAATGAGTTGTGGGACTTCAAGAAGGACTGTCCAAGGCACGGGAAGGATAATCTTGGTGCTTGGGCGGACCTTTCGAAAGAGGTGCTCGGCCTACACAACAACGGCGGAGGCGTCTTGATCTTTGGGATTTCCGATAACTACACGTTCGTGGGCGCTAGGAACCGACTCGATAGTAAGCAACTCAACGACGGCCTCCGCCGTTTCCTCCCTGACCGGATCTGGGTGGACTTCAATCGCGAGTATATCAGGGCGGACCAGAGTTTTCTAGGATTGGCGTTGGTTCCTCCGCGAGGCCCTACCCTCGAACGATTCACTGCCGATGCGCCGCCCATCGATGGAAGGGTCTCATTCCGCGCGGGTTGGTCTGCATTGCGGGCCAAAGATTCCACGCATTTGCTCACGCCATCTGAGGCGGATCACCTCGACAAGTCGAGCCCTGAGCCAATTGTCGGCCGGCAGTATGCCATTGATGAGCAATACTATCGTATACTCCAGCCGGACTATGGCACTTTTGTCCTCCGCGAGGAGCCAGGTACGGCTGTTGAAAACGGTCTTTACGACGACCGTGTGGCTGTCGTGTCCATAGTAGGTATAGGTGGCATTGGCAAGACTGCATTGGCAACCTGGGCTGTTCTGCGCGCGTATCAGAAGAAGGCCTTTCAATTCATTGTTTCGATTACGGCGAAGGATCGAGAGCTAACGGCGAGCGGAATCCGAGGGCTACGTCCGGGTCTGACGAGTTTCGAGGCGTTGCTGGACAGCACAGCGGACGTTCTTGGCTTTCCAGAGCTTAAGTCCTTGGTTACGACCCATAAGGAATCGGAAATACGCTCGTTGCTGAAAGGCTTCAACGGACTTCTATACGTTGACAATCTGGAAACAGTGGACGATGCTCGGGTCATCCAGTTCCTAGACAACCTACCAGAGGGACCGAAGGCAATAATCACTTCGCGGCGAGCGACTGCCCGGAAGCTGGTATGCCCGATTGATCTAGGTGGCCTCAATGACAACGAGGTGGGCACCTACGTCGGGTCGCTAGCGGGCGAGCAGCGTTTCTCATACGCCCGGCAGCTAAATGTGACGGAACGTTTGCGCATCGGTAATGCGTGCGACCGCATCCCGCTTGCGATCCGATGGGTTTTGTCGCGGGCACGGAGCGCTGCGGAGGCAGTGGCGGGCGCGGAGGCGCTCACGACGGTGCCGAGGGAGGGTGAGATACTACTTGAGTTCTCGTTCAGACGGGTCTTTGATGGGATGTCCGACGCTGAGCGAAGCGTACTTCAAGTGCTCTCATTGTTTCAGAAGCCTCTTCCAACCGAGGCGCTCATCGTGGGTTCGGGATTGCCACAGGTTTCTCTCGAGGATGCCTTGGAATCGCTGTCACAGGATGTGCTGATCCAGCGTCAGTTCGACCCGGACTCAAACGACTACGT
This sequence comes from Bryobacterales bacterium, assembly GCA_003132865.1. The sequence continues at coordinate 2,970 of PKYZ01000185.1, forward strand.
GTTTACCCTCAAGCCGATCCCACGCTCGTTTGTGTTGGCGCAACTCGATAGGCAACAAAGGGCCGCGGAGAACATCCGCAGAAGGCTTACGGACTGGTACGAGGGGAGAGATGTCGCTGACCCTGAAATGCGTCTGTTGGTCAGAGAGCTCCGCCAAGGACGGGTTACTCCAGAGTCGGGACTGTTAGATCTTGCTAAAGCTGCGGAGCGTAACAACGAACTCGACAATGCCACGAGGCTCTACGAGCAGGCCTTGACACGTGTTCCGACTAGTTGGCGTGCCGCGTGGGATTTTGCTGAATTTAAGCGACATAAACTCCATGATCGTACCGGTGCGCTCCGTCTGTACGAAAGGGCTGCTGCAAACGCACCCCGGCGAGGGGCGGATCGCGCTGTAATCTTCAGAGAATACGGATTCCTTCTGCGAGAATCGGGCGAAGCGAATGCGACCGATCTGGCAATTGAGAAATTCGAGATAGCTCTCAAGGAGGTGCCGAATGATCCAATTACGATCTACGGGATGGCTAGCATGCTCGACAGAAAAGGGCATTCTGATCGGATAATCGAGCTCATTGAGCCATTGAGAGTACATTCCAGCGCCAAGACTCGAGAGAGGTGCCTCCCCCTGTTACTGAGGGCCTATGAACGGAAGAGCGAGTTACTAAAAGCCGCCGAACTGCGGGATCTGATTGAAAAAGCTTAATTTCCTTGCCTACTCACCGGCTTGCCCACATTCACTTATGCCGTCTGATGCCCAATTCCTAGCTAGCTAGAGGAGCGGGGCTTGGGTATGGCCAGGCTGGGTATGGACCAGGCCCTCACGGTTTTCCGGCGCGTCGTTCCAATCCGTCTCCGCCGCCGGGGGGATGAAGGTCATGGCGCGCTCGGTCACGGCACAGATGGTGAGGCTCGGGTTGACACCTAAGTTAGCCGCCAGCACGGAGCCGTCGCAGATATACATATTCTTATAGCCGAAGACACGGTTGCGGGGGTCCACCACGCCATCGGCGGACGAGCCGGCCATCGGACAACCGCCTAGAATGTGCGCGGTGCCGGGAACGTTGAATAGAATCTCGGTCACCATGCTCATGGGCGTGCCCCCGATCAGTTGGGCGGCCTTGCGCGCAAACTCGTTGGCTTGCGGGATGAAGGTCGGGATCTTCTGGCCCTGGCTCACGAGAATCTTCTTGAACGGATAGAACCAGCGGCGGCGCAGGCGCATGTCGATGTGGCGGTCGAGGGTCTGCATGCACAGGAAGATGATTGACTCGCGGGCCCAGCCGAACGGGTGCAGCGCGCGCGCCGTGCGGATGGGATGCCGCAGGAGCGAACCGAAAAGCGTGCGGAGCCAGGACAGGATGCGCGCGCTGCCCGGACGGCCGCCGGTGAGCAGCGTCGCTAGCGGACCCATGGCGTCGGAACCCGCTGGGTAGCGCACCGCCTCGATGTGCGTGTAATCGTCGAGGTAGATGCCCGACCCGATGGCGATACCTTTGGAAAAATCCTCCCGGCTGCCGGGGACGCGCACGCCGATGAGCGATTCGGCGTTGGTGCGCACGCGATTGCCAAGTTGATCGCTAAGGGCCGGCAGCGAGCCTTTCAGTTTCAGGCGGAAGAGCAGGTCCATGCTGCCCAGGGCCGAGGCCGCAAAGACCACGCCGCGGCAGGTGAAGCGGCGGGCATGCTTCGCCAGTAAGGAGATGGAATTCACCGTGCGCACTTCATATCCCGCACTGCCATCCGCGGGGCCGAGCGGGGTGACATCCACAACCCTGGTTTCGTCGAAAACCCGCGCGCCGTACTTTTCGGCGAGATAGAGGTAGTTCTTATCGAGGCTGTTCTTGGCATGGTAGCGGCATCCCACCATGCAGCCGCCGCAGGCGATGCACGTGCATCGCTCGGGACCTTCACCGCCGAAATACGGATCGGGATAAGGCTTGCCGCCGTCTTCTCCTTCGGGCGGTTCGANNGCCGGGCCGAGGATACGGTTCTCGACGACGCCGAGCGTCCGTATGGCCGTTTCGTAATGGCGCGGCATCTCGCTTTTCCAGTCGGCCAGTCCGGCCCACGAGCCGTTGTCCCACACGGAGTTCTGCGGGACGAGCATGGTGTTCGCATAGGTGATGGATCCGCCGCCCACGGCGCAGCCGTGCAGGATCACGACGTGCTTGAAGTACTCCATGTTGAAGAAGCCGCGGAGAGCCAAGCGCGGGCGCCAGAACCAACGCCAGATCAGCCA
>PKYZ01000185.1:5298-9787 GCA_003132865.1 Bryobacterales bacterium
TCAGCTTTCAGCGGTCAGCTTTCAGCTTTCCTAGCCGCGCTTGTAGAATTCCGTCGTGAAGTCGTAGATCGAGCGCGCGGGTTTGGCGGATTGCAGGTTCTTCAGAAGGGCTTGCCTATCGGCATCGCCGCGTTCCTGGCCCAGTTTGAACTTGCCCTCCAGCAGCTCGATCTGCATCTCAAAGCCGATGATGCCGCCGATCAGGCCGTTGGTGTAACTCTCGGGCAGCTTGGCGAAGTCGTAGCTGGAGCCGGGGCCCTCAAACTTGGCGATGAGCTGCGCCAGCAGGCCGTGCAGGGCTTTCGGATCGGCGATGGGCTTGAGCCGGCCGGTGGCGTGCACCACGGCGAAGTTCCAGGTGGGCACGGATTCCGGTTTGTTGTACCAGGTTGGCGAGATGTAACTGTGCGGACCGCGAAACACGATTACGGCTTGCTGGCGGCCATCAAAACACTTGCTCTGGAGGTTCTGGCGCGATATGTGTCCGAAGAGCGTGCCGTAGGGCGCAGCGGTTCGATCGAGGACGGTCGGGATGTGGGTGATGCGGATACCGGGGCTGGCTGTGACGAGATCGGCGAAAGCGAATTCGTCCATGAAGTCCTGGAGGAATTTGCGGTCTTCGACGAGGTGGGGCTTGGAAATATAGAGCGAGCCGGGCGACGGCTCTTGCGCGTTCAGATCGAGTCCTGCCATGGCCAAGCCGAGCAGCAGGTTGCGGCGGTTCATCGGTGAGACCTCCTTACAATGGGCTGTTGACATCATGCCACGGATGCCGGACTCGCTGCGCGCGCTGCTTGTGAACCTGATCGATTATGCGGGTCTCTGTCCGCCGGCGGGTCTGGCGTTGCCGGCGGTGTTGGAGAATTACGAAACGTACCTGGCTTCGCCGGAGAGCTGGATGCTCAACCGCCTGGTGCTGCCCGCGGCGAAGCTGCCGGAAGTGCCTTTGGGGGACAACTGGCGCGTGACATTACTGGTGGAGGGCGAACCGGGCCCGCTGCCCGCGCAGGTGGAGACGCTGGAGACCTTCGCCAAAGTACGCACCGGCGGCTTGACGCCGGAAGCCATCCCGTCGTCGGAGGCGCTTGCAGATTTCTTGGGCGAGGCCGCATCGCGCCACATCGCCTTCAAAGCTACGGCGGGCCTGCACCATCCTATCCGTTCCCTCCGCCCGCCGACCTATGCCCCCGACAGCCCGTGCGCCACGATGCACGGATTTGTGAATGTGTTTGTGGCGGCGGCGTTCGCGTGGCAAGGCGCGGAGCGAGACGCGATTCTCGACGTTCTGAACGAAGGGGATGCCGGCGCTTTCCAGTTCTTGACCGGCGAGTTGCGCTGGCACGGACGGAGCATCACGGTAGCGAGGTCCAGTGCGCGCGCCGCGATTTCGCGCACAGCTTTGGCTCGTGTTCGTTCGCGGAGCCTATCGCGGATTTACAGGCTTTGGGGTGGCTTGCTTAGTGGGGCAGCGCCGCGCGCTGCGGCGGCGTCTCGCGCAGCTCAAGCGGAGGCGGGCTGNNGCGGGCTGAGAGCCCGCCGCAGCTCAAGGAGCTGCCCCACTAACCGGCGACGATCCCGCGGCACTCGCCGAAGCCGATGCGCGTGAAACCGTGGCGCTCGCAGTAACCGCGCAGAGTCACCTCGTCGCCGTCTTCCAGAAACTTCCGAACTTCGCCGGTAGGCAGGCGGATCGGTTCAGCGCCGCGCTGGGTCAATTCGAGCAGGCAGCCGCGTTCTTCCGGCAGCGGTCCCGACACAGTGCCGCTGGCCAGCAAATCGCCGGGTTGCAGGTTGCAGCCGTTGCTGGCGTGGTGCGTGAGCAACTGGGCGAGCGTCCAATACAGGTTCCGCAGATTGCCTCGGCTCAAACGCGCGGGCTGGAGACCCGACGCGCGCATCTGGCGCGACGCGATATAAACTTCCAGCGTGAGATCGATGCCGCCCCGTTCCCGGTCTTCCGCCGCACTCAAGTATGGCAGCGGTTCGGGATCGCCATCCGGCCGCTGGAACGCGGGCGCGCGAAAGGGCGCCAGAGCCTCCATGGTCACGATCCAGGGAGAGATGGTGGTGGCAAAGCTCTTGGCCAGAAACGGTCCCAACGGCTGATATTCCCAGGACTGAATGTCGCGGGCGGACCAGTCGTTGAGCAGGCACAAGCCGAAGATGTGCGCTTCCGCCTCGGCGATGGGGATCGGCTGGCCCAGCGCATTGCCAGGGCCGGCGAAGAATCCCACTTCCAGTTCGTAATCGAGCGCGCGGCTGGGACCGAAGATCGGTACTTCCGCCGCGGCGTCCTTGGCTTGACCGCTGGGACGGTGCACAAGCGTGCCGCCCACAATGATCGACGAAGCGCGGCCGTGATAACCGATCGGCACGTATTTGTAGTTCGGCAGCAGAGGGTTGTCGGGGCGAAAGAGGCGGCCCACATTGGTCGCGTGGTGGATGGATGCGTAGAAGTCGGTGTAATCGCCGATTTTGGCGGGCGCAACCACGACGGATTCGTCCATCCGCGCGAGGAACGGCTCGACGGCAGCTCGATGTCCGCTGCCGGCGCGCAGCAGTTCACTGAGCCGTTTTCGCAGGGGCGACCAATGATCGCGCCGGAGGGCCATTAGCGGGTTCAGGATGATAGCTGAACAAGCGAGCACCGTCTCCGGCGACAGGCCGTCCAGCAGACCCGACTTCGCGCCGCGGCCCAGATCCAGGATACGATCCCCAATGGCGACGCCAATCGAGGGCAACGAATCGGGGCGGCGAAAAAAGACCCCGAGCGGGAGGTTTTGAATTGGAAAATCGGTACCGGGCCGATTGGCGGACTCGACCCAGCTCGACAGTTTAGGATCGTGCGTGCTGTCTAAAAAAGAAAATGGTTCCAAGTGACCCGATCTCGCAGCCAAACTCCCCGCCGGCATGCAACGGCACAGAGCTTTGCAACCAGGATCGCCGGGCGTCGTCCCTTCAGCTCCCCGCCGCTTCCTTTCGAACGCGACGGATCAATGCCTCCAGGCTCACCTGCCAGCTTTCCTGGCTGGAACCGGCATCTCGAAGCGGCCTTTCACTCTCCCGAAACGACTGCCCGTTTCCAGGCCACCATTTCGAGGTCAAAGCTCCCGACCTGCTCCTTCGACACCCTGCCGTTCGTTCGTCCTGCTCGTTCGGATTCCGATTCCCTCACGCGCCCCGGTTCGCCCCGGCACGCGCGAGATCATTACCGAAATCCCGTCGCCTGACTCCCGTCCGGCACTCCCAACCCTTCCTCGGATCTCCACTCCCCTTCGGGGCCTTTCGGACCCTTAAGGATCAAAGCGTTCAACCCGATTCCTGGCCGGGAAGTTCACCTTCCGAGCGCTCCCGATTGCCCATCACTCCCCAGCATCGATTCTATTTTATTAGTTCCGATACCAGATCACCGCTCCAGGCTCGCTAAGCGTTCAATGGCTTGCTGTTCCTCAGACCTCTTGGAACCTCAATCATCATGCACCCTCGGCCATGTTACAGTCAAATGAAAAATCGATTTCAGAGCTGTTTTCCTCAGTTTTTATTTGGTGCCTTTTCATGTGCTTAGCGGATACCAGAGGTGTACTGCCTGTGGAAAAAACGTAACAGTGGGATCTTGTTCTGTACTTCCGGATGGCTGGATTCGCACGGAACGCAGCATTCAGACCAGCTTCACTGGAACTGGGGCCGAGACGGCGCCGCCGAAGCCGGCCGAGACGGAGTACTCGCCCGGCTGCGCGCCAGATGGAAGCATGGCATTAATCTGCCGCAGACCCTGCGGGTCGGGTTCGGAGAGGAACACGGCCGGCAAATCGTCGCTATTCAGCCAAACCGCGATGCCGTCGCTGGCGGCTTCTTCCGGCAAACCCGAGACCCACAGCGAGATGCAGCTATGGAGACCGGTGTGGACGAGGTTTCGCTCCCAGGTCTTGCCGTCCGTCACGATGGCGATGCGAAGGTTGGAGGCTTCGGGGCGGGCGGGGCGCTGGCGGCGTTGCTCGGGGGAAAGATCGACGCCGATGCGCACGGGGTTTCCCCACGGGCTGTCCGTGGTGCGTAGGGTGGCCGGATGCCAGCCGGGTGCCAAGCCGGGCGGCAGTTTGCAGTTCACCTGCCAGCCATCGCCGCCGGTGCTCTGCAAGAAGACCGGATGCGATCCGTATGGGCCGATGCGCGGGAACACATCGGCGCCGGTGAGGTCCGCGCGCGCGCTCTTGAACCAGATCGCCACGTAGTCGTCGTTGGCGCTGGAGAATTCGCGGTCGCGCGTGGCGGCGTTTTCGACCGAGGTCAGATAAGGCGCGGGCTCCCGCGGATTCTCGATTTCCGTCCAATGGCGGTAGCAGGTGACGTGCGCGCGATGGTCCAGCACGCTTTCAAGCTGCACGCGGGCGAACCCGGCGGAGCGGCACATGGCCAGCAGGCAGGCGGTATTCGGTCCCACCCAATTGTCGAACATGCCGCACAGCTCGGTGGTTTCGTAGAATTCCAT
>PKYZ01000874.1 GCA_003132865.1 Bryobacterales bacterium
GCGGGTTTACCACGCACACAGTGAAACAGCTGGAAGTACTGGACGCGATCAAGGCTACGCTCCCAAAAAGGAAGTACAGCGAGACGAAAGAAGATCTGGACGCACTGGCGAATGTCGGGATGCAGAACCACGTCAAGTTCGTGAAGATCCCGAAGAAGTACACGCCGGAGCAGCTGGAGAAGGCGAAGACGATGTGCGGGGTGCAGTAGGGTTTAGCCGGATGCGCGCCAAGCCTCCCAGCGCTTCTTCCCAGCGCTTCTTCATCGTCCATGGGAAAAGGAAACCACACACCCCCGGCGGCCGGTTTCCGGGGCGCTGATTTCGGAAACCTCACTTTTGTCACGCGTTCCCACACGAGACCGGCGCAGCTGTCATCGGGGTAATGACAAAGACACCTGTATCGAGATCGAGCAACGAGGCCAGGTTAGTCCGCAGGTTTGCCAGCAGTAAGGAGGTTGATCGAGTACAAATTGCCGACGCCCACGTTGGGTTTGATGAGGGGAGAGCTCTGCGAGACGGAGATCGGTGCCAGTAGCGAAGAGAACATGATTGGGCTCATGAAGCATCCAGACCACATCGTGTGCGAGTACCTCACCAAACCGCTGAGCGCCATCCGCCGTCGGGTCCCCGCCGGCTGAGGTGGAAACTGGCAGGGAACCCGGCATTCGCCGCTGTCCGCCGCAACCGGCTGCCGTTAAAGTCACGGTGGTCGACAGTCGATATGTACTGTATGAATTGTGCAAGGCTGTGGCGGTCTCTCATGGGCATAGCGCTGTGCAGCGTGGCGGTTCGGGGAGGTCCGCCGCAAGCGCTGGCGGCAGATCCCCAGGTTTCGCCAGCGGCGATCCCGGCCGGCGCGCCGGATAGCCCTGGTGGGGCCCAAGTCCTCTCGCTCGATCGGTGCCTGGAGATTGCCCTCCAAAAGAATCACCGCCGCCCGATCTCAAGATTCGCCGTCGCCCTGGCGGAGGCCCAACATCGCCAGGCCCTGTCGGCCTACTGGCCGCAAGTCAACGCCAAAGCCGGGTATGAGCGCCTCAGCAATCCGCTGAACTTTATTTTCCCGGCGGAAACCATGCAGATTCCCGCGCAGTCCGTCAGCGTGCCGGGCGGGACCATGGTGGTCACCATCCCGGCCAATGCCTTCGCCCCCGGTTTTCCGCCGAGCAGCATCCAGATGCCGGTCAACTTTCCGGGTCAGACATACAAGACCGGAGCCCAAGCTTTTGCGATCCCGCAGCAGGACGTGAAGGTCCTCGACCAGAATCTGGCCAGCGGCGAGATGGACATGACTTGGCTGCTATGGGATGGCGGGATGCGGAAAGGGCTGCGGGAGCAGTCCGCCGCCAACGTGGCGATCATGCGCGAAGAGGCTCGCCGCACGGATCTGGAGATCGCCGATAGCGTGACCCGGATGTACTGGGGCGCGGTGCTGGCGCGGCAGCTTCACCAACTCGGCCAGGACACGCTGGAGCGCATGGAGTCCACTCTGGGGCTTACCGAAACCATGTATAAGGAGGGCGCGGGTAAGGTCACCCGGTCCGACTACCTGGACAACGCAGTCATGGTGCAAACCGTGCAATCGCTGGTGGCGGAGTTGGAGAAGAATGAAGCCATGTCGCAAGCGGCTTTGGCCAACACCGCGGGACTCGCCTGGAATGCCAGCGTCCAGCCATCCGACCAGGAGATCCCCTTTGCACCCGCGGCGCAGGACCTCGATCGGTTGGTCGCCGTCTCCTACGAGTTCAACCCGGATTGGGGGAAGTTGGGGCAGGCCCTCCGCGCCACCCAAGGCGCTGTCACCACCGCCAAGAGCGGGTACTATCCCAAGCTGGCGCTGACCGGAGAACTCCATCGCTGGTGGAACGGCGGTTACAACGCAGGCGTGGCGACAGACCAGAATCAGCGGGGCTGGACCGCCGGGGTCGGCCTGGAGATTCCCGTATTCGACGGTTTCCTGACCCGCAGTCGGGTGGGCGAAGCCCTGGCCCGGCTCAATCAGCTCAAAGAGACGCAGTTCCTCTTGCGGGACGGCATCGCGCTCCAAATCAAGGATCTGGTGCTGGGCCTGGACGCCGCCGCCAAGTCCGGCCAAGCCAGTCTGGCCGCCATGCGGTCCGCCCAGGAAAACCGCGACCTCAACATGCGCGCTTACCGGGAGGAACTGGTCGAAACCGAAAAAGTGGTCCGAGCCCAATTAATGGAGGCGCTCATGTCGGCGCAGCACTTCAAGGCGCGGTACGACTACGCCGCCATCTTGTCGCAGCTTAGTTTGGCGGTGGGCAAAGAGATCGGCGAGAGGCTGGCGCCGACGCCATGAAACTGCACGGGCAAAGCGCGTGGTGCGCGTACGGCCTCGCGGCCGGATGGTTGGTCTGGGCCGCTCTTCCGTTCGCCGCGGCGGGCGGCGAGCATTCCGTGGACGATGCGCTTCCTGGTCTTCGCATAGCCATTTCCGAAAGCATCGCCGGCGAAGTGAACGGCAACGACTTACGGGCCGCTGTCAAAGCCTGGGCCGAAGCGGTCGCCCGGCAGACGGGCGTACGGATCGAGCCCGAATTGTGTACCACCGCGCAGTTGGTGCAGAGAATTCGCAACCGGCAGGTGGATTCGTTTTCCATCAATCTTCTCGAATTTGCGATGGTGGCCGGTTATTCGGCCCCCGAAGTGGTAGTGGACGAATCCGAGGCGCCGGATGGAGAGGAGTACCTGTTGCTGGTGCACCAAGCCAGCGGCATTCAAAGCCTCGCGGACCTGCGTGGGCGGAGCCTGCTCTTGCATCGGAGCGCGCGCACATGCTTGGCCAGAATCTGGCTGGACACTCTGATCGAGTCGGCTCACCTCGGGCCCGCGGACACTTTTCTGGGCCGGGTGGAGAGCAACCCGAAACTGTCGCGCGCCGTATTGCCGGTCTTCTTCCGGCAAGCGGACGCGTGCCTGGCGACCCGGCAGGGTTTCAACACGATGTGCGAGCTGAATCCGCAGCTTGCTAAACAACTGCATCCCCTGGCGGTATCTCCCAAACTGGTGACGGCATTCCAGGCATTCCACAAGGACAGTCCGCCAGCCACCAAGCGGAGATTTCTAGTGGCCATCAGAGACCTGGGCAAGACCGTCGCGGGCCGCCAGACCTTGACGTTGTTTGGAACTTCGCGCCTGGTGCAGGCCGACGTTTCCGTGCTGCGCACCTCCCTCGATCTGCTGCATGCTTACGAGCGGCTCCAGGGCAAGGCGCCAGCCGCCGGGCGGTGACCGGGGAGGCGATGGAGGATGCGCGATTCGTGAAAGGACGGTTCACAGCCGGCTGGGCGAAGGTGCGGCGCCTGCGGTTCCGCGCGCCCAGGAGTATCGCCGCGCGGATTTCGGGGCTGTCCTGGACGATCGCNNTAGCAGGCTCTGGCCGGAGACGATTCGATCGATTTCCTGGTGATCGCCAAGAACGACGGCTTCTCCCTCATCGTCGAAAGACGGGGCTGGCGCGCCGCTCAACTGGGCGCTTTCTGGAGACCCAAGGAACGCGCGGCGGGCGGTGGCGTTGAACTCGTGCCTCTGTTCGGGAAACGCGCGTACCACTTTGCCACGCCATACAATTATTCGTCGATTCCGTGGGGATGGATCCACGTGGGCCTCTCTCTGGACGCCTACGACCGCGGCGTCGCCCGCCTGTATCAGCGCACGGGAGCGCTGGCGGTCGTGTGTGTCGCCGGGAGCCTGCTGGCGTCGGTAGTCTTCGCCAGGCGCCTGGTCCGTCCCATGTTGCGGCTGCAGGCTGTGGTCGGGAGAATCGCGGAAGGGGATCTGTCGGCGCGGGCGTCCATCCATAGTGCGCAAGAAATCGAGAGGCTGGCGCAATCGTTCAATACCATGGCGGATGCGCTGTGGCAGCGCGACGAGATTCTCGAAAGCGTTCGTTTTGCCGCGCAGCGGTTCCTGAGCGCCGCCGCTTGGCAGACGGCGATCGTGGAAGTGCTGGCGAAGCTCGGTAGCGCGGCCCAGGTCAGCCGCGTTTTCCTCCTCGAGAACTGGCCCGGGCCGCGGGAGGAACTGGTGGGCACGATCTTGCACGAGTGGATCGGGCCCGGCACCGCCTGCCGGACGAGCGCACCCGGACAGGCGGAATTGCACTGGACGGGCGGAGAGTGGAACCAGTGGACTCGCGCTCTCGGCCGGGGAGAACTGGTATTGGTCGAAGCCGGCGACCCCGCACGCGGGACGCGGTGCGGCCCATCTCCTCCACCCCGGTCGTCGATCCTGGTCCCTATTGAAGTGGGCGGCAAGTGGTTTGGCGTGCTGGGCTTCGATGACTGCGCCCGCGTCCGTGCCTGGAGCGATGCTGAACGGGACAGCTTCCGTTCAGCCGCCGGTATGTTGGGGGCCGCCATCACCCGCCAACAGGCGCAGGAGCACGTGGACAATATCCTGCGGTCGATGGGCGAGTCGCTGTTGGTGACGGATCCGGAACTGCGCATCCGGCGTGTAAACCCCAGTACCCTGCGCCTGCTGGGGTACACGGAGGAGCAATTGATCGGGCAGCCCGTCAGCCAGGTGGTCGAGAGCGGCGTACCTGTAAGCAGTATCGCCATTGAGCGAACCTACCGCACCAAGTCCGGCAATCGGATTCCAGTGTTGTTTTCTTCCGCCGAGTTACGGAGCGGGCCGGGGTCGCTTGAAGGATATGTATGCCTGGCCCAGGATGTGACCGAGCTCCAGCGTACACAAGCCGAGTTGGTGCGCGCCCGGGACGCCGCCGAGGATGCCAATCGGACCAAGAGCGTCTTCCTGGCAAACATGAGCCACGAACTGCGTACGCCCTTGAACGCCATCATCGGCTACAGCCAGATGCTGCGCGAAGACTGCATCGGGCCCGAACAACCCGAGGTTCTCTCCGATCTGGAGAAGATCGAGCGCTCCGGCCACATCCTGCTGGGCATCGTCAACGACATCCTGGATCTGTCCAAGATCGAGGCAGGCCGCGAGACGGTCAGGGTGCAGAGCATCGATGTCGCCGCCGTGTTGCAGGATGTCTCGAACGCCGTCCAACCGCTGGCGCGGCAACAGGGCAATGTGCTCGAAATCGACTGTCCCGAACACGCCCGGCTGGCTTATGCGGACCTTTCCAAATTCCGGCAGAGCGTGCTGAACCTGGTGAATAACGCCCTGAAATTCACCGAGAGAGGGCGCGTCTCGGTGGCCGTGAACAAGGTGCGCAATGGGGAGGGCGAGTGGACCGAAGTGCACGTCTCCGATACCGGCATCGGGATCGGCCGGGAGCACCTGGGCAAGCTGTTCCAGCCCTTTTCGCAGGTGGATGGCTCCGCCACCCGGAAGTACAACGGCACCGGTTTGGGATTGGCGATCAGCAAGAAGTTTTGCCAGATGATGGGCGGCGATATTACGGTGGAGAGCGAACCGGGACGCGGCTCCCGCTTCTCCATCCGGTTGCCGGCGGGCCGGGAGGTGGGACAGGCCTCGGCCTGTCAAAGAAGCCAGCGCAGTGGGGACGGAGTTTGAAAATGTGCCGGATACTGTTGGTCGAAGATAACGAGTTGAACCGCGACATGCTTACCAAACGGCTGCGCCATCGCGGTTATGAAGTCATACTGGCGGCGAATGGACGGCAGGGCATCGACATGGCGCGTAGCGGGAAACCGGATTTAGTGCTGATGGATCTCAGCCTGCCGGAGATCGATGGCTGGCACGCTACCCGTATTCTGAAGAACGATGCCGGCACGCGCGGCATTCCGGTGGTGGCGTTGACCGCGCACGCCATGCTGGGGGACCGGGAGAAGGCCCTGGAGGCGGGTTGCGACGACTACGCCACCAAACCGGTCGACCTGCCGCTCCTGGTTGGCATGATTGAGCGGTTGACGGGCGGGCTGGGAGGGGACCGGCCAGCAGGCCTGTCCCAAGGGTAAAAAAAACATGAACGGGAATAACCATTTGCTGCTGGTGGACGATGAAGCGCTGAACCGCGATATGCTGTCGCGGCGCCTCGAACACCATGGATTTCGCGTGGACGTGGCCGCCGACGGCCCATCGGCGCTCCAATATATAGGCACGCATCGTCCGGATCTGGTGCTGCTCGACATCATGATGCCGGGCATGACGGGCGTGGAAGTGTTGCAGGAGCTGCGCGCCACCTATGCCCCGGACCAGTTGCCGGTAATCATGGTGACCGCCTTGAAGGACAGCGACAAGGTGGTGGAAGCCCTCAACCTGGGCGCCAACGATTACATTACCAAGCCGGTGGACTTCCCGGTAGCCATGGCGCGCATCCATGGTCAACTGGCGCGTAAAGCCGCCGAAAGCGCTCTGCGTGAGAGCGAGGAACGGTATGCACTGGCGGCTCGTGGCTCGAACGATGGTCTGTGGGACTGGGACCTGGCTTCCGGGCAGGTCTACTACTCCGAACGCTGGAAGGCCATTCTCGGGTACTTGGACGCCGAGATCGGGGAGGGCGCCGGCGAGTGGTTCGCGCGCGTGCACCCCGAGGACCTGGAAAAGCTCCGGGAGGTGTTGCGGCCGGCACAGGCCGGCGGCTCCAGCGGGGCGTTTGAGTGCGAGCACTGCATGCGGCACCGGGATGGGACCTATCGATGGGTGCGTTGCCGCGGCGCGGCGGTACAGGATGCCGCCGGTTGGGTCATCCGGATGGCTGGTTCGATGAGCGACGTCACCGCGCGCAAGGTCTTCGATCCGCTCACCGGATTGGCCAACCGGGTCCTCTTCATGGACCGTCTGGAACAGGAATTCACCAGCTATCGCGCCAACCCGGCCACGCAATTCGCTGTGATGTTCCTGGATATCGACCGCTTCAAGCTGATCAACGACAGCCTGGGGCATCTGGCCGGCGACCAGTTGCTGGTAGCCATGGCCGAGCGCCTGGTGCGAGGCGTGCGCACGGGCGATTCCCGTGTGCGGCCCGCATCCCGCGACTTGCCCGCGCGGCTGGGCGGCGACGAGTTCGCGGTCCTGTTGTGCGACCTGCCCGATCTGGCGGAAGCTTTGCAAGTGGCGCAACGCATCTTGATGGAACTGCGGGAACCCTTCGGGCTGGGCGACCGCGGCATCTTTTGCACCGTGAGCATCGGCATCGCGCCGTGCGGCGAGGCGTATCAGTCCGCGGCCGAAATGGTGCGCGACGCCGACACGGCCATGTACACGGCCAAGGGCAAGGGACGCTCCCGCTGCGAAGTCTTCGACCAAACCATGCGCACGCGGGTGGTGGAACGTTTGCAACTGGAGAACGACCTCCGCCACGCGGTCGAGAACCATGAGTTGTCCGTTAACTACCAGCCGAAAGTCCGGCTCGCCGACCGCCGCATTTGCGGCTTCGAAGCCTTGGCCCGGTGGCGCCACCCGCAACGCGGCTGGATTCAGCCCACCGAATTCATCCCGGTGGCGGAGGAGACCGGCTTGATTCACGACCTGGACATGTGGATCTTGCGCCAAGCCTGCTCCCAGATGCAGCGCTGGCACACCGCGTATCCCTGCGATCCCCCCTTGGCCATCAGCGTAAATCTTTCGCCCTGCCAGTTTGCGCAGCCGCATCTGGTCGAGCAGATCGCGGATGTGCTGCGGGAAACCGGGTTGGATCCGTCCAGTTTGCGGTTGGAGATCACCGAAGGCGTGCTGATGGGCGACCACGAGACAGCCCGTGACATACTGACGCGGTTGAAGCGGCTGGGCGTCGGGCTGAAAATCGACGACTTCGGAACCGGCTACTCGAGCCTGGCCTACCTGGCGCAGCTTCCTTTCGACACGTTGAAGATCGACCGGTCGTTCACCTTGCAGCTATCGGGCGGCGACTGCAATTCCGATATCGTAAAATCCATCCTCGACATGGCCCATACGCTGGGCATGGAAGTCGTCGCCGAAGGCGTGGAATATAACGAACAGATCGCAACCCTGATATCGATGGGATGCGAGTTTGGCCAGGGATTTTTATTCTCAAGACCGGTTTCCGCTCAAGATGCGGAGCGCCTGGTAGCTGAACTAACATATCGCGTGGCGCCAGTTCCTACATTTTCCGTGGGGCAGGTTGTCAACCTGCGGGCCGATTGTTAATCGGCCCTTGCACAGTATTGTACAAGATTTCAGTTGCAAACAAGACAGCGGTATCATATACTGAACTTGCGGAACTCATGAGGACGGCCCTGACATCGGCGATGATTCTGGTTCTAATTAGCGTCGTCGCGCTGTGTCCCTCGATCGCCTGTCCTCTAACAGCGCCTTCTCACGCGCCATCCGGCTCCTGCTGCCACAAGCCGCAAACGCATCCCGCGCCTTGCCCGGCGAAGACAGTCCCGGATTGCCCATATTCGATTCTGAGAAAGAGTAAGACGAACCCGTCGGCCACGCATGCCAAGTGGGTTGGCTCCATAGTGCGCACGGAGCACAGCGCTATCCTGCCCCTCGCCGGTCTGACAGTCGATGCTCCTTGCCGGCTCGTCGATGCTTCCGGTCTCTTCCTGCGCAACCGCGTTCTCCTGATCTAGCCGCGCCTCGTCGGCAGGCGTGTCTCACTAAAGTCAAACAATTTACGAAAGGAGAACCATCATGAAAAAGATAGCTATTAGTGTGTTCAGCTTGGCGGCTCTGTTGTTGCTAACCTTGTCGCCCGCGCTGGCGCTGGCCAACTGCGATTGTTGCACCCCACAGTCGTGCTGCGGCCAGGCATGCTGCCATAACCATCACAAATAACGGCGGCCAAACGGGGCAGGCCACCTGTCTGCCCCGCCTGTTACCATCGGGATCGGGCCCCAGCCGTGAAGACCATCTTCCACGTGGACATGGACGCGTTCTTTGTGTCCGTCGAAGAGTTGTTCGATCCCGCGCTCAAAGGCAAGGCCGTAGTGGTGGGCGGCCGGCCGAACGAGCGCGGCGTGGTGTCCGCGGCGTCGTACGAAGCCCGCAAGTTCGGCGTGCACTCCGCCATGCCGCTGCGCACCGCCGCGCGTCTGTGCCCGCACGCCATCTTCGTGGATGGCCACCCCACCCGTTATCGCGAGTACTCCGCCCGCGTGCACGAGACGCTGAACCGCTTCTCGCCGCTGGTCGAGATGGCCTCCATCGACGAGGCCTATCTCGATATGACCGGCACCGCGCGCCTGCATGGCCCGCCGCTCGCCGCCGCCCACGCCCTGCACGAGACCATGAAGGCCGAGACCCGCCTCAACTGTTCCATCGGCATCTCGACCGCGCGCCTGGTGGCCAAGGTGGCCTCCGATCAAGCCAAGCCCAGTGGCGTGCTGTGGATCATGCCCGGCTCGGAAGCCGCGTTCCTGGCCCCGCTGGACGTGCGCAAGATCCCCGGAGTCGGTAAGGTCACCGAAAAGAATCTGCACATGCTGTCGATCCGCAAAGTTGGCGACCTGGCGCGCCTGGACGATCGATACCTCGAAGAGCGCTTCGGCAAGTGGGGACTGGCCCTGGCCGGCAAAGCGCGCGGCCTGGATGCGGGCGGCTGGTTCGATACCGAAATCGGCGCGAACTCCGATCCCAAGTCGATCAGCCACGAGCACACCTACAACGAAGACACCAGCGATCTCGCGGTGCTCGAATCCACGCTGGCCCGGCTCTCGGAAATGGTCGGGCGCCGCTTGCGGGAAAACGGCCTGCACGCGCGCACCCTCCAGCTCAAACTGCGCTATTCGGATTTCTCCACCATCACGCGCGCGCATTCCGTCGAGCGCCCCACGCAGCTCGATACCGAGATCTTCGACCAAGCCCGCGCGCTGTTCCTGAAGAATTGGAAACCCGGCGCGCGCGTGCGCCTGCTGGGCGTGCATGCCTCTTCCTTCGAAGACGTGCACGATCAGTTGGACCTGCTGGACGAAGGCAAGCACGAACGCTGGCAGCAGGCCCTGGCCGCCGCCGACCGCCTGCGCGACAAATATGGCGACTCCGCCGTCTCGCTGGCCGCCGGACTGAAGGGCGGCTTCCGCGAGCGAGTGCACGATGCGCAGACACATGATGCGCGCAAGGCGCCCCCGCCGCGTCGAAGCTAGGGTCGCCCCCTCGCCCGCTCGCCCGCTCGCCCCCTCGCCCGCTCACCCGCGAGACCAGTACACTGAGAGGTATCCATGCCGGCGCCCATCCACATCATCGGCGGAGGTCTGGCGGGTTCCGAAGCCGCCTGGCAGATCGCGGAGGCCGGACTCACGGCCGTACTCCACGAAATGCGGCCGGTGCGCCCGACCGCGGCTCACCAGACGGATCGCCTCGCGGAACTGGTCTGCAGCAACTCACTCAAGTCCGAACAGGAAGACTCCGCGCCCTGGCTGCTGAAGCGCGAATTGCGGCGTCTGGGATCGCTCGTGCTTCAGGCGGCCGCGCAGGCCCGCGTTCCCGGCGGTCATGCGCTCACCGTCGACCGCGACGTTTTCTCGGCGGAGGTGACCCGCGCGATCGCCGCGCATCCGCGCATCGAAATCCGCCGCGAGGAGGTCCGCGAAGTGCCGGACACCGGCATCGCCGGCATCACCATCGTCGCCACCGGCCCCCTGACCAGCGATGCGCTGGCCGAGGAAATCGGACGCCTCACCGGTTCCGGCCGCCTGTTCTTTTACGACAGCATCAGCCCGATTGTGGAAGCCGATTCGGTCGATCAAACCATCGCTTTCCGGGCTTCGCGGTACGACAAGTCGCTCGATGGCACCGCGGATTACCTCAACTGCCCCTTCGACCGCCCGCAGTACGAAGCGTTCGTGGACGCCCTGCTGGCCGCCCAAACCGTCTCCTCCCACATCGCGACAGATTTGCCCGATAAAGCCGTGCTCTATTTCGAAGCTTGCCTGCCGATCGAGGAGTTGGCCCGCCGCGGCCGCGATACGCTGCGCTTCGGCCCCATGAAGCCCATGGGATTGATCGATCCGCGCACGAGCCGCCGTCCCTGGGCCGCCGTGCAGCTCCGCCAGGAAAACCTGCGCGCCGATAGCTTCAACTTGGTCGGCTTCCAGAACCATCTGAAGTTCGGCGAGCAGGCCCGCATCCTGCGCATGATTCCTGGACTGGAACATGCGGAGTTCCTCCGCCTCGGCCAGATTCATCGCAACACCTACATCAATGCGCCGGCCCTGCTCTCGCCCACCCTGCAGTTGTGCACGCGGCCCGAAATCCTCTTTGCCGGCCAGATTTCCGGCGTGGAGGGCTACGTGGAAGCCATCGCCACCGGCCTCGCGGCGGGCCTGCACGCCGTGGAACTCGCATCCGGCGGCCGTCCCCAACCATTCCCGCGGGAGACCGCGCTGGGTTCGCTCTGCCATTACATATCCGGCGCCGATCCCCTCAACTATCAACCGGCGAATATCACTTTCGACCTGCTGCCGCAGCTCGATGAAGCGACCCGTCACAAGCTGCGGCACGACAAACACGCCCGCCACGCGGAAGTCTGCCGCCGGGCCGCCGAAGCCATGGACCAGCATCTGCACGCGCATGTCTGAACTCGAACTCGAAATCGGACGGTACCTCGAAGAACTGGCGCGCGCGCAAGCCTCGCCGCACACGCTGGAGGCCTATGGCGGCGACTTGCGCCAGTTTCTGGAATACTTCACACCCCCCGAAAGCCAACCGCCGCCGCTCGCCCAATTCGGCGTGCTCGAAATCCGCGAGTGGCTGGCGGACCTGTATAGCCGGCAACTCAGCGCGGTGACCATCCGGCGCAAACTGGCGGCGGTGCGCTCGCTATTCCGCTTTCTTTCGCGCGAGGGTCTGATCCCCATGAATCCGGCGCGCCTGGTGCGCACGCCCAAAGCCCCCCAGAGCTTGCCGGATGTGATGACCGCGGAGCAGGTGAACGGACTCATCGACGCGGTGGCCGCGGATAAGTTCGAGCGCGCGCATCCGGCCCGCGACCGCGCTATTTTCGAGTTTCTCTATGGCTGCGGCATTCGCGTGAGCGAACTGGTAGGGTTGAATCTGGAGGATATCGATCGCGCCGAGCGCTGGATCCGCGTGCGTGGCAAGGGGAAAAAGGAGCGCCAGGTGCCGTTCACTTCCCAGGCCGCCGCTGCCCTGGATCGTTACCTTCCGGAGCGGGGCGCGGCGCCCCGGGAGCGCGCCATCTTCCTGAACCACCGCGGCGGGCGGCTCACCGCGCGCGGGGTGGGCGGCATCGTCAAGCTATACGGCATACTGGTGAACGGCGATTCCTCCATTCACCCGCACAGTTTCCGCCACGCCTACGCCACGCATCTGCTGGCCGACGGCGCCGACCTGCGCGCCATCCAGGAGTTGCTGGGTCACGCGCGCCTTTCGACCACCCAGAAATACACTCAGGTTTCGCTCACCGATCTGATGGAGGTTTATGACCGCGCCCACCCCAAAGCCTGATGAGAAATCGCCGCCCCGCCGCTTCCGCCTGCCGCGATCGGCCGCGCTGGCTGCCAGCGCTTGCCTGGCCTTCGCGATCTTCGCCGTGGCGCTGATCCGGGTGCTGCCGGTGCCTCACACGAAGGCCGACTACTTGATCGTCGGCACGTTGGCCACGTTGGCGGCGCTGATCACTATCTTCGCGGGGCTGGTAATGGGACGGCACAAGACGTAAGTTGTACTACTGTCCATCAGTTTTTGTGGGGCAGCCAATCATGGCTGTGGGGCAGACCTCCAG
>PKYZ01000444.1 GCA_003132865.1 Bryobacterales bacterium
AGGCCTTCGCCCTCGGAAGAAAGGCGAAGAGCGCGTACCCCAGTATGCCCTGCATCTTCGACCTCGCACTTTGGGGGACGGATTTGGTGATCGTAAGCAATTTTCGCTCGCCGTTCTTCTCGGTAAGTAAGTAGATTCCGGGCTTGTGGGGGGTGTCGGGATCGTTGGGATCCGGCTCGCCCTTGCTCTCCGCTTTGACCACTGACGGCTGGGAAACAGGTTCCACCGATGTGCTGGGCGTCGACGGCTCGGCTCGTTTTGGGGCAGCCAGGGACGGATCCATCTGGCGTAATATGCGCTCTGTGGCGCCGGCTTTCATCAAGGCGACCAAGTCCTGGGCCGTGAGGGCAAATCGGAGGTTCTCCTTGGCGATCATGTCGACGATGAGATTCTCCGGAACCTTGGCGTTGAGCATATCGAGCACATCCTTCACTCCGAACGGAGCCGCTATTCCCGTCCCGGCTGGTGGTGACTTCACCGCCTTCTCCTGAGCGGAGACAGACCAGGCCAGCAGCAAAGCGGACATCATCAGAACGAACTTGTACATCTTCATCTTCTCCTTCTTTCGAAACTACGGCAAAGGTACTTGCAGTATTTGGATCTCGCCGGCCCGCAAGGTGGCGGCCAGCAGCCGGCCATCCGTTGCGAAGGACAGGCCTAGAATTCTTTCCGTACCTGGAGGCGCATCCAAGGACCGGAATTGCGTGGCGCTGTTCGGGTTCCACAAGCGAAAGGTCTTATCGGCGCCCGCGGATGCGAGCAATTTTCCGTCCGAACTGAGAGCCACAAACTCGACCACTTGAGTGTGCCCGTCAAACTGGAGACCCTGCTGCGGGTGCGCCACATCGGAAATATCCCATGATCGAAGAGCGCCGGTTTGCAGCCCGCCGACCAGTCTCCGCCCGTCGGGGGAGAAGGCCAGACAGTGTGAGCCAGCGGAAGAAGGAAGCAATACGGCCGTTCCATTCGATTGCCAGCCCCACAGGCGAGCGACCGCATGTTTGAGGTCGCTTTCTACAATACCGACGGTATTCTGGTCCGGACTCAGCCCAGCCCAGACGCCTTGGCTTGATAGCTTGACGCTAGCCTCTACCTTGCCGGTCTCGGCATTCCATACCCGGACAGCCTTATCCGAACCAGTCGAGACCAGGAATTTCCGGTCCAGACTAAAAGAAGTCGAAAGGACGGTACCCAATCCCCGGTCTTCCAGCTTGTGGGCACTGTTGCTTTCCGCCTCCCAGATCCATAGCGCCTTATCTCCGCCGGCCACCAATAGCCGGGAATCCGGGCAAAACTGAACGCCAATGGCTGGTTTGCTGGAGCCGGTTAACGTCGCGACCTGTTTTCCGGTTTCCAGACTCCACAGGCGAAGGGAGTTATCACTTGCAGCCGCCATCAGGCGGCCATCGGGACTAAAGGCTGCGGAATGGACCGCCCCAGTCTCGATGGTCCGAATGCGCCGCAAGGGCATTTTGGACCCTCCATGAACAACGGTTCCGTGGTCAACTAAAGGTTCATGTTCGGTGGGCTGGATGACGGACGCGGTGTACACGCGAGGCTTGGCTATGAAGAAATCGCCGTTGTGCTCGCCAAGTTGGTAGGGTTTCTGGATGCGACCCGTCTCAATAGCGTAAATCCTCATCTCACGGCTGACATAGGCATCCAGATCGTCAAATGTGATGAGGCCGTCCAAACTGTTGGCCGCTTTTCCCTTCAGCCCCTCCATTAGGAAGTAACTGAAGACCCCATGTTGGAGATTCTCATCCTCGTAGCTGACGGTGCCGGGAGCGGTTGAATACAGTATTCGCATTCCCTCCGAGTCCTGCAGATCCCCAAAGCTCCGTGTGGGGCCCGCCGATTTGGCGTCGGGATCGTTGCGGCAGGCATCCACAAAGGCTATCCGGCGTTTGGCGCCAGTATCGGAAAGCAATGTGGTTACTTCGCTCAATGGAAGACCTTGACTGGCTAGATTTGCGATCGTCGTCCCATAAGTGGCCAGATAATTCTCCTTGCCAGATTGAAAACCGTGTCCGGAGAAGTAGAAGATGAACGTGCCTTCACCCTTATCGAGTTGTTTGGCCAGGTCCCTGAATCTGGTCCTGATGCGGCTGGCGGTTGCGTCGCTGTCCTGGAGGAAGGCCACCGTATAGCCCTCGCGCTTTAGAATCCCCGCGAGTTCCATGACGTCATGGGCCGGGTATTTCAACGGCGGCAAGCCGGTCAAGTCGCGATCGTACTCGCCGATGCCGACCAGAAACGCGATGTTGGTGTGCTTCTCCCCGGAAATTGCCTCCTTGACGGCATCTTCGCGCGTTAGGCCCTTCGCTGTGAATGGCGGGCTCACCGGGATCACCCCCGGTGTTCCAGCCGGCTTTCCGGGCTCGCTGGTCTGCCCTGCGGCCCAGTGGGCGCCCGCCAGGGATAACACCGCGGCGGTGGCGAAGACAGTGAAAGTCCGCATTTACGAGTGCCGCTCCCTCGCCGGTGCTCCACCCGGGGGCACCAGAGCCGTGTCCGCGAGCCGGAGCAACACGGCAAGCAAACCGATCGTGGCCGGGTTTAGATAATAGCCCAGGAGCGTCACGCTCAGATAAATAACCAGCCCCGTGCCGGCGACCAGCAGGCCGATCAAGGTGAACGCGTAGAGACGCCGCTCGTGGTGACGCCACGCAATATATTCGAACGCCGCGAAAAACATCAGCCCCGTCAGCACGTTCAAACTCTCCGGAACCGGGCGCATGAGACGGTCGTCCAATAACGATTCTATATAGTTAGCCTGTAAGATGTAGCCCGGCATTTCACCAACAACTGTATCGTGCCTATCGAAGCCCGCGGCGTCCTCGCCGACAATAATGATTCGACCGTCTGCGAGACTGCGAACCCTTTGGCTCAATTCGGAGTCTTCGCACGCGCGCCATCCGGGGTTTCCCGGGCCGCTGCATACGAGATCGCGGGCCGCGATGTCGTAGTCGTCAAATTGGCCGCGCCGCACAAAGCTGACATACGGAACGGGGGCGTCTGGCGTCCAGCCAGCCAGTCGTCCATTTCGCAGGAATGATGGCGAAGCGGCGAGACTGGCCGCGAGGGCAAGCGTTGGCGGAGCGTTGCGTGAGCCGGAAACGGGCTGGACGTTTGGCCACCAAAGAGCGACCCGCCGTTGGTCCTGGTAGGTATTGATCACGCCTTCCGTTACGCAAGCTGCCTCCGGCGCGAAGGCCAGGGACGGATACAGAGGATACGCTGCCGCTCTCGGGGTCTGAGAACGGGCTCTTTTGTTTACCTCGCGGCCAACCACCAGGGTAATGTGCGCCGCGCATAGCGCCTGAACTCCCCGCATCAAACTGAGAGTTCCGGGGTCGTCTTTCGCACAGGTGGCATCGCCGAAGGTTTTGTCGATTACCAGTACCTTCACCTTGGCATGAGACAGCGTCTTTAAGGCCTCGCCGAGGAAGTTTCGCTCCGCACACACGTTGAGGAGGCTTACACCAGCCGGGGAAGATGTTTCGCTTAACGTTATCAGAGCTGTGAATCGCGGTGCCGGTTTCCTGGGGCTTGCCGTGACCAATTGATGATAGAAAGTTTCCAACCCGAAAATGCTTTGTGTGAGGAAGTTGTGGGATTGGCCGGAGGCCTCGACGGCATGGTGTAGCCAGAATTCCAAGCCATATGTCAGCAGACACGCAACGGCGAAATGGATAGCCAGACGGCGGGGAGGAGACGGCTTCCGCCTACCGGCTCCCGCCTGCGGAAACTCGTGAAATCTCGAAGACTTGTGCGGAGTCGAATGAGGCAAACTAACCCTCAGCGGATTCAGATGTCCCCAATGCCCGGTCTCGAATCAGTGTACCGTAGCCTTGATCGGCACGCTCCCGGGGCGAGGTATGTTTCCGGCCCGTTGCCGTTTGTTCCACCAAAACTCGCCAGCGTGACGGTGCTTGCAGGTAACGCCACTTGCACACGGCGAGAACGGCGTAGCTCCCGTTGCGCAATAGGCCAAGGGCGTCGAGTGCCATTTTGGGTATCCTGAATTCTTTTGGAGTATATCACGTATCAGCTAACCTCACAGCACAATGGCGATTTCGGCCGCGGCGATAGCCGTGGGGGCTCCGACCCCAATGCCACTTAGTTTTC
>PKYZ01000550.1 GCA_003132865.1 Bryobacterales bacterium
GCGGCCAGCCAGGGGTTCTTCTCCTGTTCGAGCGACAACGTGGTGCTTGCCAAAAGTGAGCCCTCCGGTTTCATTATGCCATTTGTGCGGCGGGGGGTCGGATGCGCGGCGATAGTTTCCCGGGCTTCAGCCCGGGCTATAGCCTGATGGTCTCCGGCAGGCGGGCTGCGCTGGCCAGATGTGAATGATCGGCGCGACTGGACGATTCAAGCGGCTTCGGCGCACTTCATGGCGCGAGACTAGAACGGGCGAGGCGGATAGGCGCTCGGTGTGGTGGCCGAACTGCCTGCCGGCAGAAGGAAGGGCGATCCGCTCACCTCCGCTGGGCACGTGTCGGCAGGGATCTGCAGGAGCGACACCGCTGACTCGATCGCGAAGGTTGGGCCGAAGCTCGCTTCGATCACGTAGAGGTAACCACCTTTGCCGGTGGTCTCGGCCATGGCGATCCCACTGATATAGGCCGGCAAGTTGCCGGCGGGAGCTCGCAGGGGGTTGCTGATGCAGAAGAAGCTGAGCTGCTTTCCGGTCCCCGCGTGCTCATTAAAGGCTAACGCGGTCACCTGGAACGAAGAGTTATTCGTGACGTACAGGCGGGTCTCATCGGGGCTCAACATCACGTTATTAGAGTTGAAGCCTCCTTGAGGGAACGAGTAAGCAGCGCTGGCGCCCAGAGAGCTGTCCGCATTTATGGGAAAAATCTCAATCTGCGGAAACGTGCCTCCGTATTCGCCGATGATGGCGTACTTACTATCTTTGGTGATATCAACTCCGGCTGTGCCGACGGTGGTGTTGTAGGGGCCTTTGGGAGTCAGGGTAGTTCCCGAGATAGCAAAGGATCCGACACCGGGCTCCGACTGGCCATAAGTGGCAATGAGCGTGGTTCCATCAGGGCTCACTGCCAGGCCGTCTACGGGGGCCGGAATCGGAGTGTGACTTGCCGCGTTGGCAAGCGTGAGCGAGCAATCGGAATTGATGGTGAACACGCCAATGTTTACGGTTGCCGTGTAGCCTACAAACAGCAGCGAGTCCCGTGTAGCAAGGGTCGTGCCCAGGTAGGCGCCGGAACCAGATGGATCGAAATAATAATTACCTATTTTTTGACGATTTGAGAAACCACCGGCATTAAACGCTGCAATATCGTCGCTGCCAGGGTCGGAAACAAAGACGCACACATTCGACCCCACCGTCGCGATAGCCTGCGCGTTGGTTCCGAAATAAGTGCCGCCTATTCCCCATCCACCTGTTTGTAGCGTCGGAGCCGCAAACAAGGTTGAGCCGACGAGCCTAAAAGCGCCAGCGCTGTTGGGTGCTCGGTAGATATCGTTCGCGCTGACCACGTAATTCCCGGTTCCCGCGTCCTGCGCCTGCAACGTGAGCGAACCGGTGGCGACCGCGGCAGCGGTCAGGGCCAACGCAGTTGCGATTCGATTTAGATGTTTCATCGTAATCCTCTCTAGCAGTTCTGGAAACCAGGTTAGAACCCATTGCATGCCGGGCCAGCGTAGTAATTACTGAAGGTGTACCAACCGTTCACCGAGGTGGACGGCACTGTGCAGGAGAACCAGGAGAGAAATACAAGATCTTCCGGATGATATACATAGTTGCTCAAAAGGATAGGCCCGATGCCGATGTCCGTGACAGGATCACCCACTTCTAGCAGATCGCTGCCGAGGCCCGTCGGCGTGAACCAAAATGGCACGATATTGTCGATGAACGGATCGTCGGTTGTCTCTCCCATCTCGTGGCTGAGCACGAGGATATCGCCGCCGTACGACAGAATGCCTTGGTCGTAAAACCCTGCCGACATATAAACTTGTGCCGGGTTACCGAATGCGCTGTGATATCCCAGTATCCCGCCCTCCTCTACGATGTTGTAGTTGAGGAATATGGGGAGAGTATCGGTGCTGATTTTCAACCGGTAAAGAAGCACGGCTAGCTGATCGTCCCACCATTGGGAATTCACATAGCCGATGGGCTTGCCCGGGCCGCCGAAGGCAGCGTATCCGAAATAGGCGGGCACATTCAGAGTTTGGACGGGCTCCAGTGAGGCGATATTGAACTTTACGTGATAATCCTGGGCCGTTGTGCTAACGAAGTTCCAAAAATTGGCACGCTGGAATGCGTCGATATACTGAGTGGTACCCACGTCGATACCGCCTGGGGTAAACGCGGCCGGCTGGAACATGGGCGAGTGCACGGTTAACTTCGTGGCCGACCGGGAATCGCCGAAGACCGGTGCGGCCGCATTTAGTTCGGTTCCGTCGGAGAACACTACTTTCAGCGGGATCAGAACCGCCGAAATGGCGGTAGTGGCGGAACCGGCCGACGGATCAGTCCCGAGCATGGTGTACGGATACGTTGATCCTTGACTTACGAAGCTGCCTGTCCAGTTCGCCAGCGTTGTACCTGCGGCACCATCCCTAGCCAGCGATGACCGGTCGATGCCTCGCGCGGGTAAGGCAACCATCTTGCCAAGCAGTGGCAGCGAGGGGCTCCCCTGCGGAACCATCCTCTGGGGTACCAAGCCTGACGTGGTTGCCGGGCCGGCGTGGGGCGGTTGAGCCTCCTGCGCCTGCGCAATTCCTGCGAAAAACAAGGCCGCGAGCGCCAGCGGCGCCGAAACGCGGTGAACTGGAACCAAGATTCGCATGCTTCTCCTCCTGGGCGGGTCTTCTCGCTGATGACAGCAACAGACAGCAAATATACACCCGTTGGTGTTCGAATGCAATCCGTCTTCTGTGGCGGATCGTACAATTGAGCGACAGTCAAGATCGGCGATGTGGAGCAGGCAATCCGGCCTTGCAGGCGGCGTCCAAACCGGCCAGTGCCGGACCTGGAAAGGCCCGGCTTAGCGATGATCGGCCGCCCCACCTCAATACCCGGACGCGCCCGAGCCGCCCAGTGCCATGGGCTTGCCGGTGACCACGGCGGTGACCGTGTGGCGGGCGTGCATCGAATAAGTATCCATGATCCATGCCATGACGCGGTCGTTGGTGTTGACGTCGGGTGCGGGCACGTCGCGCTCGGGGCCCAGGAACTCCATGATCTCGGAAGTGTAGCGGCGAGTGAGTTT
Source organism: Bryobacterales bacterium (assembly GCA_003132865.1). The sequence goes on from PKYZ01000550.1 coordinate 3,074, forward strand.
TTCCAGCTCGCTCAGAGAGAGCAGATTGGGATCGCAGATGACGCCGCCTTTGGCGCCGCCGAAAGGGATGTTGACGACGGCGCATTTCCACGTCATCCAGGAGGCCAGCGCGCGCACCTCGTCCAGCGTGACATCGGGGGCGAAGCGGATGCCGCCTTTGCCTGGGCCGCGCGCGATGGAATGCTGGACGCGGTAGCCGGTGAAGACTTCCAGGCGGCCATCGTCCAGTTGGACGGGGATGTGGACGGTGATTTCCTTGGCTGAGGTGCTCGGGACCTTGCGGAGACCGTCGTCCAGGTTGAGGCGGGTCGCGGCTTCGTCAAAGCGGGCTTCAGCGGCCAGCCAGGGGTTCTTCTCCTGTTCGAGCGACAACGGTGCTTGCCAAAAGTGAGACCTCCGGTTTCATTATGCCATTTGCGCGGCGGGGGGGTCGGATGCGGGGGTGGAAATGTGCGCGCAGGAGGGGTTGGGCGGTGCGCTCGGAGTTCTTCTGCCGAGCAAAGCCAATGATGATAACGCCTTTATTTTCAATGGACCACGGAAGCGCGGGCCGCGCGGCCGGCTTGGAGAATGGGCAATGGGCGCGCACGGACGGTTGAGCGGTTCGATCACGGTTCTTCTGAAAACCGGGGCGGATGGCGGTCGAGCAGTTCGCGCTATACTGGAGAAAACCGTGACCACCGAAGAACGCTTCGAACGCATCGAGCATGTCACCGCAGGCCTCGCAGAGGAACGCCGCAAAGACCGCGAGGAATTCCGCAGCCTGTGGCGCGGCACGCAACGCCACATTGACGAAGTCGCCGTGAACCTGAGCAAGCTGACCGTCCAGGTCGCGGAGATGGACGACCGCCTTGGCGCGCGGATAGAGGCCCTGGCCGAAGAGTCCCGCGCGGCGGACCAGCGCTCGCGCGAGCGCGACCAGCGCTCGCGCGAGCGCGACCAGCGCCTGAGCGAGCGCATCGAGTCGCTGGTATCGGCCATGGGCGAGTTCCTCGCCAGCCAAACCCGCAAGCAGATCTAAGACTTCCCCGCCACGCCACGCAGCCAAGCCCGCCTCGATCCGCCCCGAGCAAGGTTCTTCCGCCCAACAAATCAGGATGGCCGGGGCGCCTGGCCACCCATGGAGATGAAAACAGGGGCGGATTGGTCGAGCAAGGGCACCTGTCACGCAGGGCCGATTCTTGGATCTGCGTAATATTCTGTAACATTGTGTTGCATCGGGACGGAAGGGACGATGCGACACAATGTTACACAATGTTACAGAAAGCAAAGAAAACGGCCCTTTGTTGCGGGTGCGGTCGAGTCGCCGCATTACCTCGCGGTTTTCACGCCATCGTCTTTTCCCGCGCGTAAATCTCCTGCAAGCTCCACACCCGGATGGGATCGCGTTTCCGCGCCGCCATGGCCTCGGCCGCCGCGCGCGCCGCTCATCGTGCTGATGCAGGGCACGCGATGCGTCACCTCGCTGCGCCGGATGGCCTTCTCGTCGAAGAACGCCGGCGCGCCCGCCGTGGTGTAGACCGCCAGTTGAATGGAGCCCGCCTTCAGCCGGTCCACGGCGTTGGGGCGGCCTTCATTCACCTTGAACACGACCTTGCACGCCAGGCCCGCCGCGCGCAGCACCGCAGCCGTGCCGCGGGTGGCCACAAGCTGGGACCCCAGCGCCGCGAATTTGCGCGCCACCGCCACGGCTTCCGGCTTGTGGTGCTCATTTACGCTGATGAATACGGTGCCTTTCTCCGGTAGCGGCGTGCCCGCGCCGATCTGCGCCTTGGCAAACGCTTCGCCGAAGTTGGCGCCCACCCCCATCACTTCGCCCGTCGATCGCATCTCCGGCCCCAGCGCGGGGTCCACGCCCGGAAACTTGGTGAACGGAAACACCGGCGACTTCACGAAGTCTTGCGGCACCGGCAGCACGCCGGCGGTGAGCCCGCGCGCGTGGACCTGATCCGCCCAACCGATACAGCCGCCGATATCGTCGCCACGCTCCTGTATCCGGTGACGGACCGGCCTTTTCGCGCACTCTACGAGATGGCGCGCGGCTGGACGCGGCCCAGCGCGCCGAGGTGCTGGACGTGGCTCTGGAATCCCGCACCCGCCGCGACGATCTGTTGGCCGGGTTCCACGGCGGACTCAACGCCTACGATTTCGCGATCGACATCGGCGCCTATCGCGACCTGCACCGTCACCGGCGCTGCCACAAGTTCCGCCAGAGCTACTCCGGCGGGCTGGGCTTCGACACGCCGGCGCTGGTGGAAGAAGCCGGCGCCACGGCGGTGTATCGCGAGGCGATGGAGGCGGCCTTGGCGGCCATGCAAGGCTTGCCCGCGCCCGGCGCGCATTACCTGCTGCCGTTCGGCGCGCGCGGCCGCTTCCTGTTCAAGATGGATTTCGCCGAAGCCGAGTACGTCGCGCGCGTGCGCAGCGGCGTGAAAGGCCACTTCAGCTATCGCCAGGTGGCGTGGGAGATGAAGCTCAAAATGGAGCAACTGGAGCCGGAGCTGGGGCGCCTGATCGAAGCCACGCCGCCGTGGGTCGAGGATATGCTGAAGCGGTGAGTGGGCAGACCTCCAGATCTGTCAGGATGGGCCTGCGGCCCACGAATCGTGATGAAAAAACCGTGGGGCAGGCCCTCGGGGGTGCCCTCTGGGCCCAGCGGCCTCTCAGGCCGCCCGGACAGGCTTTCAATAGCTTACGGTGGGTTTTCGACTGTGCGCGGGTCCTCCAGGACCCGCCCTTCGGCGAGCGAAGCACCCCCACAGCACAGGTTCTAGCCTGTGACGTGGGCGTGTTCGCCCCAACCGCGCTAGAAGCTAGACGGTCCCGGATTACCGGAGCCGGAGGGCCTCTGGGGGTGTTTCGCAAAGGGTCCTTTGTGAAACGTGCAGCAACCATCCCTCGCACGTGAGTGGCTAATGCTAATGGTTCAGCGGTCCTGGATCGCCCGGCGGCACCGCAGGGTCCATCGGTGGCTTTGGATACTCACCCCTCGAAATGAATTTGAATTGGCCCGTCTCCCTAGTCAGGGCGTTTCGCATGTAATGAATTTGTATTTTGTTGCCGTCACGGGCATAGGTTATGTACTCGAATTTTTCCCAACCGCGACTGCTATATCGCGGGTCGCCAAATGGTCCACTCATGATTCTTCGGCCTGCGCCAGTCTTGGCTTGCTCTATCGCAATCTGCTCATCTAAGGTTTGAGCTTCCGTCCACTCAAATCCTAATCTCTGAGACTGGACAGACGCGGCCCCGCGGATTTCACTGACTGCTTCGAAGGCCTTGTCCAGAATGATGGCGGCCAGCCCGTCAACGCCAATTACGGCAATGGCACGCGCAAAATGATCCGCTGCTCGATCAATGTCTCGATCTGTCTGAGCGCGTGTTGCGGTAGTGACGAACTGATGTAAATCCCTACTGACATTCAGCGCATCAGGGCCGAGGGTCCAAACTCCCCACCCGATCAGTACTACATCTACAACTTCACCTATCCCAATCCAGTGCGAGCCGACCCCGGCGGCTGCAATTACGCCAAATATTGATAGGGCTTTTGGCGTCAGCATTTCAGCAAGCTTTTCTCGAACATCACGAGGCAACTTCGGGAACGCACGTTCTATAGCGAGCTTCAGCTTCTCAATATCGCTCTCGTTAGCAACAATCTGCTTTCGTCGTAACGCTGATTCCCAATCAAAGTGCCTCCCAGCCGGCGAATCCGGGTGGGGAACACCTGACCATGAATAGCTGGTGAATCCGGGAGGGCGCGAACGTCCGGTACCTGATCCGCCAGAAGGTGAGTCCGGGTGAGCGAAGGTATCGGGATGCAACCAACTGCGGAATCGCTCTCGCCAATCCTCCGGCATTGTTTGTTTGACAAGAATTGTATCACTAAGTTTTGCTTTGCAGCGCTTGCGCTTCAGGGCCACGCTTTAGTTCCAGAATGGGTAAGTTTTGCAAACATTGCCGGAAGGCCCGTAAATAAAGGGCTTGGCATGTTGCAAATGTCTAGTGCAAAATGGAGGGCATGAAATACGGCTACGCCCGCGTCTCGACCGACGACCAGATCCCTGCCCTCCAGCTCGCGGCCCTGAAGAAGGCCGGATGCAAAACCATTTTCAAAGACGACGGTTTATCAGGAGCCACGACCAAGCGCCCTGCCCTGCTCCGGCGCTTGAAGAAACTGGAACACGGCGACACGCTCACGGTGTGGAAGCTCGACCGGTTAGGCCGCAGCTTGCGCGACCTGATAAAGATGCTCGACGACTTCAAAACGCAGGGCGTGAAATTCCGTTCCCTCACGGAGGCAATCGACACCG
>PKYZ01000490.1:0-8625 GCA_003132865.1 Bryobacterales bacterium
CCTACAATACGCATGGTCAACAAAAAGCGAGGCCTATTCAGACTCTTGCCGCGCGAAGAAAAGTTCTTCGCGCTGTTCGTAAGCCAGGTGAAGCTGATCGTCGAATCCTCCCGGCTGTTGCTGGACGCAGTGCGGAACGGCAACTCGTCCATGGCGCGGGCCAGCGAGGAAATCCGAACCTTGGAAGCCAAGGGCGACGAGATCATTCACGACACCTTCACCCGCCTGAACCAGACATTCATCACTCCGCTCGATCCGGAGGACATCCACGCGCTCTCCTCCAGCCTGGACGACGTGTTGGACGGCATCGAAGACGCCGCCCATCGCATCTTCGCCTACCGTCTGAATCCAATCCCGCCGGCCATGGTGCAACTCTGCGCCCTCATTTACGACTGCGCCGCCAGCCTGCAAAAATGCTTTCAAGCTCTCAACGACAAGCAGCAGGTGACGGAACATTGCATCGAAATCAACCGGTTGGAGGACGTGGCCGACGGTGTCGTGCGCCGGGCCATTTCCGAACTCTTCGACAATGAAAAAGACCCCATCGCGCTGATGAAACTGAAAGAAGTTTACGAATTTCTGGAAGCCACCACCGACCGCTGCGAGGACGTAGCCGATGTGCTGCAAGGCGTCGTGATCAAGAACAGTTGACATGAGCCCCGTCCTGCTGCTGACGATGGCGATCATCGCCATCGCCCTGATATTCGACTTCATCAACGGATTCCACGATGCGGCCAATTCGGTGGCTACCGTTGTGTCCACCCGAGTGCTGTCACCGGGCCAGGCGGTACTGTGGGCCGCGTTTTTCAATTTTGTGGCGGCCTTCGTATTTGGCACCGGCGTTGCCCAGACAGTGGGCAAGGGGCTGGTGGACCTGCGCATTGTGACGCCTTATGTGATCCTGGGCGGACTTCTGGGCGCTATCGCCTGGGACCTGCTGACTTGGTTTTGGGGGCTGCCCACCAGTTCGTCGCACGCATTGATGGGCGGGTATTCGGGCGCCGCGATTGCCCACGTCGCACACCTGAGAGGCGTGCGGCACATGTTCGACGCCATCCTCTGGGCCGGGTGGACGAAGACGATCGTCTCCATTTTCGTAGCGCCCCTGTTGGGTATGGTCCTGGCCTGGGGGTTGATGATTGCCGTCCACTGGATGTTCCGCCGGTCCAGCCCGCGGGCGATGGACGTCTACTTCCGCAAGCTGCAATTAGTGTCGGCCGCATTTTTCAGCTTCGAGCACGGTCGCAACGATGCGCAGAAAACCATGGGGATCATTACCAGTGTCCTGGTCACCTCCGGCTACCTGGCGACATTCAAGGTTCCCATGTGGGTGATTCTCTCCGCGCACGCGGCCATCGGGTTGGGCACCATGAGCGGCGGGTGGCGGATCGTGCGCACCATGGGCACGCGGCTCACCAAGCTCAAGCCCCGCGGCGGATTCTGCGCGGAGACTGGCGCGGCGCTATCGATTCTGGTGGCCACGGCCGTGAACCAACCGGTCTCCACCACGCATGTGATTGCCGGCGCCATCGTGGGAGTGGGATCGGTGCAGCGCCTGAAAGCGGTGCGCTGGGGGCTCGCCGCTAATATCGTGTGGGCCTGGGTGTTTACAATCCCCGCCTCCGCCCTGGTAGCCTGGCTGTGTTTCGAGGTCATCCGGTTGCTGGTGCGTGGTGCTTGAGTTCGACTGCGACGTGGGGCAGGCCGTAGCCATTGCATAGGCGCTAACTTAAGGCGTTTGGGCTTCACCAGATGCCAACTTCCCAGAACGTCGTTTAACCGGCCAATCATGATNNTTTGATTCTAAGTTGCTTACACAAGAAGCTCCGGGCCAAACAGATTGGCCGGTATATTGCAGTTTCCAAGGAGCCTGCCGGTGATTCGGGCAGTTCTACGTAGTCGCCGACTTCCAAGCCAAGTGGATAACTTCGGATGTCCGACGATCCGCCAGAGCCTCCCTTTGTTGACCAGTAAAACACGGCAATATCGGCAGTGCGCCGACGAGGAGTGTTCTGTGAGACTTGCGAACCGGAGGATTCGAACAGGCTCCCACTATCCCGTGTTCCGGCGCACGGCATTTTTGTTCGGTTGCGATCGCGCCCCTTTGCGGGGCCAGCAACCGGAAAGCCTCAGGCTCTGCCGGAGGATCGTTACTCAGGTCTATGACAACCGCTCCCGGTTCTGGCTTCGAATCGGAGCCGCGCGCCTCAGTTAACGGTTGGCGTGGTCGCAACGAATCTCGCGGTCGGAGTACGAGGCCCCACAGAAAGCACGTAGAATGATAGTGCGCTATAGACGCCGCCATCATGTCCGGCCCACCGCAGCCCCAACGCGCCGACGACCCGCTCGCCCCCGGGCAACTTCTCGCCGATCGCTTCCGCGTCACACGCCGTATCGCCCAGGGTGGCATGGGAGTGGTCTACGAGGCCTTTGACGAAAAGCTCGGCCGGCGCATCGCTCTGAAGTGTGCGCGTGGAGGGCACGACCGGCATCTGTCTCCCGAAGTCCGCCTGGCCACCAACGTCAGCCATCCCAATATTTGCAAGATCTACGAAATCCACAGCGCGCAAACTCCCCTGGGGCCGCTGGAATTCTTCACCATGGAGTTCCTCGAAGGGTTCACCTTGAAACGCCATCTGGAAGCAGGGAGAATCGGCCGCAAGGAAGCCGAGGCCATCGCCCGCGATTTGTGCGCCGGCCTGGCGGAGGCGCACCGCCACCAGATCATCCATGGCGACATGAAAAGCGCTAATGTCATCCTGACCAAGAATCCAGACGGAACACCGCGTGCCGTGATCACCGATTTCGGCCTTGCCCGCGCCGCCCGCACATCCGGCATCCGAGGCGGCTCGGCGGGGTACATGGCGCCGGAACTGTACGCCGGCCAGCCCACCACGGTGGCCTCCGATATCTATGCCCTCGGCGTGATCCTGCACGAACTCGCCTCCGGCTTCCGGCCCGACGAGCTGGTCGCCATGTCGGCGAACACGGTGACGCAACTCCCGTCCGATCCTCCGGTGCGCCTGGACCACCGCCAGCGACTCGCCGCGCTGAGCCAGGCGCCGCCGCGCCCGCTACGTTCACGCTGGGATCCGATTCTCAGAACGTGTCTGCAGACCGACCCGAAGCAGCGATACGAAACGGTGGACCAGATTCGGCTGGCGCTGGGGCCCTCTGTGGCGCGCCGCCGCGTGTTGATTCTGGCCGGCGCGGTGGCGCTGGCTGCCGTCGCCGCCCTGGCGACGTACTGGCGGTCCACCGCACCGACCCAAACCGTGCGGCTCGATGTCGACGCCGTGCAGGGCCCGCCCCAACTCGCGGCGAAGGTCCGCCAGCAGATGGCGCAACTCAAGAACAGCCCGCTCATCGCGTTTTCCGTGAACGCTTCGCGAGCTACCCATCGCCTGTCGGCCGATGTCACGCCGAAGGCCGGCAAGCTGAGGCTGCATGCTGTGCTGAGCGATCTCCGCTCCGGCGCGCCTGTGACGGAGTGGGCGGCGGATTATGAGCCGGCGCAATTGCGATACGCCCCGGTGGCCCTGACCGGCGTAGCCAGCAGCACCTTCCATCTTCCGCCGCTCACCACCTATGCCACGGTCAACGCATCGGCGGCGGCTGCTTATCGACAAGGCATCGCGCTCTTGCCGGATGACCGGAAGCTGGACGAGGCTCTCGCCGCCTTCCAGTCCGCCGCCGGGCTAGATCCCGATTCGGCGCTGCCACTGGCCGGCCTCGCCGAGGTCCAACGGCGCAAGTATTTTCTAACAGACATCCACTCATGGGAGGATCGAGCGATGGCGTCATGGCAGCAGGCGGAGCTGCGAAATCCCGACAGCGCCGAGGTGCATTGCATCGCTGGCCTGCTGGAATATGATCGCAGCCACCCGGATCAGGCTCTCGCCCGCATGCGCCGAGCTACGGAATTTCAGCCTTCACACCGCGATGCCTACCGCCGCCTCGGCCAACTCTATCATCAGGCGGGACAGTTTCCGGAGGCTCTCCAAGCCTACATCAAAGCCCAGAGTATTGCGCCCGGGGACGCCCGGATTTACCAGGACCTGGCCCACGTCTATAGCGAGCAATCCAATTTCGCCGAAGCCTCTAAAGCCCTGCAAAGAGCGGTGGAACTCGCCCCGGATCGCCCGCTTTATCGCAGATTGCTTGCCGCTGCCTATCAGGACCAGGGCCAGTTCAGCGAGGCGGAGGCCGCACTCCGCACCGTGCTCGCTCAGGAACGCTCTCCAGGCACTCTGAGCGCGCTCGGCCACGTCCTCATGTACCAGAAAAGGGACAAGGAGGCCATCGGGTTGCTATCGGAGGCCGCCAACCTCGAAGATCAGAACGTCTTCACGTGGCTCTGCCTCGGCCTGGCGAGCCAGCGCACGGGCCGCGCCGCCGATGCGCGAAGAGCGTTTCAGAAAGGGCTCACCGTCGCCGAACACCAAGTCGTGCAACTGCCCAGGAGTGGCTACTTCCACGCCACTCTTGCCTATTTCTGCGCCCAAACGGGCCAAACCGGCCGCGCCGGCATAGAAGCTGCCCAAGCTGTGCAACTCGCCCCCCGCCACAACGACACACTATGGCTGGCAACGCTAACCTACGAACGCATCGGCAAGCGGGCCACCGCCTTAAGAACGCTGGAGTCCGCACCGCGTTCCCTTATACAAGATATGCGGCGTTGGCCGGAAGCGTCCGCTTTGACCCATGACGAGGGCTTTTCCCAACTGTTGTCGACGTCAGGCGGACAACGCTGACCCAACAGCATGACAAGCTCTTGACTTGCCGGCAACCTTGTGTTGGGATATAGCGACGCTGTATTTTTTCAGCTCTGTGAAAAGGAGACGAATCAGAATGGCTGCACAAAAAAAGACGGCGCTTGCCAGGAAGCCACGCAAGGTCAGCCTCAGCGGCGGTAGCGGCGACGCCGGCTCCGGTTCCGATCTCAAAGGCGGCGGATCAAGCGGCGGCGGTAAGATCAAGAAACCCGCAGCAAAGAAAAAGAAGTGAGCCCCGGCACGACAACTTGCGGTCTTTCGTTCAAAGTGGCGCGGCAGGAGAGGTCCGAATGGTGTTGGGCGGCCGTGTCGGCCGGCGTCGATCGCTTTTTTCGCCCGGATTCCACCCATAACCAATGTGACATCGCGGGCTCCGTGCTCAATCTGGAATGCTGCAACGGCGCTCAGCCGGCGCAATCCGATGCCTGCAACGCGCCGCATGCGCTGCATCCCGTGCTCGGCCGCTATCACTTGCTGGCGGCCGATCCCATTGTGACGCCCCTGGCCTTCGATCGCCTGCGTACCGAAATCGATGCCGGACGGCCCGTCTGCGTCCTGATCAAATGGCTGGACGGTCAGGGCCAACTGACTGACCGCGGCCACTTCGTCGCCCTCAATGGATACCGCGTGACGCCTGCGCAAAAGCAGTTTGTCTCCATCACCGACCCGATATACGGTTCCTCTGAGATCGCCTTCGAGCAATTCACCAGCGGCAAGGGCGGCTACCGCGACGGTCGCGGCGTGTGGTTCGCCTCATTCCTGGTAGCCAACGAGGCGGCATCCTGATGCCGCTGATATTCGTCCCACCCCCACCCCCCGTCTATAGCACCTACGAGCAATCGCTGCTCGATTTCATGGGGCCCCACCCTCCCGCAGCCCAGGTCTATCACCTGCCCGTGGGCACGCTAGGGCTGGCGGAACTGGCCGCCGGCGCCAAGCTCGCCGACGTCGTTCCCACCGGTTGTCGCATTCTGGCGTCCTGGCCCGATGCAACCTGGACCTCTTGCGAGATGACCAATCCCACGCTCTACGGGAACGCCAAATTCCGCAATTTCACGGCGGGCGGTCTTGCCGGCGTGGCCTTCGCGCGGATCGGCCAGGCTCAAGCTCTGGACGCGGTGCGCAGTGAGGATTACGAGCTCCACTTTCTGAGCGTCCCGGGCATCTACCTGGAAGCCTTGCACCTGGTCTGCAAGGGAAAAGGCGGCGACCTCGTTCTGCCCCTCGTCTCCATCGATCCACAATTGGGCCTCGACGCCGTCTGCGATGAGGCAACGTTCCTCGCCATAGCGCGCGCGAGCGCCGCGGCTCGCGTCAGAATGACCAGCACCGATCCCTTGAGCTCGTAGCGATCGGGCGTGTGCGCCCGCGGGAAGACAGGGTCGACAAACCTCCCGCGTCGCACAGCGGAACGCCCGCCGTAAGGGTCCGTCTTGTGCGCGATAGCCGAGCTTCTTGAGTTCTGATCATGCGCACAGCGCGGGCGCGACTCGGCACTGACTACCGGATTTCGTTCCTCGTAGCAGACCCCTGATGCGGAATCAGCCAACGAAGTCGGCATAGTCCTGAGCGATGGCCCAGGTAGCTTGTTCGTATCCCAATCGCGGCAGCGGCCCTCAGCAGTACTCCATACAAATTCCGTTTCTGGAAATTGACGCTCACCGCTCCGTCCGACGGCGCATCCGGAAAGTATCCACTTGACGCTGCCACAAGCGCGGCGGTGGAACCCAAAGGAACGCGAAGTCCTAGCGCTGTATCGGAAGTGAACCGGCACGAGACGTGCATCGGGAGTGGTTTGATGTGCGGCGCCGGTTCGCTTTCGATACAGCGACTTGAAGGAAGCCGCCCGCGTTTGCGGCGGACGCGGGCCCTATGGGATTTGAATCGGATTTGGAGATCGACGGCGTCTGGTGGGTACGGTTTCTGACATCTGGCGCGGCAGAGTGGAGATCTACTGTGTGCCGCGTCGATGAGTCTTGCGACTTCTTCCTGACTCAGGATCGCCGGGAGACGAACGACCTTCTTCGGATAAGGAGTTTCGTTCGCGCTCCATGGCTTGTTGAGGGTTTTAACGAAGAAGAAGCGCAAGGCCGCCAGCCGTTGCGTCACCGTGTTGGGGGCCAGTTTTCGCTTGCTGAAAAGCTGTGCCTGATACTCGCGGATGTGCTCCGGACCCAACTGGTCTGGCCGGCGCTTGAAGTATCGTGCAAAATCCTCGACGGTGCGGATATAGGTGGTTGTTGTACTCTGAGAGTAATTGCGACGCTGGAGTTCCTCCAGCATCATTTTTCGTAAACGGGTCATAGGGACCTCCTATGACCCGACAATACTCCAGTCCAACCCCGCCTGCCAGAACATGGCCACGCGCGGCGTCCGCCGCGCGGGCGGCTTCGTTCAAGTCCGGTTGTGGGAAATGGGATCATCCATTCGAAGCTAGCCGATTTCGGCGGACGCGGGTTGACGGCACCACTCCAAAGGCACTCTGCCCTAAGTTAGCGCCCGTCGGCTTGAACCCCGCTCTTGCGGGACAGGCCCGTGGCCTCCAGTCCATAGACCATTCACCCGGCCAAAGAAGCGTGATGCCGCACATCGACACCCCGCAGGTAAAAGAGCACATCCTCGCCGATGTTGGTAGCGTGGTCGGCGATCCGCTCCAGGTGGCGCACTACGAAGAGCAGGTGGACAGCCGACGGTAACGACGACGTATCGCTCTGCATGAAGGCGATCAGGTCGCTGTAAAGCCCGTCCCGCAACCGATCTACGGCGTCATCCGAAAGCAGGACGCGCTGCGCTAACTCGGCATCCTGACGCGTCAGCGCATCCAGGCTGTCGTGCACCATGGCCTCCGCCAGTTGGGCGAGGCGCGGGATGTCCAAAACCGGCAGCGGTGGTTGCTGCATCAAAGAGAGCGCCCGCTCGGCGATATGTGCGGCCAGGTCGCCCATACGTTCCAGGTCGTTATTGATTTTGATGGTTGCGGCCAGGAAGCGCATGTCTCGCGCCATGGGCTGGTGTAGCGCCATCAGACGCACGGCGAAATCGTCGATCTCGATCTCCAAGGCGTCGACATGGGACTCGCTTGCCAGCACCTGGCGCGCGCGCGCCTCGTCCCTATCGACCAGCGCGCCGATGCTGTTGTGGAGGGCCGATTCTACCTGCCCACCCATTTCCAGCAGCCGGGTCTGCAGATCCTCGAGTTGCCGATCGAAGCGGCGCAAAATATCCTCGTAACGAAACTGTAACAGAGTTACGGGCTGCGCGCTTGCAGGCGACGGAAAGCAATTTCATCGAATCACGTGCCCGTGCCTGCCCGGATCTTCTTGAAAACATGCTGCAACTGCCAACTCATCGGCCAAGACTGCCGAACCCTCGTGGTACTCTGTGTTGTCGGTAGCCGTTTACCGTTCGGCGATCGGTGGATCTGCTCCAACACCACACACAACGCGACAGAATGCAGCCTGATGTAACAGGAAATCGAAAAGAACGGCATTCCGTCCGGACGTAGCCGGGTCCTGCCTGACGCGGGCACCTCAACCTATAAGCCTTTAGATCCAATAACTTGGGCTTTGATTGTCCAAAACGCCGTCCGCCCGGACCTCAAAACCAAGCCGCCCCTACGCCACCCGGTCCATCTCCAAAAACTCCCGCACGTGCGGATGATCCGACTTCGCCAGATCCGCGGGCGGACCAAAGAAGATCACCTTGCCTTCAAACAGAAACACCACCTGGTCGGCGACTTTGTACATCAGGTCCAGGTCGTGCGTCACCACGATCGAAGTCAGCCCGAGGTTTTTCTTTAGCCGCAGCATCAGGTCGCTGAGGTGGTCGGACATGATGGGGTCCACCATGG
>PKYZ01000490.1:8643-8805 GCA_003132865.1 Bryobacterales bacterium
CCTCCGCAATGTCCACCATCCCCAGCAAACCGTTCACCACGTCCTCTTTGTTGCGCTCGTTGTAGTCCTCGCGCAGTTCCAGTGAGAACAGCACGTTTTCGCCTACGGTAAGCGAGTCGAACAGGGCGCCCGACTGGAAAACCATGGTCACTTTCTTCCGAA
>PKYZ01000451.1 GCA_003132865.1 Bryobacterales bacterium
CTTATTTTAACGCCTATTGCCGGACCCAGAGGGTACCCCTGGGAGCCTGCCCCACTATGAATGGCCAATCCAGGCGGCCTACACCAGGATTTCTTCTTCATTTGCTTCTGCGTCCGCAGGGGGATCTTCCTTTTCGATTTTCGGGATGGGTGTTTGTTCGATGGAGTTGATCATGTCGAGAAGCTCAAGGTATTTCTGGTGATCGTTGCGGGCTTTGAGGACGGGGCACGGGGCAGGAGCGCAGCCCAGACTGGCGGGCGGCGGGGGGGGCAACGTCATCGCAATTCTGAGAATCATGTTGCATCTGGTTGCAAGGGGTTACATCGGCGGGGGGCGGCACCGGCGATTCCGGGGGTGGCGGGGGTTCCGAAGTGGCTGAATCGGCGGGGGTCTCCGTTTCCGATGGCGTTTCGGCGGGCGCTGCCGATTCGGCGGAGGCGGGATCGTCCGTCTGCATGTCCCTTTCGATGTTACAGAGGCCGGGCAGGCTATCGTAGTCCTGCTCGATGATGGCCGAGTCGAGGAGCTTTTTGCCGTCGGGATCGGGGGCCGGTTCCGGCATGGACCAGCCGGTCTTGGGCAGTTGGGGGCGCTGCAAAATGAACATGGCGGTCCTCAGCAGAACGGCGGGCGACGACGTGGGATTGTCGAGGACGGCGAGGAGGGTTTCCAAAGCGCGGTTGCTGAGATGGTAGAGGTCATCGCGGCGGGCGAGGACAAATTCGGCGCGGGCGCGGTGGAGGGCGGCGGAGAAGGGCTTGCAGGTCTTCATCCAGCGGTAGATGGTGACGCGATGGACGCCGTAGGCTTCGGCGGCATCGGTTAGGGTGGAACCGGCGGCCAGGGCGTTGACGACGCACTGCTGGACCGTGGTGAGGGGAGGTGTGTCGGTAGTGTGTTCCATTCCGACGATGAGAGTAGCATGGGCGGGTGCGCGGAAGCGGGGATCACGGGGGCAGTTTGCTTTGTTTTCATGGGGATGTGGGGGAATGTCGATCTGTGATCGGCGGGAGCGTGCGCGGGCGGGGAGAACTCGCGTGCGCTCGAAAACCCACCCCGACTGGATGAGAGCCAGACTGGGCGGCCTGGAGGCCGCCGCAGGCGTGGGGACGTTTTATCATTGGCGCTAACTTGGGCAAGGCTCATTGCCGTGGAGTTTCCTCTGGCGCTGGGAGCTGCTGACCTCCCTCATGCCTACCGGCGGCCGATTTCCGCGGCTTCACATGTCAGGGATGCGCGTTATGCGGCCTATTGACGTGGAGCGGACTTCACAGGACCGATGGCCGAACGGCGCGTAAGGAACACCCAATCTCCGAGTGGCCGACGAATCGCCAAGAAAGCCTGGTACATTGGGCATTCGGCTGAGATATGAATTCGTTCCAACGATTTCGACGAGCGAAATGCAACGGAGTGATAGACTTCGAGGCCAAGGCCACTTGGCCTCATCGGATTCATGAGGTTCTTTCGTCCGCTCTCGATGAACTGCGGCGGTACGAGCTCCGGCAATCGCAGATTGATGCTCTTTGCAGGCGCGATGTGCTGACTCGCTGTAATCCTCCACCAAATGAATTGGAAGAAAAGCGTGTTAAGGTGATCGCTGAAGTCGATGCCCTGCTTTCGACTGAGCGAATTCTCAGCTTTCATTGCGCTAGACTGCTGGGGTATGAGGTGGAGGCCATACGACTCGAAGGTTTGCGTCAGCTTACGCAGTCCTTCGCCATGGAGCGCATTGATCGAACTCTCTCGACTGGCAGCCTGCCCGCAGCCACGGCGCGCGCCATACGCGAAAGCAATCAAAGTGGTGATCCCGGGCGCGCGGGCATCGTCTCCTTCGTGAACATGCGCTCTGAACTCGCTTGTGAGGGTTCCGTCGGAAGGCTCTTCCGTTGCTGGGGTGGAGAGGCCATCTATTGGGGACGCGAGGATCCTCCGGTGGGAACTGCCCTCCAGGGAATTGGAGAACCGTGCATCGTGCTCGCCGCACTGCCGGTGCCGGCGATGTCTCTCTATGGAACGTTAGGGATGCAGTTCGCTCGAGCGTTTCTGAAGAGCCGTGGCGTCCGAAGGGTCTCCGTGGGCTTCGAATCTCGCGTAAGACAGGCTGTCCCAGGTGAATGGATTATCGACGTGGTCTCCTACCGGGATAGGCGATTTGAAGAACTCACCAGATCTTCCAAGTGGCAGAAGTTTGTGCTCGGCTGAACGCGCATTCGGAAACTGGGCGAAGCGATGCCAATGAGCCGGTACGATGCCGGAGAGGTCTCATGTTCAGGGCGCTCCTAACTCGTCTCCTTGGTCGCACGGGGTTGGTGCGAACCCAGCCTGAAGAGGCGGTCGCGACCCTGGGCAATTCCTCGGTGGTCGGAGCCCCTCTAAACACCCTGGCCAGTCCGGGAGTCTTGGGGGCCGATCCACCGACCCAAGCCGCAAGGCCATCGAGGCCGAGCATTCTCTCCTGCTATTCGCGGGTCAATCTGGCCGACAACCCGCTGGCCATCCGAGAGGTACGACAGACTGGACCGATCACCTGGGCGCCAGGACTGCACGGCTGGTGCATCAACCCGAGCACATCTTTTCCGTTGACGGTTGTCGGCAGCGACAATGAAACGGCCTGCCAGATCCGCGAGGCGTTAGATGGGCTCGTGGACCACTACTCGGAGGACGTGACCGAAGCAGTCGCCGGCTTGGTTGTGGAGCGAGGAGCGCGCTTCCACGAATTCGAGGATTACCTTGAGGCACAGCGCCAGACTTATCGCGCAGCATTGGCCGCAGCCCGAAGCAAACGGACGGGGCGTGCCCGCCAAGAGGACGATGAGGTTGAAGAGGAGATCGAGGCCGATGCGGTCGGTTCACTCGACCGATGCTGCCACGAGTTTGCGGGGCTGATCGAGGGCGACTACCCTAACGGCGCCGCCGAACTCTCAGCGGTTCGTAGTTTCGGATATGGCAACTTGCTGCGGTACCTCGGCGCCGGGCCGGCCAACGTCAAACTCATACCGCCTCGAGACCGGAGGCGCCTTGGATTTGAGGCATTGGTGCAGGCGGAGCTGGCGATAGGCGCGGACAGAATTTCGGAAATTCCTACCGTGTCGCTGTTGCACGCCATGACTCTGAAAGGGATTCACTCCCTTTCAGCCCTACCGATCCCCTCGAAATTGCGCAAGAAGGATCTCGCGGTAGAGTTCGTTCTTGGCCAGGGCGGAATTCGGGAACGAGTCATCGCGGCGACCGATCTCGAGGCCGTGTTCTACTTGCTTCCGCCGGTAGGTGCACTTTCCGCTCTTGATCTTGGAGGGATGCGCGATCGGATGAGCTTCGCATGGGGCGTTACCAATCTTGTGGTCACGACCTACGTCACAGCGGCGCTGGCTCCGACGAATCGGGAATACGCGGGTAAGCATCTTGCCGCGGACCGTTTCAAAGTGCACAACATCGGCGACATCCTTGGTTGCAGGAGCTGCAGCAGAATGCGCGGAGAATCCAGGGCGCTCGCCGAGTGGAGCCGATTCCCGTTCCACTTCGGTTGCCGGTGCGTTCTCCTGCTCGCGGCACGATGAAACGTGTGCCTTCAGTGCCGCCGGGCGTAATAAGCTTGGAAGGTCGGGATGGATGGAACGCACCCACCGACCTGCGCCACGGACCGTTTCCGTGTCGCCGTCCGTAAAGAATCGGGACCGGGGAAGGCGCTTGCGTCTTGGGAGATCCGCCTTCCATATGGGCGTGCCGTCTCAATCACCCGGATGTGGACTTGTCCATGGCGTGTGGCTGCGGCCGGATCACGCGCCACTCGGAGAATGGGCTGGATTCAGTCGCTGCGAAAGATCACTCCCGTGAAACGCCGTTCACGGCTCGGCCGGCTTGTTACCGCACAGGAGGATGGATCAGGGGGATGGTCTCCCGGCGGCCGCGGCGGTACACCCGGAAGCCGGCCAGATCTGTGGTGATCACCGGATACCGCGGATGCAATTCGCTAAGACGAATCAGGCAAAGACCCGCCACGTCCGGCTTGCGATCCGCGTAGCGTGCCGCCAACTCCGCCAATCGGGAAATATGCTCGCTCAACACAAATGCGGACCGCACCAAGCCGTCGTGCAACAACGCCAGAACCAGAGCGCTGCTACCGAGATGAAACGCGGTTTCGGCTAGCACCGCTTCACACGTCACTAGCGGTTCGGTGACCCCTTCAGCAATCCCGACCGCCCATTCATGATGGTAATCTTTCCGGTTCCCGAACGCGACGAGAAAACCCGTGTCCGCGATCGCCTTCATTTACGAGAGAAGCCTTTGCGCATCGAGAGGTCGCTTGGTCCAGCAATCGCACCCGCCCAGCGAAGGAACGGACGTTTGGCAGCGTTTCGGGCTTTCTCAAGTTCCTCCCGAACGATGCGTCCCTTAGGAATACCCGTTTTGCGCGCTGCAGTCTCCAGCCACTCCGCCAGATCCTCCGGCAGCCGAACAGTGATTGCATTACTCATCTGCTCAAATTGTAACACATGCACTGGTCCGTTCCGCCGTCGACCGGATCGGTCCTGGGAACCGCCGCTCACGAAACCCACCTGGCTGGTCTGTCGTCTCTTAGGCACGGAAGCGGCGGGGTCACAGCCTGTCGAACAGCAAATGCAATCCGTCGCGCACGGCTCCGGCCGCCGCGCCGCTTAACTTGCCGGTCGATTCTACAAGCTCTGCCTTGTCGACCGTGAGGATCTGGGATACGTTGACCACGCATGCCTTCGGAAGGTTGGCTTCGCCTTTTTTCAGAAGCACGTTGCCCGGCGCGTTCGCCCTGGTCAGCCGCGAGGTAATCAGGCACACGACGCTGGTTGCAATCGCGCTCCGGTTAAAAATATCGTTCTGGACAACCACACAAGGATGCCGGTCCGCGGGCGCCGAACCGGCCGCAGGTCCAAAGTCGAGCCAGTACACTTGTCCCTGCCGAATCTCGCTCACCAATGTTCCTTGACTGCGCGGCGGACCTTGGCCTTGATTCCCTTCAGCAGAGGTGTTTCCGCCGGTTCCATACCCTCAGCATAGACCTCGTTCAGCCGGAGCAGCATCTGTTCCCGCCGCTGCCGTTGCAGGAAATCGCCGACTGCCAGCGCGAAAAGCCGGCTGCGGCTCAGCCCCATCAGCCGCGCAGTTTCGTCCGCTTCCTGCAATAGTCCGTCATCTATGGAAATCGCTGTCTTCATTGTTACTACCAAGGATCATACCAAACTTCGCACCAAGTAGGAGTACCGCACCTGTCGGACGGCCCTCCGCGCGCCGATCCTCGGAAACGGCGTCTTGTTAAGTTAAGGTTCATGGGAGCCCAGTCCTAGCGAGAATGCTTACGTTAGCGCCTATGTGGGCACCCGCCTCACCTCCGATTGTCGCTATCATTATGCGAGCCTCTATGGTCGGCTGTTGAAGGCCGGCGGGGCGGATTGAAAGGGCCAGGCGGGACTGGGAGTCCCGCGCAGGCTGAGAGCCTGCCCCACTCAGACTCCGGCGCTGGCGGGCAAGCCAGCCCTGACCTCCGCGGCCGACACCGTGTTGGACATCAACATGGCGATGGTGAGGGGGCCAACGCCGCCCGGCACAGGCGTGTAAGCGGACGCTTTCTTCTGCATGTCCAGCGGATCGACATCGCCCACCAGCACGCTGCCTTTGCGCTCCAGCGCTGCCAGGCGCTCCGGCGAGTTGCGGAAAATGCGCGCGGCTTCGGCGCGATCCGCGATGCGGTTCATACCCACATCGATGACCACCGCGCCCGACCGGATGTAATCGGCCGTCAGCATGGCCGGCCGTCCCATGGCAGCCACCAGGATCTCGCCTTCCCGGCAGACGCCCGCCAAGTCCACCGTTCGCGAGTGGCAGATGGTGACGGTCGAGTGCGCGTGCAGCAACAGCAGCGCCATCGGCTTGCCCACGATGTCGCTGCGTCCCACCACCACGGCGCGCTTGCCCGCCACCGGAATCTGGTACTGCCGCAAAAGCTCCATGATGCCGGCGGGGGTGCAGGGCCGCGGGCCGGGACGCCCGGCCACCAGGTTACCCACGTTCATGGGGTGGAATCCGTCCACGTCCTTTTCCGGCGAGACCGCCAGCAGCACGCGGCGCGTATCTACTTGCGGCGGCAAAGGCAACTGCACCAGGATGCCGTCGATATCGGGCCGCTGGTTCAGGCCGTCGATGACCGCCAGTAATTCCTCGGTGGTGATGGTGGCGGACGGCGTGACGCTCTCGCTCGCGATGCCCAATTCCGCGCAGGCCTTCACTTTGTTGCGCACGTAGATTTGCGATCCAGGGTCGTGCCCTACCAGCACGACGGCGAGTCCCGG
Organism: Bryobacterales bacterium; assembly: GCA_003132865.1. The sequence goes on from PKYZ01000451.1 coordinate 6,321, forward strand.
CGGGCGCGCGGCCGACGCCAGCGCCGCCACGCGCGGACGCAAGTCTCGCAAGATCTGGTCGCGGACGCGGTTTCCATCGAGAATTGTAGGCATCTTTCCCTAATGATAGCGAGGGGCGCACCGCACCGGAACCTTGCGGTACTTGACGTGCATCCATAAGACAGATGCGCCTGCGCCGTGTAATTCTGTCCACATTGGCAAGCCTGGTGTTGTACGGCCAGGAAGCTACGTTCCGTTCCGATACGCGCCTGGTCGTCCTGAACGTGTCGGTTTTCGACCAGGACGGGAAGATCGTCAGGGACCTTCCGAAGAGCGCCTTCACGGTTTACGAAAACGGCGAGAAGCAGATACTCACTGTCTTCCGGCAGGAGGACGTGCCCATCTCGCTGGGGCTGATCGTCGATACTAGCGCCAGCATGACCGATAAGCGCGACCGGGTAGCCTCCGCGGCACTCTCCATGGTGAAGGCGTCCAATCCGCAGGATGAGGTGTTCATCATCAACTTCAACGAATCCGCGGTGCTGGCAAGAGAATTCACCAGCGATATCAAAGATCTCGAAAAAGCTTTGCGCAATCTCGACCCGAAGGGCGAGACCGCCATGCGCGACGCGTTGCGGCTGGGGATCGAGCACCTCCGGCAACACGCCCACAGGGACAAGAAGGTGCTGCTGGTGGTCACCGACGGGGAAGACAACAGCAGCGTCGAGACGCAAGCGCACCTGGTTCAGGTGGCGCAACAGAACGACGTGATCATTTACGCCGTGGGCCTGCTGGGCGCCGAAGAGCCCGAGAGCGCCGCGCGCGCCAGGAAGCAGCTCAACGAGTTAACGCAGGAGACGGGCGGGCGCTCGTGGTTTCCGAACGACGTAGCGGAAATCGCGAATATCACGCCCGGGATTGCGCACGAAATCCGCAATCAATACATCCTGGCCTACACGCCCACGAATCTGGCGGCCGACGGCAGCTTCCGCAAGATACGTGTCGACGTGGATGTACCCGGCGTGCTGGTCCGCACGCGAGCCGGCTACTACGCGCCGAAGTAGGACAGGCCTCCTGGTCTGTCCAACCTACGGAAACTGGTAAAAGACCCCAGCCGACGCTCGCCCGAACCGGTTGTGCTGGGCCATGTAGCCCTTCAACTCCATCCCAAATCCGACGTGCTGCGTAACGTAATAGAGCGCACCCGCACTGGCGTTGCCGGCCAGATCGTTGTTGCTCCGGTTGACGGTCGCGGTGGTGCTGAAGCCGCTCGTATAGGTGCTCGACGACAAACGCAGGAGTCCCGCCCCCAGCCCGATGTACGGTACCCAGTCGCTCTTGTTGGGAAATCGGATTTTGAGTCCGCCGTTGACGTCCAGCAGACTCGACGTGTACAGGCCCTTGCCAGTAAGGTTCGCGCCGTAGGTGAATGCATAGCTGGTAAGCGGAGAATATGAGAAATCGATGAACGGCGCCAAGTACTTCGAAACCGGAGACGTCAAACTCGCGCCTGCCGATCCATGCGCTCCCAGGCCGAAGATACCTCCTCCCGAGACAGCGGCGATTCCCACTCCCGTATCCGTCTGCTGAGCGTGCGCGGGCTGGCTCGAAATCAACAAACCGGCGGCCACCGAAAAGAGAACCGATCCGCGCGCAGCGTAATGCATTGGCGATTTCCCCCCTGACCGTTTGCCTAAATACTGCGTACACCCATGTTGACGATGTCATCCACCTGCATGGTTTCCTTCACCAGGTAAGGCTCGCCGTACTTCACGCCGATCAGGTTGCCGTAGAACCGGGCGGCGGCGCCCAGCCGCTCGCGGATCTCCTGTTCCTGGGGAAACAAGCCGCTGCCCTCGCCCTGCGTGCCGTACTGCGACTCATAGCTCAACAAAGCCGCCATGCGGGCTTCGAACTGGCCGCTGATATCCACCACGAACGACGGCTTCACATTGGCGTACAGCGACGCATAGATCACCTTATAAGGGCGGTGCGGCGCGGAGTATTCGTCCAGCTTTTTCAGACCCGCCAGGAAGCAGGCTTCATAGCCCAGTTCGCTGGCGCGGTAGTGGTCCGGATGGCGGCCCTCCCAATACGGCAGGATCACCACGCGCGGGCGCAGCTCGCGGATCTTCACCGCCAGCGTCATGCGCGCGCTGAGGGTGTTCTCCAGGCGCGCATCGGGGAATCGCAGGTTGCCGCGCCAGGCGAGACGCAGATGCCGGGCCGCCACTTCGGCTTCCGCCAGGCGCTGTTCCGGAGTGCCGCGCGTGCCCATGTCGCCGGCCGTAAGGTCGAGCGCTCCCGTGCGGTAACCTCTCTCCGCCATGCGGATCAGCGTGCCGCCGCAAGTCTGCTCGATATCGTCCGGATGGGCGGCTATCGCAAGAATGTCCAGGCTCATGCGCGCGCCGCCAGTCTCTTCAGGAATTCGTCCACGCCCACCTTATATTTGAAAGCCTTGCGGCCGTTGATCGCGATCACCGGCACCTCTTCGTTGTACAGCGGCAGCCACTCGGGATGGCGGTCGATGTCGATCTCTTCGAAATCGAAGGCCGCGCGGGCGCGGGCCGCCGCCAGCACCTGTTTCGCCTCCTCGCACAGGCAGCAGCTCGCGCGCGTATAGAGAGTCACTCGGGTCATTCCCAGTAACGGTCCCGCCGCCGGTTGTACTGGCCGCTGGCTCCCATTACTTTCACCAGCACGATGCCCGCCACAAATCCGGCTACATGCGCGAAAAAGGCTGTGCCGCCCTCGGAAAGGTGCGTCCGTGCAATCGAGCCTAGCCCGCTGAACAACTGGATGACGAACCAATACGCCAGCATGATCGGCGCCGGAATTTCGATAGTCGTGATGAAGAACAGGATAAACACTAGCGTGAGAATCCGGGCTCGCGGAAACTTTACCAGGTAGGCGCCCATCACGCCGGCGATCGCGCCGCTGGCCCCCACCATGGGAACCGTGGAATATGGGTTCGCAATCACCTGGCCCAGCGCCGCCGCGATTCCGCAGACCAGATAAAAAAGCAGGTATTTCCCGTGCCCCAGCAGGTCCTCGATATTGTCCCCGAAGATCCACAGGAACCACATGTTGCCCAGCACGTGCATCCAGCCACCGTGCAAAAACATGGAGGTCAGTATGGAGCTTAGCCGGACCTGGTCCGGCACCAGCCCGTAGTATTCGATCAAGGCATTGCGGCTGTAAGGGCCCAGCGAGGCTTCGAACAGGAAGACCAGCAGGTTCACGGCGATCAGCGTAATGGTCACCACCGGCCGCGAGTAACTGGGCTGCGTATCTTTGAGAGGAAACATTTAGATGGTAGGGGCCGCGCGTCCAATGCGGGCCTGCATATCGGGATGCGCCCGGCGCGGCGCCCGTTCGATCAGCGCGCGGACCTCTTCCACGCCGCAAATTCCGCCGCGCGCGCCCAGGGCCGTGCAGTTGAGCGCCGCCATGGCGTTCGAGAAATCCAGTGCGTCCGCCAGAGTCATGCCTTGCAAAACAGAATAGCAGAAGGCGCCGTGGAACACGTCTCCGGCGCCGGTAGTATCCACGCAATTCACCACAAATGCCGGCGAATACAGGAAGCGGCCGTTCTCCAGAGCCAGTGCCCCGTGCGCGCCCAGAGTCATGGCCGCGACCCGCATGCCGTACTCCCGCTGGATCAGTTCCAGCGCGCGCAGAGGATCGCGCTCGTTGGTCCACTGCGTCGGGAAATCGGAGCTGGCGATGAGGTAATCCACGTGAGGCAGGACCCGATCGAATCCGTGATAAATCGTGTCGACATCCACCGTCACCGGGATGCCTGCGCCATGCGCGATGCGCGCCGCGTGCGCCACCGCGGGGGTATCGTGCCCGTCGATATGCAGCAGTCGCGCGCACAGGATCTGGTCCGGGGTAATCTCGGCGGGATCGATGCGCAGGCACTCGGGCCGCGACCATAGCACGGTGCGCTCGCCGGTGCCGCGATCGATGATGATGTAGGCCGACTGATTGGGGCAGCCCGCGCGGCTCTGCACGTGATCCACATTGATGCCCGCCGCGCGCAGGCTGGCCAATTGGATGCGCCCACGCTCGTCGTCGCCGATGGTCCCGATGTATTTCGTGCGCAAGCCCAGCCGCGCGCACGCCGCCATGGCGCTGGCCACCTGCCCGCCGGGACTGACAATCTCCTCCTCAAACGGAACCTTGCCGGCATAGGCGGGAAAACGGGGAACCACCAGCAGCGTGTCGGTGGCGTTCAGTCCTACGCCGGCCACGTCGAATGGGGGGGGCACGGAACTATTGTAGATGGAAGTCAGGGGTCAGAAGAGGTCAGGAGTCAGAATCGCGGAATTGGGATCGCGGCACCTTCCGGCCAGGGTCATCGCCTTTTGCGAGCTTGGCGACGATCTCGAAAAGCTCACCGGTGTGATGCCGCCCCGATAAAGCGACCTTCTTCAGGTCTATCTTGAATTGCGCCGTCTGGACGATTTGGCGCACGCGCCCTCCCAGAGGCGGGCAAGCTCAGTCAGAGAGGTTACCTCGACTTCGCCGCGGTCGGCCGCTTCCATGGCGGCTATGGTCATCGCATTTACCACGTAGCTTCATGATAGCCGCATTCAGCGCGGGCGGCAAGCAGCGGCCTGTCGCCGCCATCTAGCAAGACAGAATATGCCGCCGCGCCAGGCGCCGGGGTTGTGATGGCTGCGCCCCACGCTGCGCCGCGGCTTATGAATGGATTTGGGTGTTTATCTACCTAAACGCATAGGTTCCAAATGCAAGAGGACGTCCGCACACATGTTTTCCATCGCATCGTGCAGGACATCAAGGCACGTAATGCCGGCACCGATCCGGACGAGTTGCAGGCCCCGATCGACGATACGGTGCGGGAGGTTCGCGCGGAACGGGCGAGCTTCGGTCGCCGGAGAGCGGGTCCTGGAGGTCTGCCCCACACCTTAATTCTTAGCCCCGATCTCGTAGACGTAGATGTAGTGCAACACCCCGCCGGCCGTAATCGGCACGATCCCGGACGGCGTCCAACCCTTGATCTCGTAGTCGTTCGACACGACGCGCGCCCCGGGCTTCAGATACTTCTCCAGATTCGGGCGCAGGCGCTCGTTGGAACTGGTCAGCAGGTAGAGGGTCACCACGTCGGCCGGGCTGAGGTCCACCTTCAGCATATTCTCGTGAATCAGCTTGACGCGATCCTCCAGGCCCAGCGACTTGATCCGCGCTTGCGTGGATTTGCAGAGGTCCGCACGGAGTTCCACGCCCACCGCGCGCGCCTGGAATTTCTGGGCCGCCGCAATAATGATGCGCCCGTCGCCGCTGCCCAGGTCGTAAACCATCTCGCCCGGCTTCACCCGCGCGGCGCTGAGCATCCTGTCCACCACCTCCTGCGGACTAGGGATGTATGGCGCCAGGCTGTCCTTGCTGAACTGTTGGGAATAGGAAGGCGCCCAGGCTCCCAAGGCCAGAAGCGCCGCCGTCGAGACCGTCGTAGAAAACGAATGAACCCGCATGGGCTATTGGGAAGCGCCGTTCGCCGCGCGCTTACCCAATCTTGATTTTACTATACGGGACATGATATCGCCCCATGCATTCCACAAATCGCGCGGCCGGGTGATGGTGTACTCGACTCCCTTGAGGTATTTCACCGCATTTCCGATGGCGTCGCGCCACGGAACGGATTGCGGGTCGAGGTTGTAGTTCATGTAGAAGAGCGGGTATTCCACGTCCGCGACTTTCTTGAGCGACTCCTGCGGCACGCCGTTGTCCAGCAGCACTTTCGGTCCGGCGAAGATCACGGCGTCCGGATGGCCGCGCGCATTCAGTTCCTCGGTAAACAGGCTGGTCAGAAACTCCGTTTCCCCGCGCTTCTGGCTCAGCCGCTTCACATCCACCGTCCCCAGATTCAGCGAGTGCAAAGCCTCGCCCAATGCCGGGAAATCGATCCGCGCCGAATCCTCCTGCCGGTAGACGACCCGCCGCTCCTGGAGATTGAAGGCTACTATCGAGAACTTCCCGATGCGCGGCTCGCGCGCGATGCCACGCAAAATCGAGATCAGGGCATTCATGTCCAGCGGATGCAAAGCCGCTGCCGCCGAGTCCTGAGGAGCGAAGTTCACAATCACCTTCACATTGAGCGGAGCGCCAGCCGTCTCCCGCGGCACGGGCGGCTCGTCTTTGAAAGGCTCATTATCGGCGCTCAGTACGGTATTCGGCCGGACGTCCAAGGTCACCGGCTTGTCCTTGAGCGGCACGCTGGCATCGATATCCCAGAAAGCCGAGCACACCCGCTCGGCGCGGTCCCGCATCAGCCAGTCCACGTGATACTTGCCTTCTCCCACGTCGAAGCTGCCCTGCAAATAAGCGTCGCCATGCGCGTTCTCTTCGATCTCCGGCACATGCACCCGTTGCGACATGTAAACCGGCTCGTCCTTATGCTCATCGGGAGTAATCCTGAAGATCATGGTGAGGAGATTCTGCGATCCAGCCAGTTCCTTCAATGGTACGCTCACTTCGTAACCGGAATGGAACTTAAGGTCGAAGCCGAGGATGGGCTTGACCTGCGTGGATGTACACGGAAGGTCCTTGCGGGTCTCCTGCGATTCCAAAATGGCCGCGTCGGTGTTAAAGAGGTGCGCCTCGCCACCCGGTCCGGAGCCGGGCAGAATAGTCTGCCCGCGCCCGGCGCCGGCCAACAGCAGCAGACAGAGCGCTGTGCGCAAACACGGAATCGGAAGAGCCTTTAACGAGCGCGATGACATGGCCGGAACCCTGACGCCCATTCCAGTTTATCCCCAAAGGCGCTCACCCGGCGCCGATGTTCGTATTATGGCGCATATTTCCAAAAGCGCAACGTTAATTCGAAAGCGTTCGCAATCCAAGTACTGTAACGAAGGCAACCTTCTCAAGTTTTGAAGCGCTCCAGCGCCGCGGGATTCTCCACTGTCGAGATATCCCCCAGGCTCTCGCAGATGCGCCAGGCGGATCAACCGCCGCACCACCTTCCCGCTTTGGGTCTTGGGCAACTCCGGGACCACGTGGATGGCGCGCGGCCGGAAGGTGGGCCCCATCGACCGCGCCCCGTGCGCCGCCAACTCGCCGCTGACATCGTTAGCGCGGCCCCGGTTTCAGCACCACGAACGCCACCACTCTTTCGCCGGCATGCCCGATCAAGCACGCCTCCACCTCTGCCGGACCCACTTTGCGCCCAGCCACGTTGAACGACTCGTCGGCCCGCCCTTGCGGACACCAGCAGCCGTCCGCATCCACGCTGGGGATGGTTCCAAACTCCGCGCGTCATCGAAGGCGCCGGTTTGGTGCACACCAGGTAGCCCAACTGGCCTCGCACGGGCCGGTCCTGCGCGTCGAAAACGTCCGTGGCCATGCCCGGCGATGGTCCGCCCAGCGTGCCAGGAAACAGCCGATAATCTCCGTACCGCCGGAGATGTTCAGGATGGGGCGCCGTCCACGGCCCACGCACTCGAAAAACCAGCGGTAAGAGCTTTCATCCCATGGCTCGCCGGTCGATCCCAACAGCCGCAGCGAGCCGAGATCGAACCCGTCGGGACCGGAGCCGGCCTTGCGCATCAGCAGCCGGATGGCCGTCGGTGAAATCCCAAACGTAGTCACCCTGTGCTCGATCATTTGCCAGAAGCGCTCCGCCGTGGGGTTGTCGGGCGGGCCTTCGTACAGCATGATCGCTCCGCCGAGTTCCCGATAATCTCCCACGGCCCCATCATCCAGCCGATGTCGGAGACCCACCAGAAGCGGTCGTCGGGCTGGCGATCAAACGTCAGATAAATCTCCTTGGCCGTCTGCGCCAGCGCGCCGGCATTGCGTATGCACGGCTCCCTTGGGACGGCCGGTGGTTCCTGACGTGTAGAGCAACAGCCCGGGCGCTTCCGAATCGAGCGGCAGCGCCGCGCATTGCTCGGGTTGGCCGGCGACGAAATCGTGCCACCAGACGTCGATTCCACGGGACGTCGCCGCCCTTGTAGCGCCAGAGGACGACCCGCTCGATGGCACAGCCCTGGGCCAGCGCCTCATCGGCTTTCTGCTACAACGGGATCGCCGCCCGCGCCGCTCCAGGAAATCGGAGGTGAACAGCACTCGGGCGCCCGAATCCTGCAGCCGCACGGCCGTTGCACCGTAACCGAAGCCGGAGAATTATCGGCACCGCGACAAGCCCCAGCTTGAAGCACGCGTAAAGAATCATGACCGCTTCCGGACCATCGGCATATAGAGCGCCACGCGGTCTCCCGGCGCGAGATCGAGGGCGCGCAGGGCGTTCGCCAGCCGGTCCGTTTCGCGCCGCAATTCGCCGAAGGTAAGAGTGCGGATGCTGCCGTCTTCGCCTTCCCAAATGACCGCCAGACGGTCGCGCGCGGTCCCGTTGGCGTGCCGGTCCAGACAGTTCCACGCGATATTCAGCTTGCCGCCGGTAAACCAGCGCGCCCACTCCACGCCGCGCGACGCGTCCAGCACCTGCGTGTATGGCTCAAACCACTCGATGGCGAGTTCCCGCACCATCTCGTCCCAAAACTCTTCCAGGTACTCCTGGGAATAGCGGATGAAGTCTTGATATGTGGCGATCCCCAACCGTTGCATAAAGCGGTACACGTTGGTGCTCTCGATGAACTCGCGCGAGGGTTCCCAGATGAAGCGGGACGTTTCTATCATCTTGTTATTCTAGGCCGGAAGAGGCCGCCCCCTCTTTCGCCGTGAAGCGCGCGATAATACGGGCTATGCTGAGATTTGCCCCATACCTGCTCCTGCTGACCATGAGCGCCACCGCCGCCGTGAAAATCGAGAAGACCAACTACAAGGGCTGGCCGAACTGCTACCGCATCACTAACGGAGAAGTCGAGCTGATCGTCACCAGCGATATCGGCCCCCGCATCATGCGCTACGCATTTGTGGGCGGCCCGAACATCTTCAAGGAATTCGCCGAGGACCTCGGCAAATCCGGCGAACCGGCCTGGGTCGCCCGCGGTGGACATCGCGTCTGGGCCGCTCCCGAGGACGCGGTCCGCACCTACGCGCCGGACAACGGGCCGGTACACATTGAAATTAAGGGTGACGTGCTGGAAGCCACCGAGCCGGTCGAGCCGCTCACCGGCCTCGAAAAACAGATTGTGGTGAAATTGTCGCCGCAGGGTACGAGCGTGGAAGTGCTGCACCGCATCAAGAACGCGGGCAGCCATCCGCTGGAGCTGGCGCCTTGGGCGCTCACGATGATGGCGCAGGGCGGCGTGGGCATCCACGGCTTTCCGCCGCGCGGCAAGCATCCCGAGGTGCTCTATCCCACCAATCCGCTGGTGATGTGGGCCTTCAGCAATCTCTCCGATCACCGCTGGCGCTACACCCGCAAATACCTGATGCTGCACCAGGACCCCAAGAACTCCGATCCGCAAAAGCTCGGCAGCTTCAACAAGAACACCTGGGCCGCCTATGCGCTGAATTCCGGCCTGTTCATCAAGCGCTACGACGCGCAGGATTCACCGAAGAACTACCCCGATTTCGGCTGCTCGTTCGAAACCTTCACCAACGCCTATTTCCTGGAACTGGAGACCCTCGGTCCGCTACAGCATCTAAGGCCCGGTGCCTCGCTCCAGCACGTCGAGCATTGGACGCTGCACAACAATGTCCACCTCCGTAACTTTACCGACGAGGAGTTGGATCGAGTAGTGCTGCCGCTCGTGGGTGCCCGGTAGGCTCAGCCGGCCAAGTGCAAGCTTCGGCGTTGTGTGCAGGTAGTGTTCAAATATTAAACACTTGGTCATAGAACCGTTTCCCCCTGCCAGGTGAAACGTATCGGCCGCGCGGGCGTCTGGTGATACAAATGCCCCGATTCAGCACTAATGTACCAGCCGCTTGGACGGGAAGCCGATCGGCGGCCGGGCTAGTTGGCTCAAATATAACTTTCGTTATAGTACTTGAGCCTATATAAATTGGTATTGCAATTTGGCATGGGAATTGCTACAGTGTTTTCCCGTGCGGGGTGTTCTGGAAAGCGACGCCCGTACTTGAGCCGAACAGGCTGAGATTTTTTGAAACTTTTGGAGTGAAATTTCGTCTATTTCCTGTCGGGCAAACGAACCCGGCGAGATAGAACGAAAAAAGATAGGAGAAAGATCATGAACAGAACCGAGCTCGAAAAATACAAGGCGATCCTGTTAGCTAAGCAAGCCGAACTGTCTGGCGGATTGCGCAATCGCGACGAGATCCTGATCGAGAAGTCCCCGGATGCCCTGGACGAGGTGCAACTTGCTGGAGAGAGGGAGCTTGCGATTCGCAATCTGGACCGCGAGGCCAGCTTGCTGCGCAACGTGCGGTCCGCCCTATTCCGTATTAACGACGGCAGTTATGGGGTTTGCCTGCACTGCGAGGAGGAGATCAAACCCAAGCGCATGGACGCGGTGCCGTGGGCTGCCTTCTGCATCCATTGCCAGGAAGCCCGGGATCGGAATGAGTTTGAGGCCGCCGAGTCGATCGACGACCTGCTGGCCGCCGCCTAGTGGGGCAGGCCTCGGCCTGCGNNGACCGTGCGCGTCCGCCACGGACGCTTTGGAGCAGGGCGCGGGAGTAATCCCGCGCCCTTTGTGTAAGATTCAACCAGTAACTGGGTCAGTTTCCTCAATGGAGTTCTTGAGCCTGGCGCCGGGCGAAACCTGACCGCTTGGGGATTCTTCCCGGCAGCTTCAACCCGCCAACTCTAGCGCACTTGGCACTCGCCCAAGCCGCATTGGCGGAGCTGGATGAGGTGGTGCTGGTCCTGCCGCGCGTTTTTCCCCACAAAACCTACGATGGCGCCAGTTTTACCCAGCGCGTGGACATGCTGCGCGCCGTGCTGGACCACCGTCCGCGACTTTCGGCTGCCGCCAGCGTTGGCGGCCTCTTCATCGAGATTGCGCAAGAGTGCCGCGCCGCTTATGGCCCCACTGTCCAATTGGCATTTATATGCGGCCGGGATGCGGCTGAGCGCATCGTTGGCTGGGGCTACGGCAACCCCAATGCCATCAATCGGATGCTGGAAACATTTCAAATATTGGTTGCTTGCCAGGAGGGAACTTACGAACCGCCCCCGCATCTGCGCCAGCACATCCGCGCGCTGACACTACCTGCCGATCTGAATGCCGTCTCATCCAGCGATGTGCGGCGGCGCATTCGCGACGGGGCCGCTTGGCAGCATCTGGTCCCCGACGTGATCGTGCCGATCTTGAGCAAGCTGAGCGAGATCTATCGCCCGCCGGAATAGTCCTGGTAGAGCCGGGCGATGTGCGCGCTGTGAACGTCTCCCGGATGGATCACCACGCGATAGCGGAAGCGCAGGGTTTCGCCGGACGCCAGAGTGAGGCTCCCGTCTTTGCTCTTATCGTTTTCGAAATCGCGCAAGCCGAAGATGTTCGCCGCGAACAGTCCGTAACTGCGGACGTGCCAATAAGTTGGGTGCCCGGGATTCGACGGATGGTCGAACATGGCGATTCCCAACGGCTCGCCGTCCACCACGCCATAGAAATCCACCCACTCGGCGCGCTTGCCCCAAACCTGCTTTTCGCCCTCGCGCCCCTGGGAGTCCACGATGTGTCCGGTGCGCGCCGGTTCTGCGGGCGTGCCACCGTGCGGTTCTTCCAAGGCGGATGCCACGCGCAGGGCGAATGTGCCCTCCTTGGTGTCGCCAAAGGTGGCCTTTTCGCGAGCCGTCAGGGTGATGTCGAAGTCGATGGTGCGGGTCTTCGGCTGGCCGTAGAAAGTCATTTGCCGCGCTTCGGTCAGCAGTACTTTGCCGGCAGGGTCGCGCCAGTCGAAGGTGGCGTCGATCACCCCTGAGTCCTTGCCGCCCGACAGGCTGTCGATCTTGGCCAGCACAATGCGTCCGAACTTGCCGCCGCGGGTCTCGTTACCCCAGAAGTCGAACCCGTTCACGTCGCCATGTGCGAACCACAGGCCGCGATGATGGGGATGGTCGTGCGATTCGCCCGGCACGTCTTCCATCGGGTAGCCGCGCGTCACGATTTTGCCGCTGGCCGCACGCAGCGGGTGCAGATAGGGCTTGTTGGTCTCCGGCCCGATGAAGAACTGGGTGAACGGCTTGCCCTTGATCTCAACCGAGATGTACTCGATGCCGTGTTGCACGATGCGCACCTGGGCGGCCAGGGGCACGGTCAGCAGGATGGCCCACAGGACTGGCTTCATGGCAACAGTACAACACACGGCGCGGCGGTGCGGCAATCCCTGCAACCAGTATCGCGATGTCGTGGTCGGAATCAGCGTAGAGCACCTTCACCGCTTTGAATGCCGTGTAGTCCTCGGAGTTCTCCGGTTCGGAAAAAAATCTGATCTCGACCGCATCGGCACCTTCGAGAGCGTGATAGTTGGTAGCAATGTATCCATCGGCGGCAAGGATGACGCCACTGGCGAGGGAGTGAGGTTCTCCTGACTTCCGGGTAATCAGAAAGACTACCTTAGCAGCCTGCTTCGTGAAGACAGTTTCTGCACCCTCTTTCGGCCCGACTGCCGTGCTGGGCCGTGGGGCGTCAATTGCCTGTTCTCCGGCGTGGTCGTTCGATGTCGTGGTTTGCGCGGCTGCTGGAGTCAGGAGCAAGCACAGAGTAATCGGCAGCAGAAAGATTGTCTGATTTTTCTGCTGGGCATCGGCGAAGAAGCCGTGCGCGAAGAGAAAAACCTGCGTTATGTGCGCGGTCTGGATGCCGCGCTGGAAGCGGCCCACAGCGGCGCAGCGCAAGTGGCGTTCCTGCTCAAACCGGTTTCGGTGGATGAAGTGGCGCGCATCTCATTCGCCGGCGGCGTGATGCCCCAAAAGTCCACTGACTTTTATCCGAAGCTGCTCTCCGGCCTGACCAGTTTTTCCTTGGTGCGGTTGTTTCTGACAGGCCGGAAGAGGGGACCGGCCACGTCGGCGCCGTGGCCCGCGCGGCCCAGATATTCCTCAATCAGCCGTTGCGCCGCGGCATGCACGGGAACAAACCTG
>PKYZ01000370.1 GCA_003132865.1 Bryobacterales bacterium
ATCGACACCGAGACGCCGACAGGCCGCGCCATGTGGCAGATGATTGGCGTGCTCGCCGGGCTGGAGCGCAGCCCTGATCAGCGAACGGACCCGCGCCGGAGTGAAGGCCGCGAAAGGCCGGGGCGCGAAATTCGGACGCGAACCAAAGCTCACGCTGCAGCAGATCACACACGCCCCGGAAGCTGATCGACGACGGCCAGCGCCGCGACGAAGTTGCCGCTCTGCTGAACGTGAATCGCACCACCCTTTACCGGGCACTCGCCGGCTGACCGCAGTGTATGAAAACGTCCTTTATGTTGCACTATCCCGACGCCGCAATGGCGCTGCGACAGCCTATTTTAACGCCTGTGGGGGGCTGGGGTTGCGGCTGGGACAGGCCAAGGACTACAAACAAATGCGGCCATCGGCGCCGCGCCGGCGGTGACACATCTCGCACTTCCCAGTCCACGCTGAAAACAAACGCCCGAAGGCAACGCGTCAAAGGCGTTCCCGTCGCCGCCGTGCTACGCTTACACCGGGTAGAGCGTCGCTCCAAACACCCCTTACGGGACGTCTGGCAACGGGTCCCCTCCGCCCCTAGCTCTTTGAAATCCGAAAACTGAACCGGGTGCGCCCGGAGGGGGCCCCCGGACGAACCCAAAACCAGATTACGAAACGAACCCAATTTGATCCTTTGTTTTCAACAAAGACTCAAAACGAAAGCCAAATTCCACCGGGTGGAGGCGGGCTAAAAAGCAGCGCACGGGCATCTGGCCTTTCAGAGGGGCGGCGCCATGCGCTGCCCTGCCATCGAGCCGTCCCGGGCAGCACTCGTGGGGACGCCCGTGGGCTCGAGCTGCTGCTATACTAATCTTACTAGGATCTTACCAGGAACGTGATAGCCATGGAAACCACAAAGTTGTCGACGAAAGGGCAGGTGATCCTGCCCAAGACGGTTCGGGATGCGCACGGGTGGAACCCCGGGACGGAGTTCGCAGTTGAAGAGGTGCCCGGAGGAGTCACGTTGCGTCCGTTGAGACTATCGCCGCCCCCGCGTCTGGAGGACGTGGCCGGTTGCTTGCGATATACCGGCAGGGCCAAGACTCTCCGGCAGATGGAGAAAGCGATTGCCATGGGGGTGAAGGAGCGGCGTGATCGCGGTCGATACTAACGTCGTCGTCCGGCTTCTTACCGAGGACGACGCACGGCAGGCGGCGCGCGCACTTGCGCTCTTCAGAACGGAAGAGATATGGCTATCCAAGAGCGTGATTTTGGAGACGGAGTGGGTCCTGCGCAGCCTCTATCGTTTTCGCGGTAAGCAGCTATCCACCGCATTGTTGGGGCTCACGAGCCTCCCCACAGTGCGGGTTGAGGACCCCGTGGCTGTATCCAGAGCGCTGGAATGGACGTCATCCGGTATGGATTTTCCCGACGCGCTGCACCTTGCCAGCCGAGGCGAAAGCGCCAGATTCGTGAGCTTCGATGAGAAGCTGGTGAAACTGGCGAAGGGCCTCGGTATGGGCGACGTAGCGCTACTTCACGTGTAGCGCTTCCCCAACACTATCAATATGTTGGGCTTTGTTTGTCAGATTCGAAGGCGCCCGCGCCATAGCGGGTCCGTCAGCCATAGGGTTGCTTCGGCGCAGCACAACGCAACACCGTGCAACACGCTTCGCCGCGCGCCTCACACTGCCGTCTTCGCCCGCGCGTGAATCTCCTGCAAGCTCCACACCCGGATGGGATCGCGCTTCCGCGCGGCCATGGCCTCGGCCGCCGCTCGCGCGCCGCTCATCGTGGTGATGCACGGCACCCGATGCGTCACCGCGCTGCGCCGGATGGCCTTCTCGTCGAAGAACGCCGGCGCGCCCGCCGTGGTGTAGACCGCCAGTTGAATGGACCCCGCCTTCAGCAAGTCCACTGCATTTGGGCGGCCCTCATTCACCTTGAACACGACCTTGCACGCCAGTCCCGCCGCGCGCAGCACCGCCGCCGTGCCGCGCGTGGCCACGAGCTGGAACCCGAGCGCGACAAACTTGCGCGCCACCGCCACGGCCTCCGGCTTGTGGTGCTCGTTCACGCTGATGAACACGGTGCCTTTCTCCGGCAGCGGCGTGCCCGCGCCGATCTGCGCCTTGGCGAACGCTTCGCCGAAGTTGGCGCCCACCCCCATCACTTCGCCCGTCGATCGCATCTCCGGCCCCAGCGCGGGGTCCACGCCCGGAAATTTATTGAACGGGAACACCGGCGACTTGACGAAGACTTGCGGCACCGGCAGCACGCCGGTCGCGTCCGTGAAGTCTCGAATCTTCTTGCCCAGCATCAGGCCCACCGCAATCTTCGGCAGCGGCACACCGGTGGCCTTGCTCACGTATGGCACGGTGCGCGACGCGCGCGGGTTCACTTCCAGCACGTACACCGTGCCGTTCTGAATGGCGTACTGCGCGTTCATCAGCCCGATCACGTGCAGCGCTTTCGCCAGGCGCACCGTGTAGTCTTCGATGGTGTCCAGTTGTTGCCGCGGTATGGACTGCGCGGGCAGCACGCACGAGCTATCGCCCGAATGCACGCCGGCCTCTTCGATATGCTCCATGATGCCGGCGATCAACACATCTTCGCCGTCCGACAGCGCGTCCACGTCCACTTCCGTGGCATCTTCCAGGAACCGGTCGATCAGCACCGGGCGGTCCTGCGAAAAGCTCACCGCCTCCCGCATGTACTCGCGCACGGTTTCTTCGTCATACGCGATCACCATGGCGCGCCCGCCCAGCACATAGCTGGGCCGCACCAGCACGGGATAGCCGATACGGGCGGCGATGGCGCAAGCTTCTTCCGCGCTGGTGGCCGAGCCGTTCTCCGGCGCGGGAATCCCCAGGTCTTCGAGCAGTTTGCCGAACAACTTGCGATCCTCGGCCAGGTCGATGTTTTCCGGATCGGTCCCGATGATCGGCACGCCTTGCCGCTTCAGCGGCAGCGCCAGGGTCAGCGGCGTCTGCCCGCCGAACTGCACGATCACGCCATCGGGCCGCTCCGTATCGAAGATGTTGAGCACGTGCTCCAGCGTCAGCGGTTCGAAGTACAGCCGGTCGCTGGTGTCGTAATCCGTCGAGACCGTTTCCGGATTACAGTTCACCATGATGGACTCGCAGCCCAACTCCTGCAGGGCGAACGAGGCGTGGCAGCAGCAGTAATCGAACTCGATGCCCTGTCCGATGCGGTTCGGGCCGCTGCCCAGGATCATGACCTTCTTGCGATCGGAGGGGTCCGCCTCGCAGGCGCTTTCGTAGCTCGAATAAAGGTACGGCGTGAAGCTCTCGAATTCCGCCGCGCATGTGTCCACGCGATTGAACACGGCCCGCACGCCCATCGCCTTGCGCTTCTCGCGGACCGCCAGTTCCGCCGCGCCCCACGTCTTGGCGAGCTGCGCGTCGGAGATACCGCAGCGCTTGGCGCGCACCAGCATTTCCTTGGAAACCCCATCCAGGCTCTCGCCCTGCAATTCAGCCTGCAGCTTGATCACGTCTTCCACCTGCCGCAGAAACCACGGGTCGATGGCGGTCATCTCGTGAATCTCCTCGGCCGTGTAACCGCTCTCGAAAGCGAAGCGGATGTAGTTCAGGCGGTCCGGCGTGGGCGTGATCAGCTTCTGCGGGATCAAGCTTTTGTCGAGCTTCTCCGAGCCGAAGGCCTTGCCGGTTTCGAGGCTGCGCAGCCCTTTCCACAGGGCCTGTTTGAAGGTGCGCCCGATGGCCATCACCTCGCCCACCGACTTCATCTGCGTGCCCAGCGTGGTATCGGCTCCGGGGAATTTTTCGAACTGCCACTTGGGAATCTTCACGACTACATAATCAATAGTCGGCTCGAAGCAGGCGGGCGTCTTGCGCGTGATGTCGTTGCGGATTTCGTCGAGCCGGTAGCCCACCGCGAGCTTGGCGGCGATTTTGGCGATCGGAAATCCGGTGGCTTTCGACGCCAGCGCCGAGCTGCGCGAAACGCGCGGGTTCATCTCGATGATGACCATGCGCCCGGTCCGCGGATCGATGGCGAATTGCACGTTCGATCCGCCTGTATCGACGCCAATCTCGCGCAGGCAGCGAATCGCGCCATCGCGCATCATCTGGTATTCACGGTCCGTCAGCGTTTGCGCGGGCGCCACTGTGATCGAATCGCCGGTATGCACGCCCATCGGG
>PKYZ01000688.1 GCA_003132865.1 Bryobacterales bacterium
CGACGATGTGATCGACGCCGAATCCATCGTTATCAGCGGTATCAAGGCAGGACGGCAAGAGACGCAGCCCGGCTCCGGGCCGCCTCCACTCCGGTGGCCAGCTCGCGGACTCGGGATTAGTGCCCTTTCGCCAATCAACTGACGCTAGCAAAATGCCCATACACTATTCGGAAAGCTACTGGAAAGCTTGTTGGACCTCAGCTCGCAAGCTGGATTCGCAGCTCAAAGGCGCGATTCTCAGCGCGGGGCTCGGGAGGCGACTCGACCCGCTCACGGCCTATCACCTGCCAAAACCCCTGTTTCCGCTTGGCGGCAAGGTGCCGATCGCCGAAATCTGGCTGAGGCGGCTGATCCGCTCCGGAATTACAGACGTGTCCCTGAATGTCTGTGTTCTCGCCGAGGCCATGAAGCGGCAGTTTGGCAACGGCGCCAAATACGGTATGGACCTCACGTATGTCGAAGAGGAGATTCCGACCGGCACACTCGGCGGAGCCTGCAAGATGGTGCTAGGCCCCGAAGCCAAACGGCTGCCGACCGACCCAGCGCCTAGGGCCATGCGCGCGTTCTCTGGTTCGACCGTCATCGTCCCGAGCGGCGATATAGTCGCAAACTTCGGCCCAGATCTCCTTGAGGAAATGTACGACATCCATCGGAAGGCCGGTGCAGCCCTCACCATGGTGCTCACCGAGATTCCGCCATCACGCAAAAAGGACTTCGGCACCGTCGTTCTTACCCGACCCAGAAAAAGAAAAGGTCTGATCTCTCTCTCGGGCCGGGTGGTCGAGTTTCGAGAGAAGGACGAACATTCACCGACTTGCCTTAGCAACGCTTCAATTTACATGATCGAGACCGACCTGCTACGGGCGCTCGACGCTCGCCGGACCAACGCGGAACTGGGTCTCGACCAGCCGTTCTATGACTTCGGTAAGCACGTTTTTCCGGCTATGCTGGGCAACCTTCCATACGCCAAGCTTCCAAAGGACTACATCCTTTGGGGAATCCGATTTGACGGCCCGTGGTTTGATGTTGGCAACAAGCGCCATTACCTCCGGGTGAACAAGCGGGTGCTGGACGGCATCATCAACGTGCCGCTCACGTACGAGCCTGTTCCCTGGGGCTATCTCGGAGCTAACGTTTCAGTGGATTTCTCCGCCGCGCACATTCACTCGCCAGTCGTGATCGGGAACGATTGCGTGATCGAGTCGGGGGCGGTGCTGGGCCCGTACGCCGTGGTTGGTGATGGATGGGTTATCGAGAAGGGCGCGGAAATCAGGAATTCGGTCCTGTGGGAGCGCTACCCCTACTTCCTGGAGGGCAGACACGAGATCTCCGCGAGAGATCGCCGAATCGTTGACCGCCATGAGGTTCGACGCGGCGTCCGTGTTCATGAAAGCATTATCGCCGGTGGGTGCATCCAGGCGGACACGATGGAAAGCACCGTGGATGTCCGCGAAGACGGCGAGATGGCGGTGCTAGGGATCGATTACGTACCGAGCGAACCCCGGGCCTGAATGTCATGATCGTGACGAAAACAATTAGCACTTGCCGCCGATGGCGGGGCCTTCGGCTCTGATCTAAACGGGAGGCCGGTAGAGCCAGTAATTGCCCGGGTCGGGGAGCACCTCTATCGCCTGAACGATCAAGTGCCACTTAAGCAACAACCGTATATAATCGATCGCATCCTTTACGACTTGGCCGCAAACCTGTGTTTTGATCGCTGCATCTTCAGCCCGACTCTTTGCCCAATCATAAATCCTGAATCCTTCGAACTCGATGCTCTGCCAGCAGGACAAGACTTCATCGTAGCGTGAGTCCGTGAGCGTGCGGCATTTCTTGCGCAACTCGGTCAAACCCGGGCCCAACACTCTCGCGTTTCCCTCTAGTACCACGCCAGTGACGATATCATGCACCAACCGGGAATACTCTGACGGCGTACCGTCGAGGTTCGAAGCGAGAGAAATAAGGCAACAGCCGCGGAGCAACCTCATCAGATACTCGTCGAAGTACCAATTGATATCGTCCAATGTGATCCGAACTGGTTTCTCGAACCGCTCTTGAATGCAGACAGCCGACTTCAGCGATTCGGGATGGCCATGAGGAATGTGATTCAGTTGTTCGTGGAGCCGTCTCTTGAAATGGTCGTCCACCCACACGTCGAACTCGTTGAAGTTCATCAACGGCGGGAGCGATTTTGTGCAAAGATATGAGATTGCCAGACCCGCACCCGATATCGCTTGTGCACTTCGGCGGTGGTCTTTGTACCCGCCCCTCCGTTTGCGCAGCGCCTTAAGATTTGCACTAAAGTAGGGCTCACTTTCGTGATAGGGAAACTGTGGGGCTCCAAGCTCGTATAAATCAGATAGGAATGTCCTAATAGCCTTCACTGCTCGATTGTACTGCGCCCTGTGGCCCGGGGACTTTGGAGGAATCTGGTCCCAATTCTCGTCGTAGAAACCGTGCGTTCGCACAGCAAAGTCGTTTAACCAATCGGTCCCCTGCCCGTAGCACCCGGAAAAGAAAAAGGGCTCTGAGCGAGAA
>PKYZ01000832.1:0-207 GCA_003132865.1 Bryobacterales bacterium
GAATGCCTTGGGCCAGACCCTTTCCGAGCTCCGGCAGCTTTTGCGGGCCGAAGAACAGCAGGGCGATGGCCAGGATGATCAGCAAGTGCCTGGGTTGGAGCAGATCTTCAATCATGTTAAGCCTGCAACGATAGTAGCACAACGGGGCGAGCTTCGCTTCGCTCGCCGTGGCTGGCGGTTGTGTTTGAGACAGGCCAGGAGGCCTGT
>PKYZ01000832.1:217-3428 GCA_003132865.1 Bryobacterales bacterium
GGTTGTCAAAGATCAGGGGGTCAGGTTGCTAACGGGTATCGGCAGTGACTGGGGAGCGGAAGGCCGGGTGGTCCTCCGGTCCTTCCGGCATCAGATAATCGGGGTGCGTAACCTTTGGCTCGGCTGGCCGGTGAACCGGCGGTTGCGCGGCCTGCACGGTTGGCGCGGGTTGCTGCTGCTGGCGCTGGGCCTGCCGCTCCCGTTGTAACTGCTTCAGCTCCCGCAAGGCACTCGAGAAGGAACGCTCCAGGCGCGTGCGTTGCGTGGAAACGCGGTCCAGGAGGGCCAACTGTTTCTCGACGGAACTTTCGCACACATAGATGCGCCTCTCGCTTTTGGCAAACCGCGCCAGCAGCCATTGGGAGGTGGCCATCTGTTCCAGATGCATCCGTTCGGTGCGGCTCTGGGGTTGCCACTCGGCTTCGAGATCGGCACAGAGTTGCTTGTATTCCTCGGGGTCTTCGCTGGGGAGGATGAGGTTACGGGCACGCAGGCCGTAGGTGAGGGCGTTGAGGCGCACGGCTTCCTTACCCTCCCTAGTCTTCGGACCGGTGGAGTGCTGGGCATTCTGCTGGTTGGCTTCTTCCTGTTTGTCGGAAATCAACATATGTAATTCACCTTTTTGGGTGCGGGGATCAAGTGCCCGTACCCGATTCAATAATAGAGCGCGCGTGGTGAAGGAAGGCCCTACCAAGCAGGGTGGTGCGTTAGTAAATGGTTTGGTTGCTCTGGGATGCGGTGGCCGAAATATATTGTTGAAGCTTGTGACCGCGATGGACGGCGGTTCCAGAGCAGGCCCGGGCCGGGAGGGAACCCACAGACGGGAAGTCGGGAACGGGTGGGCGTCATCGGGGTGGAAGTGAGACAATTCGCCTTCGGTTCAGGCGGTGGCTTTGCGCCCCGTCGAGAACCTTCGCGAGCAGTTCGGGAATCTCGTAGACCGCGGAGTTTTTGAGCGCGGCGGCGTTGGTCCGGTAGCGCTCGTAATGCGCGGGCGACAGCAATTCCGCGACGGCATCGCCGAGATGGGAGAAGTTGCCGACTACCATGCCGACCTGCTGTTCGACGATCCAGTCGGCGTTGTAGCGCTCATGGGCCAGCGTCCACTGATTGCGCTCGACGATCACCGGCAGCCGCATGGCCAGCGCTTCGCTGATGCTGCCGGGGCCGGGCTTGCCGATGAAAAAATCGGCGAGGCGCATATAAAATGGGACGCCGGTGGTGAAGCCCTCAACGTGCACCGGCACGCGATGGCGCATCGCGCGCAGCTTCCGGGAAGCTTCCTGGTGGCGCCCGCTGAGAACGATCAGTTGGACTTCGGACCGGCCACGATTGATGGCCCGCGCGACTTTCACGGCATCCATCGAACCTTGCCCGCCGAACGACACCAGCGCGGTGGGCGAGTCCGGGCGGAGTCCGAGGCGGATGCGCTCGGCGGCGCGATCGAGCGGGAGCGGCGCGTAGAACTTCGGATTCAGAATCATTCCGGACGTGCGCAAAATGCGGCTTTCGGGATAACCGAGCGCGCGCGCCTGCGCCACGGCCCGGCTGGAACCGCAAATCACGTGCTGGTCCTGGCGCTCGATCCAGAAGTGGGGCGGATAGTCGGCGATGTCGGTGAGGATCGTGACCAGCGCCGCGGTGGCACACTTGCGCCAGAGCTTGTTTGATGGCCCGGTTGTAATGCGGGATCAGCGAGACAACCATGTGCGGCGGGTCCTGGCTCCAATGCCCGGCGAGCGCGCGCACCTGCGCGTCATGAAAGATGCGGATGGCCAGGTGCATAGGCGGGATCAGTTGGGCGGTGCCCAGGGTCCAGCCCCTCCGCAGCATGATGTTGTAGACTTCCTGGAACGGAATGCCGGTCAGCTTGCGGATGACGTCGATGGAGTACAGGAGGTCCTGGATATTGCGCAGCCGCGTTTCCCAGGGCCGTTGCTGTTCGCGGACGACCGCATCGAGAGCGGTGACGGCGGCGCGATGGCCGCCACCCGCGTCGATGTAGATGAGGTCGATCTTTGGGCGTGGCATGGCGGAGGCAGGCGGACCTTCAATCGATCTGGCCGGTGAGGACTGCGCCGGTCAATTGCCGGCCCTGCGCGCAATCCGGGAGCGGCGCACGCGCGGCGGCGTTGGTGTGCGCCGCGACCAGCGACGGACGGAAGGCCGTCAGGACGGGGCGGCCGATCCAGCACTCGGGGGTCTCGAGATGGAAGATCCAAGCCAGGGTCAGCGCCGTGTCGAAGATGTTGACCGGAACGGCGATCTGGGCGGGTGTCACGCCCGGACCGGCGAGAATCCACGGAATCTGAATCTCGGCAAGCGAGTTCTTGCCATGGCCGTGCTTGGTCCCGCCGTGATCCGAAGTAACTAAGATGTAAGTAGAGTCGCGAACCGAGAGCGCATCGACCATATCCAGCACCTGGCCCACGTACCCGTCGGCGTCCTCGACGGCTTTGTAGTATTCCTTGCTGAGCCAGCCGTGGGCGTGTCCTGTGTGATCCACGTTATCCAGGTGGATGAACATGAGCGCGGGGCGGTTTGCCGTCCAGTATGCAATGGCCGCCGCCGTGGTCTTGGCCGCGCCTGCCACATGCCGCAGCACGTCGGGAGCATGCTTCTCGAGAAGATCCGCAAACCCATCCCAATCGTGAAACACGGCAATGCGGCTGGCCGGGTAGGCGGCGCGCAGGAGTCCGAAGATGGTGGGAAACTTGCCGTCATCCGTCCGGCAGACTGGCTGGAATTCGACCATGTGGCGGAGGTAGCCATTTGACGTGATGCCGTGCTGCGCGGGCGAGGCGCCGTTAATCGCCGAAGCCCAGTTCGGACTGCTGAGAGTAGGCAGGACGCCGCGGGCTTCCAGAGTCCAGGCCGAGCGGGCCATCAACTCGCGGAGACGGGGCACGCGCGCGGTGGAGACGCCGTCGATGCTCAGCCCGTCCACGCCGACGATGATGACGCGCGGGCCGCGCCACGAGCCGGCGGGTTCGGCGAAGATGGTTGGACAGCAGCTCAGCGCCAGAACAAGCGGCAGCAGTTTTGTTTTGGGGCCCATAGTATATTTATAGGCCAGGATTGCTGCGATATCGTTACGATGCGATGAAGGTTTGGGGATAATGGGACTGAAGCCTCAGCGCCACTTAGCCCGAAGTTCCAGCACGTTTTTGACGCAAGTGATTGAATAGTTGGGACTTATGTGGAAATGTGG
>PKYZ01000340.1 GCA_003132865.1 Bryobacterales bacterium
CGTTTCTACTTCGATCACAACGCGACAACCCCGGTGTCTCCGGAAGTGCTGGAGACCGCGGTGGCGTGTCTCGGTCAAGTGTATGGTAACGCTTCCAGCATTCATCATTTCGGACAGGCGGCCAAGCAGCGGCTGGAGATGGCGCGGCGGCAAATCGCGGCGCTGATCGGCTGCCAGCCGCGGGAGATCGTGTTTGTGAGCGGCGGCACCGAGGCGGATAACCTGGCGCTGTTTGGAACCGTGCGCCATGCTGCGCGCAATGCCGGGCACGCGCCGCGGCACGTCATCACGACCGCGATCGAGCATCCGGCGGTGTTGCATGCATGCGCGCAGCTTGAGCGCGAGGGCGTGGCCGTGACGTATGTGCCGGTGGGCGCGGACGGCATCGTGGACCCGGACGATATCCGGCGCGCACTGCGGGCGGACACGGTGCTGGTTTCGGCGATGCATGCGAATAACGAGTTGGGAACCGTGCAGCCCGTGGCGGAGATCGCGGCCATCGCCCGCGAGGCCGGCGCGTACGTGCACGTGGATGGCGTGCAGGCGTTGGGCAAGATTCCGGTAGACGTGGATGCGCTGGGCGTGGATCTCTACAGCGTGAGCGGCCACAAGATTTATGCGCCCAAGGGAATCGGCGCGCTGTATGTGCGGCGCGGCACGCGGCTGGGGGCGATCCTGTTTGGCGGGCATCACGAGCGGGAGCGGCGCCCGGGGACGGAGAATGTGCCGGGGGCGGCGGCGTTCGGCTGCGCGGCGGAGCTGGCGGGGGCGCGTTTGGAGACGGATGCGCGGCGCATCGGCGAGTTGCGCGACCGGTTGGAATCGGCCATTCTGGAGCGCATTCCGCACACGGGCGTGAACGGCAATCGCGCGGCGCGCACGCCGAATACGACCAACATCTACTTCGACGGTCTGGAAGGCGAAGCGATGGTGATCGCGCTCGACCTGCGCGGCTTTGCGGTGTCGAGCGGCGCGGCCTGTTCGAGCGGAGCCGTGGAACCATCGCATGTGCTGACGGCCATCGGGCTGGGGGCGGAGCGGGCGCGCGCCAGCATTCGCTTCTCGCTGGGGCGCGCGAACACCACCGAACAAGTGGATGCGCTGGTGGAGGCGGTGGCGGCGTCGGTGGCGCACCTGCGCAAGCTGTCCCCGGTGATGGCATGAGCGCGCCACCGATTGCCGCGCCCATTGCAGTCGCCATGAGCGGCGGCGTGGATAGCTCGACGGTAGCGGCGCTGCTGGTGCGCGGCGGACAGCCCGTCGTAGGGCTGACCATGCAGCTCTGGAACCAGCGGCGGCTGCCCGAGCTTGCCGTGGAGGGCGTCACGGGGCGGTGTTGCTCGCTCGAAGATGTATACGATGCGCGGAGGGTGGCCGAGCAGATCGGCATTCCCTATTACGTAGTGAATTTCGAGCGGCAGTTCGAGGCGCGCGTCATCGAGCCGTTCGTCGAGGAATATCTGGCGGGGCGGACTCCCATTCCGTGTACGCTGTGCAACAACTTCATCAAGTTCGATCAGTTTCTGGAGATGGCGGATGCGGTGGGCGCTGAGCGGATCGCGACCGGGCACTATGCACGCATTACTTTCGACGAGGCCGCCGGGCGGTATCAGTTGCGTAAGGCCGTGGATGAGACCAAGGATCAGACTTACTTCCTGTTTGGACTGACGCAGGCGCAGCTTGCGCGCAGTCTGTTTCCGCTGGGGGAGATGCGCAAGGCCGAGGTGCGGAGGGTGGCGCGGGACATGCAACTGGCCGTGGCGGAAAAGGGGGAGAGCTTCGAGATCTGCTTCGTGCCGAACGGCGATTACGCCGCGTTCATGGATGCGTACTTGCGGCAGAAGGGCGCGTCTGCGGAGCATACGCGCGGGGAGATCGTGTCGAGCGACGGGCGCAGGCTGGGCGAGCACGGCGGTGTGCATCATTTTACAGTGGGGCAGCGCAAGGGATTGGGCATTGCGACGGGCGAGCCGCTGTATGTGATCGCGACGGACCCGCGCTCGCAGCGCGTGACTGTGGGCCGCAACGATGAGTTGCTGCGCGCCCGCCTGACCGCGCGCGAAGTGAATTGGGTTTCGATTGCGGGGTTGCAGGCGCCGATGCGCGCGGCGGTGAAGATTCGCAATAAGCACGCGGCCGCGCCGGCCACGGTGTATCCTACGGCTGAGTCTGCGGGCGTGGAGGTGCGGTTTGATGAGCCGCAGCGGGCCGTTACGCCGGGGCAGGCGGCGGTGTTTTATGATGGCGACCTGGTGCTGGGGGGCGGGTGGATCGAGTGACTCGCAGCAGATTTTCGGCCGTAACGCTGACGACTG
The DNA here is from genome assembly GCA_003132865.1 of Bryobacterales bacterium. The sequence continues at coordinate 2,316 of PKYZ01000340.1, forward strand.
GGACCGTGGACGAGTTCTTCGCGCGATCCCGCGAGCGCGCGCGCAAGCTGGATCGGGGTGAAAGCATACCGGCCGAGATCAGGGTGGTTTTTGAAGACCCGGCGGACCTGATACAAGTACTCTCGACCGAACGCATCCGGGTGCTGCAGGCTGTTCGTACGAGGCCGATACCCGTTTCGCAACTGGCGAGCGAATTGAAGCGGGACAGGCAAGGGGTCATGCGCGATGTGCGGCTTCTGGAATCGTTCGGATTGCTGACGACGCGGGACGCGCCAAATCCGGGGCACGGACGGCAGCGAATCGTCGCGCCATTGGCCGCCAGGTATCAACTGGTGGCGAATATCTGAGGATGTAGAAACATGAATCTGTCAGTGCTTGCAACCTTTCTAGGCAGCCAGACGTCGGCCGCCGCGCGGACCGCGGCGGTGAAGACGGCGCTGCAGACTCCCGCCGGCGGGATGTTGCGCGACGAACTGGGGAGTTGGGTCATCCAGCTTCTGCCGGCGGAGGCGCTGGTGCCGGAGATCTATGCGGCGTGGCGTCCGCTGGTGCGGGACGCGATGCTGTTCATGATCTCGCACCTGTCCGCGGCGCGGCTGGCTCCCAAGCTGGTGGAACAGATCGAGTTGCCGCCGGAGACGACGCCCGAGGTGCGCTTGCTGCGCTTGATCGCGAAGGTTCCCGGGCTGCAGAAAATCGGGCAAGTGTTGGCGCGCAACCGGCACCTCGATCCGTCGTTGCGCAACGCGTTGTCGGAACTGGAGAATGGCATCCACGACGTGAGCGCGGAGGAGATCGGCGCGCTGATCCGCAAGCAACTGGGGCGGCGCCTGGAAACCCACGCGGTAGAAATCGAACCGGGCATGCTCGCCGAGGCCACCGTCAGCGCGGTGGTGCGGTTTACATGGCGGAATCCGGCGAGCGGAGAGCGGGAGCGGGGCGTGTTCAAGGTGCTGAAGCCGTTTGTTGCCGCGTGCTTTGCGGAAGACCTGGAACTGCTGCAGCAACTGGCGCATTTCCTGGCGGACAAGCATCCCGAATACGGGCGCGCGCTGCCGGAAACCATCATGGAAGTGCGGCGTCTGCTGGAGCACGAGGTGGACTTTGCGCGCGAGCAGGCGACCTTGGTGCAGGCGGCGCGGGTCTATAAGGGTGTGCGCGGCGTGCGCGTGCCGCNNCGGCTGTTCAAGCCGCTCTCGACCGCCAGCATCACGGCGCTCAGCGAGGAAGAAGGCGTGAAAGTCACGGCGGCGCTGGCGGGCGCATCCGGCAGGCAGCGGCGGCGCGTGGCCGAACAGTTGATCGAAGCGCTGATCGCCGTGCCCCTGTTTGCGCGTGGCGAGCGGAGCGTCTTTCACGCCGATCCGCACGCGGGCAATCTGTTGTACGACGAGCGCACAGGGGAACTGGTGCTGCTCGACTGGGCGCTCACCGAAAGCCTGACGCGCGAGCAGCGGCGGCACGTGGCGATCCTGGCGGTGATGCTGGGCTTGCGCGACCCGGTGGGAGTCTGCGGCGAAATCGAGACGCTGGCTCTGGGCCGGCGGCTTAGCCCGGCGCACCGCGGCTTCATGCGCGACCACGTCAACCGGTTCATCGGCGAGTTGCCGTTCACGCACCTGCCGAGCAGCATGGATGCCATGCGCCTGTTGGACCGGCTGGCGCTGGAGGGCATCCGATTCCCATCGGGCCTGATGATGTTCCGCAAGGTGCTGTTCACGCTGGATGGCATTCTGCACGACATCGCCGCTCCCAACCTGCGGATGGATCTGACCCTGGCGCGCCACATGCTGGCGCGCTCCCCGCTGTCTCTCATCGATTGGATCGGCGTGGAGGCCAGCGCGTTGCTGTACGGCGGCCGGCTGTGGGTGCAATGGGCGCAGGCGGCGTTGAGCCGGGCCGGAGGCTAGTCCGGATCGGACCAGTCGTCCGATTTGTCCCACCTGACTTGGATGCGCGCGGTTCTTGGTGTGTACTCGTAGATGTGAGGGAGCCGCGCGAATGATCCAAATCGATAATCCTGTGCAGTTGGCGGAAGAGCTCTGTAAGTTGGGACTGGACGCCTGCCATGAGATCGTGTTCGGTCCGCGCGGATACCAAGAGGGGCTCGACGTGGGCAGCGACTTCTTCCCGCTGTGGGAGCTGACGCTGCCCGAGAATCGGGACGCGCTGGCGAGACTGGACTTCGCGGCGATCAAGGCGCGGCGTGGGCAGGATTGGTCCGTGGCTCCGCCGGCGCGGCTGAGTTGGGCCGGATAGAGGAGACAGGCCAGGAGGCCTGTCCTACGATCTGGCGGATTGGTTCGTTATCCGCGTAGACGCGCCATTCGGCGATCAATGACCCGCGCACCACGGCGCGCCAGGCTGCGGGCGTCTGCCATCTGTTCTCCGGCTTCAGCGGTCCCCCAGACGAGTATGTCCCTTGCGCGGCGCCGAGCATAACCACCACGGATCCATCGGCAAAGGTTTCGTCCACCGTGATGGTGTAATCCGGGACCATGCTGAAGTAGCCTTGCCAACCTTGCTTCATCTGTTCCCTGCCTGTGACTCGCATTCCCAGTGAGTCGATGAAGACGTGATCTTCCGTCATGAGGCTGGCGATTTCTTCGGGGCTCTGGTGGTTGATGGCGTTCACGAAGGCGTGGGCGATTGAGGCTGACACGATTTCAATTATACTGGCAGAAGCAACGCCGGGTAACGAGTGACGATTTCGAAAACCATCACGGCATTTGCCATCTCACTACTCTCGATTCCCGGCTATTCCCAGACGGAGAACCTACACCTCTCCGCGGCCGAGTGGCGCGACGACCTCGAGTTCCTCGCTTGAGAACTGCCGAAGGGGCACGCCAACGCATTCCACTACACTCCCCGGGAACAGTTCGAGGCTGCGGTTGCCTCACTGGATCGTCAAATCGCGCATCTCGATAGTGACGCAGTCCGGACCGGCATGCAGCGTATCGTGGCTCTGGTTGGCGACGGCCACACTTACCTCCAAACCCCGCGGGATGCAGCCAACTTCTCAATCGAGATCGCCCGGTTCGGTGAGGACTACCGGGTCACCAGCATAGTTGCCGGGCTGGAGAACGCGCTCGGCGGGCGGGTCCTGAAGATTCACGATACGGCCATATCGCGCGCGGCCGAGATCGTTCTTCCGCTGGCGTCGCAGGACGAAAACCGGCCCTTGGCGCAAGCTTTTGTCGAAGATGCCCTCACCACGGGAGCCACGTTGCACGGACTCAACGTCACTGCGGACCGAAACGCGGCCCGTTACACGTTGGCCGGCGACGCTGGGCGGGAGTTCAGCATCGCGGTTCAGGCAGTCCCGCCGGGGACCTCGCCAGGGACCGGGATTACTCCGATCCGGCCATTCAAGCAGCCGCCCCTCTACCGCGAGAATCCTGAATCGCAGTTCTGGTGCAGATATCTCCCGGATGCGCGCAGTCTCTATTGCAATGTTCGCGCCATGCGAAATCTGTACGCAGCGTCAAAGGAGCTGCTGGGGCTTGTTGCGCAGCACAATCCGGATAAGCTGGTTATCGACCTGCGGCAAAATAGCGGCGGCGACTACACCGTGGGAGAGAGGTGGCTGATCCATCCCATTCGCGAGCTCGCGTCCATCAACCGGAAGGGCCATCTTTTCGTCCTGGTGGGCGCAGTTACGTTTTCCGCCGCGATGAACAACGCCGCGCAATTCCGCTCACAAACAGCCGCCCTCCTGGTTGGCCAGACTATCGGAGAGAAGCCGAATAGTTACGCCGAACCGCGCAACATGACGCTGCCAAACTCGCACCTCACCGTGCGCTACTCGACGCGCTACTACAAGTTCTCCGAAGGCCCGGAGAACGCGATCCGGCCGGACCGGGAAATCGCTCCGTCGTGGGCCGACTACAAGGCGGGCCGGAGATCCGGTCCTGGAGTGGGTTTTGAATTCAGATCCAAACAAATGTGATGGGAGGTGACGCGTGATTTTCGTGTACGGCTGCCTTGCGCTGCTGGCCGCTTTAACCATCCTGTTCTCCGTCTTAGTGCTCAAAGTCGCGCAGGCGAGACGGGCGTCCAAGAAACCTAACTGTTATTACTGTGGCAGCGAGGCCCTGCACGTCTCTACTCCCAGTGGCCTCACAGGACAATGTTTACCAGAGGCTAACTCAATAAACGCAGGGTGTTGGGACAAGTGTCTGGACATTTTCGCGTGTTTGTGTCATCGTTAAATGGATGCAAGCGCCTGATCGCGGTGGCTCCTCAGATCGAGAGAAGGAACTGGAACGGCGAGTCGAGTCTCTGGAGCGGCAGTTGGAGCGATCTCTGGCGGAGAACGCGCGGCTGCGGAAGCAACTGGAAGAAGCCCTGCGCGCGAATAAGCGAAGCGCCGCACCGT
>PKYZ01000618.1:0-3300 GCA_003132865.1 Bryobacterales bacterium
CAGGAGGAAGATGCGGGCAGCGGCAGCGGGTGCGGGTGGCGATGGACGATTGACGCTCGCGGGCTGGAATCGGCGCAGATAGGCTCGTTTCACACCGCCGGGCATTGTTCTACCATGGCTATTCGATGGCTACCAGACGCGCCTTCCTCCAGTCCGCCGTGCTCGCAGCGTCTGCCTTGCCCGTGCGCGTAGCGAGAACCTACGCGACCGGCCGCCCGCCGCTCGCGGACCGCAGGTTTACCAGCGATGCCGTCGAGGCCAAAATTCAGGCGGTCAAGAAACGCATCGCCGACCCCGAACTCGCCTGGATGTTCGAAAACTGTTTCCCCAATACCCTGGACACCACCGTCCGTACCAGGGAACTGGACGGCAAACCCGACACCTTCGTCATCACGGGGGACATTAACGCCATGTGGCTGCGGGATTCCGCGGCGCAGGTCTGGCCTTATCTCCCGCTCGCCAAGGACGACGCCAGGCTGAAAAACCATGCTTGCCGGGGTAGTGAATCGCCAGGCGCGCTGCGTCCGCATCGATCCTTACGCCAACGCTTTCAACTTCGGCGCCACTGGCAGCGAATGGTCGGGGGATCACACCAGGATGAAGCCAGAGCTGCACGAGCGCAAGTGGGAGATCGATTCCCTCTGCTACACCATCCGACTGGCGCACGGCTACTGGAAAGCCACCGGCGACGGTTCCTGCTTCGACCCGGCTTGGCGGCAGTCGGCTGCGCTGATCGTCAAGACCTTCCGGGAGCAGCAGCGGTTTCATGACCACGGCCCGTATTCCTTCCAGCGGACTACCGAGAACCCCAGCGATTCCCTGCCGCAAGGCGGCTACGGCAATCCGACGCGGCCCTGCGGCATGATTCATTCCGCCTTCCGCCCCTCCGACGACGCCTGTATTTTCCCCTTCCTGATTCCCTCGAACCTGTTCGCCGTGACCTCGCTGGAGCAACTCGCTGAGATATACACCGGCGCGCTCTCGGACCGCTCCTTCGCCGACGGATGCCGCGAACTCGCTGCTGAAGTTCGCAAGGGCATCGCCGCCTGGGCCACCGGGTCTCACGGACGCCACGGCGAGATCTACGCCTTCGAAGCCGACGGCTATGGCAACCAGCTTCTCATGGACGACGGCAACGCCCCAAGCCTGCTGTCGCTGCCCTATCTGGGCTGCTGCGGAATCGACGACCCGCTTTACCAGCGAACGCGTGCGTTCGTACTCAGCGACGACAATCCTTACTTCTACCGGGGAGCCGCCGGCGAAGGTCTGGGCGGGCCGCATTCCGGACTGGAGATGATTTGGCCGCTCGGGATCATCACGCGCGCCCTGACTACGCGCGACGAAAAGGAGATTGCCGCATGCCTGGCGGCCTTGAAAGCCACGCACGCCGACACCGGCTTTATGCATGAATCCTTTTTTCGGAACGACCCATCCCGCTATACACGCAAGTGGTTTGCCGGGCCAACACCCTCTTTGGGGAATTGATCCTCCGCGTTCTGGACGCGCACTCGAGTCTGCTTGCCGGATAGCACGTGTTGGCCTGTCCGGCCGAATCAGCTATTGAGCGTGGTCGCTCGGCGCCGCGGACCTGGCACGGCCCGTGAATCATCCCGAGCGCAGTGACATGACGCTAGGCGAAGAACTGGCGAATGTCCTCCTGCTCGCCTGCTGCTACCAGGAGGCCTCGGACTGCAAGCCGCGAGCGGATAGTAAAACCGTTACTGCCGGACAACGTTCTACGGCGGTGCATTCACCCGCGCCTGGAGCCGCTGGGACTGGATTGGATCAACTTCGCGGTGCTGCGGCGATCGCATTCCACGCTGCACCAGGATAGAGGCACGGACCCCAAAATAATCGCCGATCAGCAGGGGCACGGCCTGGGTGTTCACCTGGCGGAGTACGTTGATTCGTCGCTCGCTCGTAAGCGGGAGGCGTCGTCGGCGCTTTGGTCAGACTTTAAGGCACTACAATCCGGCGCCATGCCGTCCAATTGAGACAAATGAGACAAGAGCTGATTTGGCGAGGCATGCAAGTGATTGAAAACATGGAGCGGGAGACGGGACTCGAACCCGCGACGTCCAGCTTGGGAAAATGAACGTAGATTGAAAATAAAAGACAATGGCGTCTACGGCGGTGAATACAGGTGCATGGAAATCAGCAACTTCCGCCATTCCGCAGCGAAATCGCCCCTTAAGTGAGTGAAAGTGGAGTGAAAAATTCTGCATCGCTGTGCGCTTGATCTCCGGCCAGATCCGCCCGTCAGTCCACTTCGGCCGCAGGATACGCTTCGATATACTCCTCGCCATTGCAGCCGTAGTACGCGACGGTGCGCGCTGCAAAATCGACATCATAACGCACCACTCCGGCGCGCCATGACGCCTCAAGGAATTCCGGGAAGGTGCTGTTGCCGGCCTGGTCGGTCCTGAGCGCCGTGATGAGTGCTTCCTGATTGAACGCAGGCACGTCGGCTATGCCGGATACCAGCGGCGTGCCCTGGATCACCACTGGTCCGTCCTTGGTCAGATAGAGGCTTTCGCAGGCGGGCAGAAACCAAAGATTGCGCGTCACGCCCGCGCGCCGGAGCGTCTCGGCCAGATACGGGAACCCTCCAACTTTTGGCCGTCCGGCCATGGCGCGCTTTTGGGCGACTTGCAGGTTTTCAATCGCTTTGCTCATTATGTTCTCCCCTGTGATCAGCCTAGTTTACGGCAGTTCCGCCTGATGCTGCGTCGGCTGCACAGCGCGGAACACGTCATCGAACGCCGGCAGCGCTGCCACCTGATAGCCGAACAGGGCCATCACCGTCGCCGCCGACCCCTTCCCTTCCTCATCTTCACCCATGATCATCGCCATCATCCGTGCGAGCAACAACGATGACAACAACACGCCACGCTCACAACACCAATTGCACATAAATTCAGCCTTGCAGGTGTGCACACCATCAAGGCTGCAACGTTGAAAATCTGGGGACGTGCACGCCTGCATAGCCTCAAGATGCCCCCTGGCCTTCAGCGCCGGGTTACTCCTAACGCCTCAACCAGCTCGACTTGTTCCACCCTGCTTCGAGAAGCTTCACGCCTGAACTTCGTCACAGCTACAGGTGTGCAAACCTGAAGGAGTGAAGGATTGAAAAACTGAAGCACTGCATCGCCGAAATTGTGAGGCCCTGCAAGAACTCAATCCTGCAAAAACCCACGACTGAAGAACATCAAGTGTGATGAACATCAATCGTGATAAACATCAACAGCGAGGAGGTTCAATCTATCAGTCAGACGCTGCCCGCATCTTCCTCCTGGGTGC
>PKYZ01000618.1:3342-3585 GCA_003132865.1 Bryobacterales bacterium
TTTGGGACAGGGGAATAAGGCGAAGGCTCATCTCGTCTGCCGTTAGGCGAAGAACGGGCGAATATCCTCCTGCTCGCCTGCTGCTACCAGGAGGGCTGGCCGCGTGCCATGGAAAATCCGGTATCATGATCCTTGGCCACAGACCACGTACTCGCCTTCGAACATGCGGACGAAACGTATTTTTAGAGTTGTGCTTGCATCCCCCTCGGACGTTCAAGACGACCCTCTGTGCCAAGATCAGTG
>PKYZ01000791.1 GCA_003132865.1 Bryobacterales bacterium
TGGCCATGGTGGGCGATTCCCAAGGCCGCCATGGCAGAGCGGTTAGGCCGTGGCCACGTAAAGCAAAGGCGAGCGAGGGTTGCGAAATCGGCCGCGGCGCCTCGAACATCGCGGGAGAGCGAAGTATTTGCCTGGTCGCCCGCTATGAACACGCTCCTTCGATACGCCTCAAGCTCTCGGCGCCAGCGAAGGGGCAATGCGCAAGAGACCTCGGGCGGCGCTCGGCGGGTGTTCAACCAACGCTGCGCTGGCTGGTTGGGACCCCGCTTCTTCTCGACCCGCAGCACTTGCGGATGTACCAAATTGCCAATCGGCATTGTCCGCGTTCCGATACTTCTCTGGAACGCGCTCCAGGTGCGATCGGCGGCAAAATGCGCTCGCGGGGCTACTGAATGGCGGTGGTGAAGACCGCGTCAACCCAGTAGTTGCTCGAGCTCGATGAACTGGCTGGAAATGCGTTGGTTGTTCCGTAGGAGCCATTGGGGCCATATTGGCCGTTCGGCGGGGCGTACAGCATTTGGTTCGTGATGCCTGAAGTGGCGAAGTATCCAGCGTCATCGGCGTAGTGTCCTCTGGGAGACCAGTACGAGATGACATAAGGGGTATTGGCATCGATTGCGATGGGTGACGAGAAGTTTGCCTGCTGCCAACCCGAGGCCGTTTCGTTCGTGAACGGGACTTCGGCGAGCAGAGTGCCCCTGGNNCCAGAGATAGCCAATGTGTAGTCCGAGATTTGTGGAGCTCTTGTAGAACCGTACCCCGGTGATGTAACCAGGGACTGCCGACATGAACGTCAAACCCAGTTCCGTGTTCTGCGCAGCCGGCACAGCGGCCGTGTTGGGAACCGCGGTGGGCGCCCAAATCGAAACCGGCGAGGCCGTGCCGACGGTGGCGGAAGTATTGAAGATCACATCGACCCAATAGTTGGTCGCGGCAGCGCCGGTCGCCGGAAATCCGCTAGACCCATAGGTGTACACGCCGTTGGGTCCGTTCTGGCCATCCGCCAATGCCTGGAGCGGCAAGTTGCTCACGGGCGTCGTGAAGGAGCCGTTATCCGCGGCGTTGTGTCCCTGCGGGGCATAGTAGGAGATCACATACGCCGTGTTCGCGATGATGGCTATGGGCGAGTGGAAATAGGCAACTTGCCACCCAGATTTTGTCTCGTGGGTGAAGTTCACCTGAGCCAGGTGTGTGCCGTTGGAGGCCCACAGGTTGCCCACGTGAATGCCCTTGTTCGTGGATGCTTTGAAGAATCGCACCCCGGTCACGTAGGCGGAAGTGTTGGAGGTGAACCGCATGCCCACTTCGATCGCCTGTGCGTTGGTCGAGGCCGGATTCACCGGTTGTGCGGTGGAGGGCCACAGAGAGCATGGGCAGATGATTAACGTGAACGACTCCGACTGGGACATGCCATCGAGTGTTGCGGTGACGGAAACGGTCTCGCTTGTCCCGCCGTCCGGCGGTTTGGTCGTGGCTGTCGCCGAAAATGTAGCCGTGGAAGACCCGGCAAGGACGTTTACAGAAGCAGGCACGGTCAATGCCGAACTATTGGCGGAAACCGACACGGTGACCCCGCCGGTTGGAGCCGGGGCCGAAAGGGTAAGGGTGCAGGTGGCGGAGGCGCCTGAATCGAGAGCGGTGGCATTGCACGTCAACGCGGAGATGAGCACCGGGGCGACCAGCGTCAAGGTGGCAGTCTGGGAGGCGCCGTTCAGGGCGGCGGTGATGGTGGCCGTCTGGGTGGTGGTAATTGTGCCGACAGTTGCGGTGAAAGTGGCGGAGGTGGCGCTTGCCGGTACGATGGCTGAGGCGGGGACCGTCAGCGAGGCGTTGTTATCGGAGAGCGCGACGACGGTGCCGCCGGTTGGGGCGGATTGATTCAGGGTGAGAGTGCAGGTGGTAGACGCACCGGAGTTCACGCTGGTTGGATTGCAGGCCAGGGAGGAGACCAGCATGGGGGCGACCAGGGTCAAGCTGGCAGTCTGGGAGGCACCGTTTAGCGTGGTGGTAATGGTGGCCGGCTGAGTGGTGGTGAGGGTGCCAGCGGTAGCGGCAAAGGTGGCCGAGGTGGCGGTTGCCGCGATGGTGAGTGAGGCGGGAACGGTCAATGAGGAACTGTTACCGGAGACGGCGACAACAGTGCCGCCGGCTGGGGCGGGCTGGTTCAGGGTGACGGTGCATGTGGTAGACGCACCGGAGTTCACGCTGGTTGGGTTGCAGGCGAGGGAGGAGACCAGCATGGGGGCGACCAGACTCAAGCTGGCAGTCTGGGAAGCACCGTTTAGCGTGGCGGTAGCGGTGGCCGACTGAGTTGTGGTGAGGGTACCGGCGGTGGCAGTAAAGATGGCCGAGGTGGCGCTTGCCGCTACGGTGGCTGAGGCAGGGACAGTCAGCGAGGCGTTGTTATCGGAGAGAGCGACGACCGTGCCGCCGGTCGGGGCGGATTGGTTCAGGGTGACGATGCATGTGGTAGACGCACTGGAGTTGACGCTGGTGGGGTTACAGGCCAAGGCGGTGACCAGCATGGGGGCTACCAGGGTCAAAGTGGCCGTCTGGGAGGCACCGTTTAGCGTGGCGGTAACGGTGGCCGACTGGGTGGTGGTGAGGGTAGCGGCGGTGGCGGTAAAGGTGGCCGAGGTGGCGCTCGCCGGCACGGTAACTGACGCAGGGACAGTCAGCGAGGTGTTGTTGTCAGAAAGCGCAACGACGGTGCCGCCGGTGGGGGCGGATTGAATCAGAGTGACGGTGCAGGTGCTAGACGCGCCGGAGTTGACGCTAGCCGGATTGCACGCCAGGGCGGAGACCAGCGTGGGGGCGACCATGCTCAAGGTGGTGCTTTGGGAGGCGCCGTTCAGGGTTGCGGTGATGGTGGCACTCTGGTTCGTCGTGAGGACGCCAGCAGTGGCGATGAAGGTGGCAGAACTGGCTCCCGCCGGCACGGTCACTGATGCGGGGATCGTAAGCGGGGCGTTATTATCCGACAGTGTGATGGTGGCGCCGGAGGAAGCGGCCTCGTTCAAGCTTACCGTGCAAGTAGTGGAGGCGCCGGAGGCCACCGTGCCCGGATTGCAGCTCAAGGACGTCAAACTGAGCGGCACAACCGTGGTGATTGTCCCGCCTGTCGCCGTTATGGCTTCGGCGCTGGCAGATTGGGTGGCCCCTAACGCGTTAGCGATGCCGATATACGTTGCCGTCGTACTGGGCGAAATCGTAGCCGTTACAACCGCTACTACACCATTTTGGACGATATTTGCGTTGAGCCCGGTCAACAGGCAGGTGTAAGAGCCGGGGCTTCCGGCACACGACAGGGACTTGCCAGCCGCTGTGGCAGAGGTGCCGGCGAGTGCGCTCAGCGCAACGATGTCGGTTGGCGAATAGACCAGAGTCCACTGGAGACCAGCCGGTTCACTTCCGGCTGGGGAGGTCAAGGAAAGGCTCAGGGAAGCCGTGCCACCTGGAGATACGGCGCTCGATGACAATACCAGGCCATCGGTTTGACAGAAGGCTAGGGTAGACGAAAGACAAGCAAGAATGACGGCGATGGTGTGTTTGGACGAAATGGGCATCATACGTTCAAATAGATCGTTGCGATCACGACACCCAAGTATCAGTGAGATAAGTTAGTATTCAGCTCGCTATAGATGGAAATGCGGTAACCCGTAGGTACGGATGGCGGCGCCGGCGGCGTCGGGACGTCTGCCTTGCAGGGCGCATAAACGAGCGCCGTCAAGGCCGCCAAAACATTAAGAGCGAGCCGGTGAAATGGCGTCGTCTCTCCTTGTAGAAAAGCAATCTCGAAATGATGTTAGGTTGACTTTAGGTTCGAATCAATACTCTCAATGGCAAATACACCAAAGATAGGCGTGCGACAGAATGGTGCGAAGCCCGCGACCCGCAACATGCACTTATCGCGATATCGCTGTTTCCAATTGGTAACTTCGGGTGGGCTCGGGCGACGGCGACCGGTCGCCGTCTTGTATCGTGGTAGGAGTTCTCGCCGGCAACCCCACTGTCGCCAATCTAAGGTATTCTACCTACCTAACGCCTCGTAAGAGATGGGTTAGGGAAGACGCATTAGTTCGCCACGGACTGCGGAAAACAGCAGCCCTCTTCATTCCGCCTGGACGGGGAATTGGCAAAACGATCAGCGGTTGGCGGCATCGTGCGACGCTTCGATCGCGCGGTCGCGTCTCTGAACATCGAAATGCCAACCGCGGAGAGAATTGCGAGAATGGGAAGGCGGGCAAGGGCTGGGCCATGCCAGGGCATCGGCATTGCGACTGCAAAGCACGGCGCGATAAGGCCGGGGCGCTTACAGTTCTGGCCGCGAGGCGCACTATCGCTATTGAAAAAGAGCGGATGGATTTATCCCGGGAGGCAGATGCACCCACGAGTACGCGTTTTCACGCCAAGGTACGATCTGTGAAGCCGTCGCGGAGGAATCGTAAAGCAAGTTCGGTTCTGCTGGTCACTTTAAGTTTGCGAAAGATATGATAGAGGTATTCCTTCACGGTACCTTCGCTGAGGCACAGATCATAGGCGATCTCCTTGTTGGCTTTCTCTTCGGCAATAAGAGCTACAATCTGCTGTTCGCGGAAAGAGAGGGCGTGACCTGGTTTGTGCACCGGCCGGCCCTTGGGTTGGCGGCAGGCATGACAAGTGTACTCTTTTCCGCGGGTGTGAAAACTGTTCCCGCATCGGGCACAACTCCGAGGCGCAGGTGCACCTCCGCAGGCCCCAGCAATATTCACTTTATTCATAACAATTAGGTGCAAAACCTCGACGGAATTCTCCTCTTAATCTCGGCGCGAACGGCCGGGCATTCTGCGGCACTTCGATCGGGGCTACTGAATGGCGGTGGAGAAGACCACATCAACCCAGTAGTTGCTAGAGCCCGATGAACTGGCCGGAAATGCGTTGCTGGTTGCGTAGGAGCCGTTGGGGCCATACTGGCCGTCCGGCGGCGCGTACAGCATTTGGGTGGTGATGCCCGAGGTCGCGAAATATCCAGCGTCGGCGGCGTACTGTCCTGCGGGACACCAGTNNACCAGTACGAGACAACATAGGGGGTATTGGCCTCGATCGCCACGGGGGTGGCGAAGTTTGCCTGCTGCCAGCCCGAGGCCGATTCGTTAGGGAACACGACAGAGGCCAGCAGCGTGCCGGTGCTAGTCCAGAGGTATCCACGATGCGGACCGGTGTTCGTGGCACTCTTATAGAACCGCAAACCGGTGGCGTAGCCGGGGACACTGGAGACGAAGGTCAGGCCGAGTTGCGTGGCCTGCGAAGTCGGCGCAGTAGCCGTATTGGGAACCGCCTCCGGAGTCCACAGAGAAACCGGGGTGACCGTGCCGATCGCGGGGGACGTATTGAAGACCGGATCGACCCAGAAATTCGTCGCCGAAGCGCCGGTCGCGGGGAATCCGCCGGAGCCGTATTGGTATACGCCACTGGGCCCGTTTTCTCCATCGGCCAATCCAAAAAGCGGTGGGTTGCTCAGTGCATTCGTGAAAAACCCACTATCCGCAGCGTAGTTTCCGTTCGGAGCGTTGTAGGAAATCACATACGGGGTCTTCGCGACGACCGCTACCGGCGACGGAAAATAAGCCAACTGCCAGCCCGATTTCGTCTCGTCGGTAAAGGTCACTGCGGCCAGGAGCTTTCCCTTAGGGGACCAGAGATGGCCCACATGGGTTCCGGTGTCGTTGAGCGCTTTGAAGAATCGCACGCCGGTCACGTAGCCGGAAACGCTGGAGGTGAAATGCATACCCACTTCGATGGCCTGTTTGTTGGTGGAGGCAGGATTCAGCGGTTGTGCGGTGGAGGGCCACAGAGAGCATGGGCAGATGATCAACGTAAACGACTCCGACTGGGACGCACCATCGAGTGTGGCGGTGACGGAAACTGCCTCAGTTGACTCACCGCCTGACGGTTCGGTTGTAGCTGTCGCCGAAAACGTAGCCGTGGCAGACCCGGCCGGGACGTTTACTGAGGCAGGCACGGTCAATGCCGAACCGTTGGCGGAAACCGACACGGTGACGCCGCCGGCTGGAGCCGGGGCCGAAAGCGTGAGGGTGCAGGTAGAGGAGGCGCCTGCATCGAGCGTTGTGGTATTGCACGCCAACGCGGAGATGAGCACCGGGGCGACCAGCGTCAAGCTGGCCGTCTGGGAGGCGCCGTTCAGGGTGGCGGTGATGGTGGCCGACCGGGTGGTGATGATTGTGCCAACGGTGGCGGTGAAAGTGGCGGAGGTGGCGCTGGCCGCTATGGTGAGTAAGGCGGGGACGGTCAGCGAGGCGTTGTTATCGGAGAGGGCGACGACGGTGCCGCCGGTGGGGGCGGATTGATTCAGGGTGACGGTGCAGGTGGTAGACGCGCCGGAGTTGACGCTGCTGGAATTGCAGCCTAGGGCGGAGACCAGCATGGGCGCTGCCAGGCTCAAGGTGGTGCTTTGGGAGGCGCGGTTCAGGGTTGCGGTGATGGTGGCCGACTGGGTGGTGGTGATTGTGCCGACAGTCGCGGTGAAAGTCGTGGAAGTGCTGTTGGCGGGTACGGTGACCGATGCGGGCACGGTGAGCGCCGTATTATTGCTGGAAAGTGCGACCGCACTGCCGCCGGTGGGGACGGATTGATTCAGGGTGACGGTGCAGGTGGTAGACGCACCAGAGTTCACGCTGGTGGGATTGCAGGCCAGGGCGGAGACCAGCATGGGGGCGACCAGGCTCAAGGTGGTGCTTTGGGAGGCGCGGTTCAGGGTTGCGGTGATGGTGGCTGCCTGGGTTGTGGTGAGCGTGCCGGCGGTGGCGATGAAGTTAGCAGAACTGGCCCCCGCCGGTACGGCCACTGATGCGGGGATCGTAAGCAGAGCGTTATTATCCGACAGCGTGACGGTGGTGCCGGAGGAAGCGGACTGGTTCAAGCTCACCGTGCAGGTAGTGGAGGCGCCGGAGGCCACCGTGCCCGGATTGCACCTCAAGGACGTCAAACTGAGCGGCACACCGGTGGTGATCGTACCGCCGGTCGCTGTGGTTTGAATCGCGCTTCCGGCTGTCGAGGCGCTCAGCGCATTGGTGACGCTGATGGTAGCGCCGGACGACGCAGCCGATAACGTTACCGTGAGGACCGCTACCACGCCGTTCTGGATGACGTTCCCGTTCAGCCCGGTCAGGAGGCACAGGTAAGAGCCGGGGCTTCCCGCGCAGGAAAGGGACTTGCCGGCGGCAGTGGCGGCCGCACCCGCGTTGGCGGAAATCGCGAAGATGTCGGATGGTAAATAAACAAATGTCCACTCGATGCCGGCCGGCTGGCTTCCGGACGGAGAACTGAGCGAAAGATTGAGGGAGACCGTGCCGCCAGGAGTTGTCGCACCCGACGACAGGGCCAAGGCATCCGACTGACAGAAGGCCGTAGCGCCTGACATGAAGAATGCAACCAAGCCGGTTGTATGCTTCAGCGTAAGGGAGCACATTGTGGCTAAATGGTAACCCTATCCTTTCTCCATGCTCAACGTTGTGTTTAGTTAGGCTTAGTTAACAATTTACGTTAAGATTGGTTAATTCCTCAGTTAAACAAGGCTAAATACACTTCCCATTAACTTTTGTAAGCTAACCTTGTCCAAAGTCTAACTAAACACACTAACCACGGATAGCGCGCGACGCGATTTCATGCCGCCGTTCAGGACTCCGGCATCCAGCAAATGGTCGAGGTGCTGCCTCAAAACAGCGCTGCCTCTAACCAGGCCGGGCATTCACTGCAAAACCTCGCGAGGGCCCAATTGGCCGCTGCCAGTTTCCAGATAATACGACAAGAATCTCCTTTGCCTGTCGCCTCGCCACGACCTGCTTCGGATGTACCGGTTAACCTACAGAAAATTCCTGATTTGTTAGGGGAAGAACCTCAGCAAGTGGACTGCCAAACCAGTGTCGCGTTAACTGGTTGAATATTGAGGACTTCGCGAATTTTTAGGAGGGTTTACCTCGATCGTGACGTGGTATTTTTTACACTTGTTGCTCAGCAGGAAAACCACCACAAAGTCGGAGTGTATATCCTGTTTGATCCTGTTTGGGGTATGGGCTCCTTCTTTTCGGGGGGATTGTGCCAGAGCTTACCCAATCGGCAGGCTTCCCCCTTGCTTGCTTGTGGACCCCAGTCATCCTGGATTTTGAATCGGGGGTCTAGACCCCCGAGACTGTAAGAATTCCGCATCGACTCGGTAAAACTTTCGAGGCTCTACCCTGCTATTCCTAAGCGGATGGCGGACACCATATTTTAGATGTGTTGAATGCCCACCAGACCCTCCGAATTACTTAAATTATGCCGCCGATTCGGGCAGATCTGGCGTGACGCCACAGGGGTCGAAGTTGATCGAGAATTCCACATAAGCGGTAGTAGTGACGCTCGCCGGCTCGGGCGCTGGCGCCGAGGCCTGTGCCTTTTGGCGGGGAAAAACATCAGCCGGCGACAGCAGTAGACGACGCACTAGCCAATGGCCCAACAACAGCCCCACCCGCCAGCAACCCACAAAACCAACCGCCACTGCATGCGCAATTCCTGGTGTCGGCGGCGCCCACTTTGCGTAGCGGCTCACTCCCACTATCCGCTGGAAGCCGCCCGTGGGAATTCTCACTGCGGGGCCTGCGGCATACTGGCTTGCTCGC
Source organism: Bryobacterales bacterium (assembly GCA_003132865.1). Next base: position 8,658 of record PKYZ01000791.1, read on the forward strand.
CTGCTGCCCCGCTTCCACCAATATCCAAGATCTGCTCATCAGAGCAGGTAATGCCGTTGGCGGAGGACAGCGTCGAGAACACCTCCACGTTGCCTTTGCTGGAGAAATTCGTCAACGTATCCGTGAAAGCACGAGGCGGGACAATAGGCTGTACCGATTTCTTAAACAATCGGCTGCCGCCGCTTCCCGTAATAAGCCAGGCACGCCATGTCGCAGCCGCGGTGATGCCCACATCAAAGTTGATAGTGAGGGTGCTGTTCGCGAGACTTAAACGCAGCCCAATGCCACAGGCCGTTGCGCGTGCGATGTTGCCGGCGTCGTTTTCAACCAGCCACAGCGCCCCGTCTGAACCAGGCGCGATCCCGGTCGGGAAACTGCTGGCGGTTGGCAGAGAATATTCGGTGACCACACCGGAGGTGGTGATACGCCCGACGGAGTTGAATACACCTCCTGTGAATCACAGCGCTCCATCCGGTCCCGCGGTGATGTGACCCGTGGCTCCCTCCGGTGACAGGACAAACGAAGTAACGCCACCGGCAGTAGTGATGCGGCCGATCCTGCCGGCGGGGAGAGACAACTCGGTAAACCACAATGCACCGTCCGGTCCCGTTGTGATCCAATTGGGAGACGCCAAGCCGTCGTCAAGAGTAAACTCTGTAATCACTCCGGTAGTCGTGATGCGGCCGATCTGGTTGCCAACGCTCTCGGTAAACCACAGCGCACCGTCGGGCCCGGCCGCGATGCCGATCGGATAACTGTTGGGGGTGGGGATCGGGTATTCCTGGACCACGCCAGCTGTTGTGATCCGTCCGATATTGTTAGCGCCACTCTCCGTGAACCACATGGCACCATCTGGTCCAGCGGTAATTGCCTGGGGAAAGCTATTCATGGTTGGCGTTGGATATTGGGCTAGATTCCCGTTCGGCGTAATGCGGCCGATACTGCCGACCGACCCGTCAGACCCAGTGAACCACAGCGCCTCATCCGGCCCTAGAGCGATGGCCCCTTGGGGCGTGAACGACACGGGGTAGTAGGAGAGGGCCCCCGACGTCGTGATGCGTCCGACGAGGTAGCCGGCGGTGAACCACAGTGCGCCGTCCGGCCCGTTCGTGATGCCGTTGGGACAGCCCCCTGGGATATCGGATACTCGAAGATAGTGTCCCTCTGGGCCTGTAGCATCGCAACCGGGCCCGACAGCAGCACGAAGAACAGCAAGCATTTCCATGTAATCACGTGGATCTCCTATTCCGGGAATAATCACCGTGTCATCGATCATCTGAAATCGTCTTTTTTCTGTGTGGATTACCAGCCTTGAGTCGTGGCCAGGGTTGGGTCTGCGGCCAACGCGGCTGTCAACATCCTTTGGCCAAGATCCTGGTTGCCGGCCTTCAGATAGGCCATGCCGAGATGGTATCTCCGCCGGGGAGTGCCGTCTTTCTCCACCGCGGTTTTCAGATAGCGAATAGCTCCTTCGTAGTTTCCCTTGCGGTAGTAAGCCCAGCCCAGCGTGTCCTGCACGGCAGGGCTGTCAGGCGCTAGATCTCCGGCCTGCTGCGCGTATTTCAGGGCTTCGTCCGGGTCGTCTTTGGAGAGCATATAAGCCAGGTTGTTCAATGCCATGGTGCTGTTATGGTCGATCGTCACGACGGCCCGGTACTGGGCAATAGCGCCTGTCCGGTCGCCGGCTTTTTCGGCTATTTCACCCAGCAAGAACCGTGCTGCGGTGTTCTGCGGCTGCGCGGCCAGCACCGCCGCCAGGTGCTGTCGCGCCGGATCCATGCTGCCTTGGATCACGTCCAAGCGCGCCAGAGCCATGTCCGCTATCGTGGATTTCGGGTCGGCCTTCTTGGCGGCTTCCAACGCCGCCCTCGCTTCGGTCGTCTTGCCGACATTCATCAACCAGCGACCCAGCAACAACTGCAGCCCGCCGGATTGGGGCCGTTGCAGGGCCGCCTGCTGCAGCCGTTCGACGGTTTTTTGCGGCTGTTTCTGGGCAGCATAGGTCTGCGCCAGAAGCTCCCAAGCCGGGACATCGTCCGGGAGCAGTTTTACAGCCGCATCCATCGAAGCCCGGGCGCCGGCGAAGTCCTTTCCGGCGAGCTTAAGTACCCCATCTTGCAACAGCAGTTCTGGCGCTCTCGCCCGTGCCAACCCTGCGTCGATTCCCTGGCGTGCTTCGGTCTTATTATCCAGCGCCAGTAACGCCCAGTTACGCCACACGATCGCCGGCATCGTTTTCCGCTGCGCCTCCGGTGTCTCGTTCATCACTTCCAGCGCTGTGCCGGCGCCCTTGGAAGCGATCAGCAGCCGCGCCAATTCGACCCGTGCATCCAGGAGGTTGCGATCCAACCGTAAGGCTTCTGTGAGTTCTTGCCGTTGGTTCAGGCTGGCGCCGCTGGCTCGGTACACTTTGGAGAGGTAATAGTGCGCTGCCGCGGAATCATGCTCGAAATGCAATACTTGCCGCAAGTCGTTTTCCGCGCCGGTATAGTTCCCGGAAACCAGGTACAACTGGCTTCGCTGCAACAGCGCTTCGGTGTCCTTGGGGTTCTTCTGCAAGGCAGCTTTGAGCACACGCTCGGCATCGTCGTTTTTTCCCGTCGCGGAATACGCGGCCACCAGCCGGGTGCGGGTCGCGCGGTCGTCCGGCGCTTCCTTCGCAAGCTTCTCGAATTCTGCGGTCGCCGCCTCAAGCTTGCCCGTCCGGAAGAGAAAGGCCGCATGCAGCGGTTTGTAGTTCTTGTCCGGTAACTGTGAGATTTGCCGGTATGTCCGCTCAGCCTCGTCGGCATGCCCCGAACTGAACTGAATCCCCCCCAGAGTCAGGAGGGCCGGCCCGTTGTTCGGATCGATCTGCAAGGCGCGGCGCACCTCGGCTTGAGCCTGCTCCGGCTTCCCTGAAAACAGGTAAAAGCGGCCCAGCGCGAGGGCCGCGTCTGCGGATTGCGGAGCCGCTTTGACGGCGTTCTGAAGCACTTGCTGGCCCCCGGCCCAATCCTTCTGCACCAGCTTGAGCTTTGCCAGATCCACTGAAGACCGCAGGTGTGTGGGGAACTTCGCGAGGGCTTGCTCCAGCTCTTCTGCAGCTTCCCCCGGCTTGCCCAGCCGGAGCTTGGTTAGCGCCAGGACGTGCAGAATGTCCACGTTATCCGGCGCCAGGGCGAGCACTTCGCTGAGGCGCTTCTGCGCATTCTCCACCGCTCGATCGTCGCGGCTGGCAGCCATCATCGTGGAAAGCCGCAGTTGCGCGTCCACGTGTTTCGGATTTAACTCGGTGGCCTTGCGCAACGCGGCGGCGCCCTGTTGCAGGTTGTGCGCCCCCAGATACGCCAAGCCGAGCTGATAGTAGGCCTCGGCATCTCGTGGCATGACCTTGACGGCGTTCAGGAATTCCAGTGATGCCCGGCTATAGTCGTTCTTCTTCATGGCCTCCTTACCGCGGCTTATGAAACGCGCCTCTTTGGCTTCAGGGGACCGCCTGCAGTCGGTGGTCCCGAACCCACCGAGTACTATTAATGCAAATAGAATCAGATTACGCCTTTTCGTCTTTGTCGCCATAAGAATTACCTGGAAAGTCAAGGAAGCACGCCGGTTGCCACAAAGCCGGCTATTGTATACGGTGCACCGTGCCCGCCATGCCGCACACCATGCGAAATCTTTCCAGAAAGGAGGATTTCTTGCAAAACTCGGGTAGTGGGTCATTAATGACCCACTACCATAACTCGTGACTGAAGCTGGAACTGAATAATTCTCTTTGGCAACCTTTTTGCTGGCCGCGTATAATCAAAGAAGCATGCGAAGCCTTAGCGTGTTCCTTTGCGCGCTGCCCCTGCTCGGGCAGAGCGTACGAGTTTCTTCCGGATCCGCGGCTCCGGGAGAGAAGCTTGCGATCGAAATCGCTTTGGATTCCCCTTCCGGCAAAGAGCCCCTGGCGCAGCAATGGGAAGCCACTTTCTCGGGCGAAGCTCTAAAACTGGACGAAACCGGACCCGTGGCTGGGCCAGCGGCCCGAGCCGCCGGCAAGGGCCTTACCTGCGCCCCGAAAAAGACGAGTCCGGGCCTATCTAAATGGGTCTGCATCCTGGCCGGAGGTCAGAAGCCCATTGGAAACGGGGTGGTGGCACTCCTGCGTTTCGAAGTCCAGGCCCATGCGCGCTCCGGTTCTCAGCCCATCGTTGTGGACAATTTGTTAGGCGTTTCGGCAGCGCTCAAAAAAGCTCCCATTCTCCGGGCCGAAGGCGCCGTTAGAGTCACCCGCTGAGATTCCGGGATGTTTCGGTATTCGCGCGCGGATCGGTAGGAGCCCTTTTGGCAGGCCGGGTGCAACGACCGCTGTGGGAGGATCCCCTTTGTCATTGCGAAAGGCGGTGGACACGCTCATTCTGCTGGCCTTCTCCGCCTTATTCGATATCGCAGTCGTAGTCCTGAACCGGTGCAAACGTGCCTAAAGCGTAGGAGAGATGCGCAACGTTTTAAGTATAGATGTAGAGGAATACTTCCACCCCACCGAGATGCAGGGTGTGGCCCCGTACGAGAATTGGGCAGAACTTCCTTCTCGCGTCGAGCGGCAGACCGACCGCGTGCTCGACATGCTGGCCACCCGAAATATATCTGGGACGTTTTTCATCCTGGGATGGGTGGCTGAGCGTCACCCGAACCTTATCCGTCGCATTGCCGCCGCCGGCCACCAATTGGGCTGCCACAGTTACGCCCATCGGTTGGTCTACGACTTAACCCCACTCGAATTCAAACAAGACACGGAGCGTGCCGTCAGGGCCATCGAGGACGCCGCTGGGGTCGCCCCCCGTGTGTACCGGGCGCCGAGTTTTTCGATCACCAGCCGCTCGCTCTGGGCGCTGGAGGTGCTGGTGGAATGCGGTTTCACCCACGACTCCAGTGTCTATCCAATCCAGCACGATCGCTATGGCATTCCGGGGTTCGGCCGCCATGCGCAGAGCTTGCACACTTCCTCGGGGTCGATTGTGGAGGTGCCGGCGGCCACCGTGCGGCTTCCCGGCGACAGGATCGCCCCGGTGGCGGGGGGCGGTTACTTACGGCTCCTGCCGTATCGCTACATCGCTGCCGGAATCCGCCGGATCAACGAGGACGAAGGCGCGCCCGCGTGTCTCTACTTTCATCCTTGGGAACTGGATCCGGAATTGCCCCGCCTGGCTTCGGGATGGACTTCGCGCGTCCGCACCTTCGCCGGATTGCGGGGCATGGCCTCCAAGGTGGAACGTTTACTCGGCGATTTCCAGTTTGCGACACTCGCGGCGTTGCACCCAGCACCCGCCAGCAGCCCGGCAACCCGGTGAAGATTCGATTCAGGAGAGTTGCAGGAGGATTGATTCATAGCCGGACACGGGCATGACCTTCGCGGGCAAATTCGTGGTTCGGACACATGCGGCAATGCCTACGGGGCGGCGAACTTCAGCGTGCTTGCCAGCCAGAGCGGTAAACGGCGGACAAACGTGCTGTAGAATTACTTGCGTCTCGGGCGGCATTTCGCCGATCTCGTACAGAGACAAGCGTGCCGCCCTAAACCTGATCGAAAGGACCTTGCCGCGTTCTACGGCTCCAGAGACAATCCCAACCCGGCATCCTCCCCGACTCCGTTTGGCTCCGGCTATGCCGGGTTAGGGTTAACTGGTCTTCGTCACCGTTGCCGGCCGGCGCCGAACTTCTGCCTCAGTTTGGGGACACACAGCAGTACGGTCCCTAACAGAAGAATACTCATCGGCTCAGGAACTGAACCAATATTCGGTCCGACCAAGCCCTGATATTCGGTTGCGCTGCCATTACTCGGAGTGAACCAATCAACAGTGTTGAGGGCGGCCGTATTTGAGCCAAGCGCGGCGAGGTCGCTCTCGTATGTGGCCGAGTAGCCCTGGCTCGAATCTCCGGTGATCGTGTTGTACCCGGCCGACGTGCCCTGGCCGTTGTACTCCACACTCCAAATGGTCGCCTGTAGTGCTTGCTCCGCGGTCGAGTTCCCCGCAGCGGCCCCGGCAAAGTCATCCAGCAACCAGGCGATTTCTCCGGCATTTTCCACAGCCACACCGTTCACGACGCCGTCGCTCCTAACAGTTGTGTCGGCATAGTCATCGGGTACAGGCACATCTGTATAAAAGCCAATGCAATAGACCCAAGCCAATTGAGTTCCGTTGAGGTAACTAACCGTAATGGGGCCGCCGCCTACATTTGTCGCGCCGACACCGTTTTCATCAACACTAACCGGTACATAGTTGGAGCCCAGATTCAGATCGTCCGCGCGCGCAACGCTACCGCCCAGCACCAGAGCCAGAGCCAAAACCGACAAGAGCAGGCTTAGACTCGCCCGCTCGCTCATATGTCTTTTCATCGTTATTATTACCATGTCCTTTCGACCACGAGCATCGTTTCCGTTTAAACCACAGAAGCGGTTGTCAGAACTCCCACCCTGGTCACCATTGCCCCTTAAGAGTTCCAACCGCGACGGGCCACATACAGCAATTCAGTCTCCATCCCGGCAACCGCAGCGATAGGCGTTCGGAAAATTCAGAAACTAAACGGAGAATGGGTAGCTCTGAACATTCCCGACTCGCGAAATGGGGCCCGTCTCCGCATGCATTGCTGAAGTTGCTCGGGATTCTTTCCAACAACTTTGGGGGCCCGCTTGCTTCACTTCCCGTGTCCCGGTTTCGGAGGGCGCGAAAGGCACTGAGCGTAGTGGAGGCCCAGCCAGCCAAAGGGCGCAAGCTGCGAGGTGCCCCCCCAACAGAACACTATCTGAGTACTATGGGCAGTGGTCTAGGACTAAAAGTAAGCCCTATTCTAGCGGCGTAGAACGTCCGGTTCAGTGCCGCCGGGCCGACGTAAGTGAACGGTCTCGCGTCGAAGCTAGCGACAGCCTCCAAACCGGGGCGAATGGTATGACTCATGCTCACGTCGGCCATGTAAGAGCTGTACCTGTTGGCCGTGGAGCTGAGCGCACTGAGCGTGGTCCATCCTCCTTGTACTGACAACCTCCAACGATTCCGGACAGGGTAACCAAATCCGCCGGTAACTGTCTCAGCCGTTGACGTCTGCACCAAGCCATTTCCCGGCGACACGCCCTTCTGATAAGCCAGATTGGCGGAAGCATAGTGCCAACGCTTCACCAGCCGGGCGCTATAGCTGGGCGTGTTGACGACCCGGTCTGAGAGCTGAACGCCGGTAGTAATGCCTAGAAGCACCGCGATTTCCGGATCGAGGGACACGACTGAGAGACTTCGCGCACTGCCATGCGCCATACCCATCTGGACCGCCACGTCCACGGTCCTTGTCACACGCCAGGAATAGTCAAGACTCACAGTGTGAAAATCACCCGAGCCGAAGGCCGTGAAACCATAATGGTCGAACGCATAGTCCACGCCGACCGTAGTACGTGGGGTCAGTTGATAATTCACATCGCCGCTGACAGTGGTGCTGTTGGTCCCGACCAGAGATTGTTCCCGTATCAGAGATTCGCCCACGCTGGCGCTGAACGAGAGGCGGGGTGACTTCTGGTAGACAACGGTCGCCCTTGAGTCGAAGAACCTCACCCCGGTGTTCAGGGGCTCATTGGAGGGCACCGGCGTGGACGTCGCCAGAATTTCCGGCTGCAGCAGGAGGGTTGCAAAATCCTGTCTCGAGGTCCCGGCGGTCTGCCCAAATGAGAACGTAAGATGGTGCTGGAGTGGCACGACGGCCGTCAAATTGAGGAACTGATTCATACCGACGAAGGTCGATTGCTGGGAGTACCGCTGGTAGTTGCCTTCGTACTGAACACGCAGGGTCGCCTTCTTCCAACGATGCGTTCCCGTCAGCCCGAAGCCCAGCGCCAAGCCCGTCGAGCCGTTAGGCGTGCTGCCTGAAAGCGCTGCGTTCGGGTCAGAATCGTAAAACTCGCTTACATTAAAGAAGGGCTGAAAGGTAGCGAATGCAGATCCTTGTCCGATCATGGGCTGATGGGCCCGGCTCAGCACGGCAGGGCCGCTGTACTCAGGCGCGGGTGGTTCGCCCGCCTGTTCCGCGGAGGCCTCAGGCACATTGCCCTGCTCGTCTTGCGCTGCAAGCGGCCAGAGAGAAACCAACAGCAGTGCCGCGAGAGCACTGCTGCGCCACAGCATCCTGACAGTCCAGTGCCAAGATCCTGGGGGAGCTTTTTGGTGTGTGCGCATTGCGCTCCTCATGCCGCTGTCAGGCCGGCGTTCCCGAGTTCCGTGACGTCCTTGAGATCGGCTCTAGGCGTACCTTGCAATTGCGGGGCCACGCGCGCGAAGAATCGACATGGTTCCGAGGCGGACCGATTTGGGTGTCCGCGCCGATCCCACATTGAACGTCACGCCTCTGCGACGCTCACAGGAACCTCGGTCTTGGCGAACCGGAAGAAGAAATACGGGTTCGCGGTTTGGAGGTCATGGCGGTCAGCAAGGAGTGTGGCCCAGTCGTCTACTGGTCGTCAACGGCCAAAAAGTTGGAAAATATACAAAAGAATCGGCGTGAATCGTCCCAGCCGTGCGATAGGAATGCGGTCCACTTCGGGCCGTAAAGTGCGCTCGATTGTCGGCGCACCAGAGTGCCGGCCGCTCCGATATTGAGTGACAGCAGGAGCGACAGGCGGTAAGTCAGACCTCCCGAGACGCCTGCGAATATGACTTGGTTATCGGAAATATCATTTTGGGGTAGCTGAAGATAATTCGGATCCAGAGCGCCGAGGGGCGAGGACAGGGAACAACTATTGAGGGAATAGACGCCGGCCTTGTTTCGAAGTGTAAACGTCACGCGCCTGGTGACCTCGTGTGTGAGGATAAGCGACAAGAATTAAGCGGTGCCGTCCGAGGAGCTGGTATGGTAGAATAGTGCCGGAAATCCCCCCGGTAATCCAGCCCCAGGGTGATGTGTCTCCAGACGTGATAAGTGTATGCGCCCACGTTTAACGCCACCCCATACAGACCTGTGAAAGGTATCTGACCGGTCGAGGTCACCGCGACTGGTACCAAACCGGTATCGTAGGTCCCGCTCAAGCCGATGTACGGCCGGAAGGCGATGGGCGCCACGCTCTGCATGGCGGGGGTTTGGCCCCGGCTCAAAATTGCGAGTCCGCTGCACTCCTCACCGGAACTACCCTGCGAGGAATCAGGCTGTGGGGAATCAGGCTGTTGGGAATCGGACTGCGCCATCAGGGCTAGCGCACAGCCGAAAAACAGGGTCGTTCGAACAAGCAGCCAAAGGCCTCCCGGATTCCAGGATTTCGATCGGTGATCCCAGCAACTAGCTAGGGTTCACCCATTCACTCTGACGCGCCGGAAGCGGCGGTGTCAAGCTGGCTGGGTTCCGCTTCACGCTTTTAGGTTAGGAAAGGTTAGGAGGACCGGCCGCGCCAGCCGTAAAAAAAGCGACAGTGACCTGGATAGGAGCGTGGGCCGCATGCGATCGCGCTCGGCCTACTTCTAGTAGTTCTGGAACTACTGGAAACCATGGCTCTTCCGCCACTGAAGAACGCTCGGTCTGCGGCAATTGGATTGCTAACCAATTGGAATGGATTTGAGCAGGACAATCGCTGGGCTCTACGAGGAGAAGGCGCGGCTCGATAGAGTGATTGCCTCTCTCGAACAGCTTGGAGTAAATTCGTTTCCGGTGTCCATTACCGCTGCGCGGCGCGGCCGTCGGTTCATGAGCCCAGAGGAGCGGCTCAAGGTATCTGAGCGGATGCGAAAGTACTGGGCGGGGCGCAAGGCGGCGGAACAGCCGCCGCCCCGAGCGACTCCTCGAAGCGGTCGAGAACGAATGGGCTAATTTTACGCCGCCTTCTGGCGAAGCCGATGCTCATCTCGCACGAAAGAAACCGCGACTTGCTCTTGCAGTTCAGTCGGCATCCGCGCTCTAAATTGGCTTGGAGGCAACCGCCGCCCGCACGAGCGGGTGCCTGGATGAGTTGGGTTGCCTCAAAGGCACTCGGGTGATTGGTCTAGAGGCGTCGCGCGTTACCGCTTTGGGGCGAAACGAAGTGCCTTCCTCATCGATCCCAAGCTTTTTCATTTTGTACAACAATGCCTTGTACTTGATGTTCAGATGGGCGGCGGCCTGGGTGCGGTTCCAGTGTGTGGCGTCGAGAACGGCTAGGATCGCGTCGGACTCAGCCTGCTGCTTGGCCTTCGTGACCTGCTCCAGAATAGGCTCCGCCGCCTTCACGTGTTGGCTCTGAGCCGGCAGGGCTTGCACAAGAATTCTTCGGGCGGCCTTGCCACGCAAGTCTTCGGCGAGCGTATCCGGGTTGCGCAGGACGATCAACTTGCGCATCAGGTTCTCGAGTTCCCTGATGTTGCCCGGCCAATCGTACGCGCAGAGGGCCTGCCCAAAGCCTAACGAAATGGAGGGAACCAGCGTGCCAGGGATGGCGAGCTTTCGCAGGAGCGCTTCGGCTAGAGGCAGAATATCTTCCTTGCGCTCGCGGAGGGGCGGCAGCCGCAGGTTGATGATGTTGAGGCGATAATAGAGATCCTCGCGGAACTTTCCGTTAAGCATGGCCTGCTCCAGATCACTGTGCGTCGCGGCCATGATGCGCACGTCCACATGCACCGTCTCCTTGCCGCCAAGCCGCTGGAACTCCTGGTCCTGGAGCACCTGCAAGAGCTTGGCCTGGAGCTTGTAGTCCATGTCCCCGATTTCGTCGAGCAGAAGTGTGCATCCGTCCGCCAGCTCGAACATGCCGGGTTTCTTCTGAAACGCTCCAGTAAACGCTCCACGCTCGTATCCGAACAGTTCACTCTCAACCAGTTCGGAGGGCAGCGCTGCACAGTTCAGTTTGATGAAGGGCCTGGTGGCCCGTGAAGACCTGGCGTGCAGGGCGCGGGCCAGCACTTCCTTGCCGACACCCGTTTCGCCTTGGATCAGAACAGGCGCATCGGAGCAGCCGACTTTATCAACGATCGCCTCAATCTCCCGCATCTGAGGGTTGGCGCTGACGAAAGCCTCCTTTGGTGAGAGTGACAAAAGTCTCTCGGAACCTGCCGGGCGGGGCCGCGTCTTTTCTTCGACCGTTCCTTCCAGAGCGTTGCGCAGATCTTCGGGACTGACGGGCTTTCCCAGGAAATTCGTCGCACCGTTTCGCATCGCCTCGACGATATTCAGGGGCGAGGATGCCCCGGAAATCATGACGACGGGCAGATCTTTATGCATAACCCGAATCTCGCGCAGGGTCTCCATGCCATCCTTCCGCGGCATGATGAGATCCAGCAATACCGCCGAGACCTTAGGATGCCCATACTGTAGATAGGTAAGAAGTTCTTCCCCGTCCTGGAGCGCCTCCACGTAGTAGCCCTGGCATATGAGAGCCGTTTCCAGGTAACTGCGGACTTCGGGATCGTCTTCTGCGATACAAATGGTATGTCCGTTCTTTGCCGACAGCGTCATGCTTACGACTCCAATAAGACGGCCGCCCTATGTTGATAGTCCCGCGCACCGTTTGTCCGGCTCAGCTGCCCGTCGGAATTCATCGGAAGCAAGAATGAGAAGACGGTACCTTCAGCGGAATTCTCGGCCCAGATGCGGCCCTGATGGCGGCCTATGATCGATTTACAGATCGCTAGCCCTAGGCCGCCGCCGGCGCGGTCGGACCCACCGGAATAGCTGGCGTACTCTTCGAAAATCAGTTCCAAGTAAGCAGCGGGAACACTCGGGCCCGAATCGCGCACATCTACCCGGAAGGCGTTTACGGACGCAGCGCCTTTCGCAACGCCACCGAACACCGGCGAGTTCCCATCCCATCGGTCCCAGTAGCAGGGCTGGCCGCTAATCTCGATTACTCCGCATTTTGGGGTGAACTTGCAGGCATTCTCCAGCAGATTGATGAGTACTTGCTCCATCTGCGAGGACTCAAAATAGAGCAACGCGGGTGGCGTGACCCACTCGAACAGGACCTCGATTCCTTTTTGACTGGTCAGCGGCAGCACCTCATGCACAGCCTGTTCCACGCACTCCTGCAAATCGCCGGGTTGCAAGTGCAGCTTGCATTCGAGCACGCGTCCGACACTGAGCTGGAACATGGCTGAAGCCATGCGGGAGAGACGCTTGGCACTGTGGTTCATCCTGAGCAATACTTCTTTCTGTTCCGGATCCAAGGGGCCCAGTTGCTCGCCGAGCAGAAGGCTACAATAACCGCTGAAAGCCGTAAGGGGCGCACGGAAATCATGGACCGCCCGAGCCAGGAAATTGGTGCGGTCCTGATCGTACTCCTGCAATTTCAGGTTGGCCTGGATCAGGCTCTGCAAGATCTCGTCCCGGCCGGCATTCAAGGCACCCGCAGGCCTGTCCGGCTTGGCGGCATTTTCCAGGAAAGCTTCTAGAACCGGCCCGGCCACAGGCTTTAGCAGGATTCCCACGCCAGGTCGCCGCGCGACAATGAGCCGAAACGCAGGTAAGTCCTTACGCCGCACGAGAAATAGATGCCGTCCGGCTTCAGAGCCGTCGAGGCTCACGGGAATATCGAGGCCCTGCTCAAAATCCCAGATGTAAATATCGGAGTCCTCGGCGATATTCGCCACAGCATCGGAGATGGAAAGGCGCATCGATGGATGCCTCCCAGCGATCTCCTGTATGAAAGTACATACATCCGGATCCTTCGAAACCAATGTCAGCGTGATCAAAATGCACCTTGCTATTCCGCGAGACTTCGGACGACAACGCAAGCCGCAGGTCTAAACGTTTCCAACTCTTTAGTCCAGCTTGCAACTCTTTATTTGGCTCCTATCCGAAAAGTGTA
>PKYZ01000091.1 GCA_003132865.1 Bryobacterales bacterium
AGATGCCGGGTTGCGCGCGTCCTCGCCGTAGAGGCTCCAGGTGCTGGCGGGCTCCTTGCTGGTGTCGGTAAGCTCGGGCACGGAGGCTTGCATGCGGAACGCCATTTCGTATTGGGCGATGCGGGTGCGGGTTTCGGGGTCGCCCAGACGCGCCAGTTGCAGGCGGTTCATTTCGGAAAGCGAATCGAGCATGCGGCGGCGCACTTCNNNCCGGCGCTCCACAGGCGCGCGGAGATGGCCTGCACATTGGCCTTGGGATGATTGTGTTTGGCCTGCAGCACCACGAAGGTGGGCAGATTCTCGTTCATGCTGCCCAGGCCGTAGCTGAGCCAGGAGCCGATGCAGGGCCGCCCCGCCACCAGTTGGCCCGTTTGGAAGAACGTGATGCCGGGCTCGTGATTGATGGCCTCGGTATGCATGGAGCGGACGATGGCGATATCGTCCGCCATGCGCCCGGTNNGCAGTTCGGAGACCCAGGCGCCGGACTTGCCATACTGGGCAAACTTGAAGACCGAGGGCGCGATGGGGAAACGGGTCTGGCCGCTGGTCATGGTGGTGAGGCGCTGGCCGTTGCGGATGGATTCGGGGAGTTCCTTATCGAACAACTCCGTCATCTTCGGCTTATAGTCGAAGGTCTCCATCTGCGGGGGCGCGCCCACCAGGTGAAGGTAGATGCAGCGTTTGGCCTTGGGCGCAAAGTGCGGCAGGCCGGGCAAGCCGCCCACCGTCTCCGCGGCGCGCGCCTTTTGCGGCAGCAGGGACGCCAGCGCCAGCGCGCCGATACCTTGCGCGGCCCGCGAGAAGAAGCGGCGGCGGGTTTCCTCGACGGCCATTTCCCGCGCCAGCGGATCGAGCGCGTGACTGCCAGGCGCGGAGGCGCGCCGCGATTCGCGGTCGAGTTGCAACGCTTCGGGGCTATAGTGGCCGTCGTCGTCCGGCAGCAGGATGGATCTGCGATCGCTCATTTGTTGAGGACCTCGTCGAGATTGAACAGTTGGCTGGNNTCGTCGAGATTGAAGAGTTGACTGGTGAGCATGCTGAGGGCGGCATGTTCGGAGGGCGCGAGCGAGGGGTCGGGCTTGCGTTCGCCATCGTCAAGAAATTTGCGGGCGTCCTCGGGGTGGGCGTTGTAGTAGTGTTCGAAATCGGTGTAGGCGCGGTGGGCGATGAGGCGCTCGTTGGCGGCCAGGGGACGCGCCAGCACGCGGGCGGAGATGTAGTCCAGGCGGGCGTCGAAGCCGTTGGCATTTTCCATGGCGGTCCCGGCGAGCGACCGGGCGGCTTCCACGAACTGGACGTCGTTCATGGTGGCGAGCGCCTGCAGCGGCGTGTTGGTGCGTTCGCGCCGCACCGTGCAGGATTCGCGCGTGGGGGCATTGAACACGTCCATGGAGGCAGGCGGCGCGGCGCGCTTCCACAAGGTGTAAAGGGATCGGCGGTAGAGGCCGCTGCCACTGTCTTGTTTGTAGAAGCGCGTGTTGGAGCCATCCATGGCCACGGCTTCCCAAAGTCCCTCGGGCTGGTAGGGCTTCACGCTGGGACCGCCGGTCTGCGGGGCGAGCAATCCGCTGGCAGCCAGCGCGTAGTCGCGGAGCATCTCGGCATCCATGCGGAAGCGCGGTCCGCGGCTGAGGAGGCGATTCTCGGGGTCTTTGGCGAGTTTGTCGGGCGTGGCCAGGGCCATCTGGCGGTAGGCGGCGGAGTTCAGCACCTGGCGATAGAAGCGCTTCACGTCCCAACCGCTTTCGCGGAAATCCACCGCCAGCCAATCGAGCAGTTGGGGGTGCGACGGCGGTTCGCCCTGGCTGCCGAAATCGTCGGCCGTCTTGACGATGCCAACGCCGAAAATCTCCTGCCACATGCGGTTGACGGCCACCCGGGCGGTGAGCGGTTGGTCATCCGTGAAGAGCCANNGTAGAGCGTGAAGGCGAACGGTTTCTGGTCGGCGCGCTCTTCCATCACCAAAGTGGCGGAGCCGCGGCCGGCGATTTCGCGCAGGTCGAGATTGAGGCGGTGCTGTTCGGCGGCCAGCTTGCGATACGGTTCGAAGCGGCGGGCGAGGAACCAATCGAGCAGGTTTCCGCGCGCGGCCGGCGTGAGCGCGGCGGTGGGATAGGCCAAGGCAGCGGCGGTATCGGGCCAGACGCTCAGCAGGCCGGCTTCGGCTTCACTGAGGACGCGGTGGACGAGATGGAATTCGGAGACCGCGCCGCCTTTGAGTGATCGGCCAAGGACGATCTCTTCTTCGGTTTCGATGGAGCCGTTNNCGTTGTCTCCAATCAGCCGGAAGCCGACCTGGCGGGAGTTGATGTCGGCCACCCACCCGCGGTTGCGGTCCTTCGAGTTCTGCTGCCCGGCGATGGTATAGTTACGGTCCGCCTCCGGATACAGGAAGCGAATACTGATGGAGAAAGGCTTCTCGGCCTGGGCCTTGGGGCTCTTGTCGAGAGTTTGGCCGCCCGTCGTGTTGCCGCCTGACGCTTCGAACAGAACGGGCTTCGCAAGATCGGCCGCGAAGGCGTCTTCGGCGGCTTCTAGCGGTTGCGGATGGGGTTCGGGNNCTCCATCTCCGCGTGGACCACCGCGAGCCGTGCGCTCTTCTGCTCCCAGGCAGGCCGGTCGGAAGCGCGCGGAACGAACAGGATCGGCGGCATGTCGGAGAGGTTGCCGTCCATGATTTTCTGCGTGCCGTTGCGGAAGAAGGCGCCCAGCGCGTAGAAATCCTTCTGCAAGATGGGGTCAAATTTGTGGTCGTGGCAAGTGGCGCAGCCCACGGTCATGCCCATCCAAACGGCGCCCACGGTGTCGGCGCGGTCTTTGGCATAGATTTCGGCGTACTCGTCTTCAATGATGCCGGCTTCGTTGGTGGTGACGCCGCACCGCAGGAAGCCGGTGGCGATACGCTGATCGAGAGTGGCGTTGGGGAGCAGGTCGCCGGCCAGTTGTTCGATGGTGNNCGGTTGAAAGCCGAAATCACCCAATCGCGGAAGGGCCAGATGTCGCGGTAATTGTCGAAGTGGATGCCGTTGGTGTCGCCGTAGCGGGCGGCATCCAGCCAGTAGCGGGCGCGATGCTCGCCGTAGTGGGGAGATGCCAGGTAGCGGTCCACCATGCGCTCGTAAGCATTGGGGGCGGTGTCCTGGAGGAAGGTTTCCACTTCGGCCGGCGTGGGCGGCAGGCCGGTGGCGTCGAGGGCGACGCGGCGGATCAGGGCGCGGCGGTTTTCCGCGGGGGCGGGGGCCATGCCCTTTTCTTCCAGCTTCGCCAGGATGAAGCTGTCGATAGGATTGCGGACCCAGGCGGCATTCCGGACGGCGGGCGGTTTGGGCTTGACGGGCGTCTGAAAGGCCCAATGTTCCTTCCACGGAGCGCCGGAGTCGATCCAGCGTTTGAGGGTCGCGATCTGCGCCGGTGTCAGACTCTTGCGCGAGTCGGCCGGAGGCATGCGGGAGTCCGGATTGGGGTCGCTGACGCGCTGGAAGAGCAGGCTGGCGGCGGATTTGCCGGGCACGATGGGGGCGCCGGCGGGGCGGGCTTCCAGGGCCGACTCCC
>PKYZ01000663.1 GCA_003132865.1 Bryobacterales bacterium
TTGGTCGATGGCCAGGTGGCCGAGCACGTCGACACCTTTGACCTTGGCGGTCTTCTTGACAACCTGGTGCGCGCTTTCCAGCACCTGCCCGGTGATGCGGAGTAGTTCGCGGTACTTAGGTACTTGCTGCGTGTGCCGCTGCGTGGCCGACATGCGCTCGAGCGCTTGCATGCGGCGGCGCGCGCTACGGGTGCGATTGGTAAAGCCGCGCACCCCGCGGGGCAGTTCTTGATGGAGTTTGTCGACCAGCCGCGTGACGGTGCGCACCGTATCCCACAGTAAGTGTCGGTGGCGGCGAAAAAGGGTACCAGTTTGGCGGTCGAAACGGCGCGAGTGATGCGGTTACGCTATGGCCTCCGGTACGCGCAGGGTTGGGAAGGAGCGCCTGCTTCTTCGACCAGGCCGGCTTGTCTGCGCCTTTGGCTTGCTCCGCGCGATAGGACTTGCCTTTGACTTTGAGGGACGATCGCCCCTTCGACCAGCCGATCGAGGAAAGCCATCACCAGCGGGCCATCCGGCAGATACTCTCCCCATTTGTCGAAGTCTACGTTGGTCACCAGCGCGGTGGAGTGTTTTTGGTTGCGTGAGGCGATGATCTTGTAGAGTAGATGAGCCGCCTGCGGACACTCCGTCCGCTCGATGCGGTCGAACCCAAATTCGTCGATAATCGACAAATCCGGACGCGCGTAGTAGCGCAGACGTGTGGGAAGCGTTTTGTCGGCGAGGGAAGCGGTCAGGTCGGAGAGTCACTCGGCGGAAGTGCGATACAGAACGCGGTAGCCCTGGACGCTGTCCCAGCGCCTGGATGATGTGACTCTTTCCGATTTCACTCCAGCCGACCAGGATCAAGTTATTGCGGCGCCGGATGAAATCGCCGCTGGCCAGTTCTTCGATCTGCACGCGGTCGAAGGCTTTGGAGTTGAACTGCCAGTTGAACCCTTCCAAGGTCTTGCGGTCCGCAAAACGGGCTTCCCGAATGCGCCGCGCGACGGTGCGTTCCCGGCGCGCGTCGGCCTGTGCCCCCAGCAGCAGATCGAGAAAGTGCAGAGAGAGAGACTCTCTTTCTCCGCCCTGGACAGCAACTCGTCCAGCCATGCACCTTCCAGCGGAATCCCCAGAGTCGCGCAGTGACTCAAACACCGGTCATGCAGAGGGGTCGTCGTCTTCGTCGGTTTCATCGTGGATCGCCGTTTCTTCCAATGGCGGCCGATACTCCGCCGTGGAACGAGTGGATCCGGGAGACTGCCGGAGGATCTCGTCGAGTTGCTCCTGCGCGTCGGCCTGCAGCGATTCCCATCCGGACCGGGGGCGAGCTTGCGCCGCCAGTATCCGTTCCACCGCGGACCAGGAGAAAGCGCGGTAACGGCGCGCTCCAGCGCCCGCGCCAGGTCCTCGCGGTGATACGTGGCAAGCGGGCCCAGCACGCGTGCGGCTTCCTCTTTGCCACAACGCCTAGTGCGGACCAGAGCGTCGAGGAACAGGACTCCTTCCGATCCGAACTCCGCGAAGCGCTGTTTCAACAACTCGTACTTTTGATGGGGATCGCGTCCGGGGGAATGCTCGGGAAGACTGTGTTTCTCTCCACTGATTCCGGAAGGGTACAGCGCATGGCGGGCGATCTCCTTCACGTTGGGGCCGTAGACGATCAGTTCCTTCTCGGTGATACGTAGCGGCAGCAGTTCCCCGATGCGCTGCCCGGGCACGGAGGAGAAGTTCTGCCGGTACGCCACGTGCCCTTCGCTGTTCACCGTCCGGCACAAGACCTGGGCGGTGTCGTAGGGGTTGGCGGGCAAACTCAGCAGGTGCGGCTTCTCTTCCTGGTACAGATCGATGGGCCGGCGTTTGGTTTCCCGGTGCACGTGCACGTCGGCGGTGTCGGCAAGCCAGAGTGCTGCCGTTTCGTTCAGTGCTCCAGGGAAGCGAACGTGCGGCCGTTGAGCAGGTTCGTTTCCACATAGGAAAACGGCCTCTCGACCTTCCCTTTCGTTTCCGGGCGATGGGGGCGGCAGGCCCAGGGTTGATAGCCGTAGTGCGTGGCGAAGGATGGGGTCGCAGGGGCAAAGCCCCCGCCCCGGCGTCCGCTCTCAGTGCACACAAGCTGGTTACACATTAAATTATTCGGGTGGGTGTCTCAAAGTCGGTGACATAATTCCGGCTCGCGGGCTCGTCTCTCAGGCGTTCTCTTTTCCTCGCCTGCGACGGCGCGGCGGGGTTTGTCAAGGATTTTGTGTAAGCGCTTCTCCGCAGCTATGTGGTTGATGATTTGCCCCCGCTGCCTGGCGGCGGACGCTGGATATCATATCGGTCGATTTGCGCCGATCTCTTGCCTCCTTTCTTCCCCGGTCAGGGCGTGGCGGATGTCCGCAGCGGCCATCTGATCCGGCTGCATCCCTAGTGGTAGCAGCACCTGGGTGACCGAGCACGCCGGCGCCAGATCGCGTGCGACCTGCGCCGTGGGGTGCGACCCGTTTGGTCGCCATCGAGCAGCAGCACGACGCTGGCAAACCGATCCGCCAACAGTTCCTTCTGCGTCACCGAAAGGCGTGCGCCCATCAGGGCTACCACGCAGGGATAGTCGGCCTGGTGGACGCGCATGCAATCGAAGAAGCCCTCCACCACGATCACCTGATGCTCACTGGTGGCCCGCGCCCGATGGTAATTGAATAGCACCTGCGCCTTCTGAAAGCCTGCCGGAAATCGGTACCGTGGGGCGTCATCGCCCAGAGCGCGGCCGCAATAAGCCACGCGCCGGCCCTGGTCATCGTGGATCGGAATCGCGATCCGGCCCTGCATCAATCCACGGGCGCCGTAGTAGCCCACCCCGAAGTGGTCGACCGTGATGGGATTCAGCCCGCGCCGGGCCAAGTAGGAATGCCTACTATCGACGTTCAGTGCGAAGCTCAGGGCCGGGTTGACTTCTCTTTTTTTCGTAACCAGTTCCCTTCGCCTGGGTCCATTCGCCGGCACCCCAGCGGGGCGGCCTCCCTGGCCAGGAAACCCCTGCAACCGTAAGGCTGCTTCCCGCACGGAGCAGCCTTCCATCGCCGCGACGAAGTCCAGAACATTGCCGCCGGCGCCGCACGCAAAACAGTGAAACACGTCCCGCCCCAGATGCGCGTGGAAGGCTTCCGTGCCTTGCCCCCGATGATGAATCGGGCAACGCCCGCGATATGGATGCGGCGGGCCGCTGCGCCGCAGCCAGTCGACGACCCCCGTAGCAACGCAATACTTCCGCCAGTTTCACCTGGCTCTTGATCTCCGCAAAACTCACCCAATCGCGCATGCCGCTCAACCTCTCCGGGCCGCTCGAATCCGATCTCCCCACAGAATCTCGAACTGGTTCAGCGCCTCTTTCCAATGCTGCACCGTCTCCCACTTCGCGCTGATGTTTTGCAGCGCCAGATACAGCAACTTCAGCGCCGTCTCCTCGCTCGGAAACGACCCCCGGTTCTTGATGATCTTCCGCAGACCGCGGTGCAAACCCTCCACCGCATTGGTCGTGTAGATCACCTTGCGCACTTCTTCCGGAAACGCGAAGAACGGAATCACGTGCTCCCAGTTCTCTTTCCATAGCTTGCCGATCGCCTTGTACTTATCCCAGCGCGCCATGAAGCTTTCCAGGTTCATCTCCGCTTCCACCGCCGTCGCGGCCCGATAGATCGGTTTCAGATCAGCGGCCACCTGCTTCCGTTCTTTCCAGCTCACGTAATTCAGGCTGGCACGTACCAGATGCACGATGCACAACTGCAGCTGCGGCTGCGGAAACACCGCTTCAATGGCTTGCGGAAATCCCTTCAGTCCATCCACGCAAACGATCAACATGCCCTTGACACCGCGGTTCTTCAATTCCGTCAGTACCGACCGCCAGAACTTAGCGCCTTCATTGGCGCTGGTCCACAGCCCCAGCACCTCTTTGTGCCCTTCCAGGCTTTCCACGCGCCCTTCGTGCCGCATTTTCACGTACAGCGCATCCAGGTACACGATCCCGTAGATGGGCTCCAGCGCCCGGTTCTGCCACGTCCGCACCTCTTCGCTGACCGCCTCGGTCACTTGGGAGATCAGCCCGGCGCTGACTTCCGCCGTAGATTTCCTTCAAGTGCCCCTCGATTTCGCGCGTGGTCATGCCGCGCGCGTACAGCGACACGATCTTGTCGTCGAAGCCCGTGAACCGCGTCTGATGTTTGGGCAAGATCTGCGGCTCGAACATGCTGACGCGGTCTCGAGGCACTTCGATCTCCAATTCTCCAAAGTCCCCCTTTACCGTCTTGCTACTGGCCCCGTTGCGCGAATTCCCGCTATTGTTGCCCACGGGATCGTGCTTCTCGTACCCCAAATGATGTGCGTATTCCGAGCGATGGC
>PKYZ01000843.1:0-3578 GCA_003132865.1 Bryobacterales bacterium
TCTAACCGGACAGCAGTGATGGTGCCGCTTTGGGTGCAGAAAAGCTTTGGCCCGTGGACCACTTACGGGGGCGGCGGCGTGACGCTGGTGAACGCACCCGGCTACCGTAGTTTCCCGTTTGCCGGCTGGCTGGTTCAGCGGGATCTCGGCAAGAAGGTGACGCTCGGAACCGAGGTCTTTATCACGGACCGGAAGGGCTGGGGACAGCGCAGACGAAACCGGCGACGCTGATCGATATCGGCGGTTACTACAAATTCCGCGACCCCGGGTTTCAACTGCTGTTCTGTTACGGCCACACCGCCATCGGGCAAAAAGAGAATTACGCCTACCTTGGGCTCTATTGGACTTGGGGCAAGAAGAAGGCGGATGGCGACAAACCTGGCGATCAAGATAAGCCCGCAAGCGCCGCATTCAACCGCACGGCTCCCGGGCTTATGGGGCGCACATAGAGCCGGAGTCCTTAGAAAGCAAGAGCTCTGAATATCTCAAGTAGCGACGTCACAAGCAAGCTAAACTGGTACGATATGCCCGAATCCACCCCCGAACGCCAGATGGGTTTCAGCACCCGTTCCCTGCATGCCGGCCAAAAGCCCGATCCGGCCACCGGCGCGCGCGCCGTGCCCATCTACCAGACGACGTCGTTCGTCTTTGAAGACAGCGCGCATGCCGCCGAACTCTTCGCGCTCCAGCGCTTCGGCAACATCTACACGCGCATCATGAACCCCACCACCGCCGTGTTCGAGGAACGCGTGGCGGCGCTGGAGGGTGGCGTGGGCGCATTGGCCACCGCCAGCGGACAGTCCGCCCAATTCCTGGCCATCAGCAGTCTGATGCAATCGGGCGACGACATTGTGGCCGCGAGCACGCTCTATGGCGGCACCTACACCCAGTTTGACGTCAGCTTTCGCCGCCTGGGCTTCAACGCCATCTTCGTAGAGCCGGACGATCCCGAAAACTTCCGCCGCGCCATCACGCCCCGCACACGGGCGCTCTACGGCGAAACCATCGCCAATCCGCGCATGAACATTCTGGATATCGAAAAGGTCGCGGCCATCGCGCACGAGCACCACATTCCGCTGATCATCGATAACACCATGGCATCGCCTTATCTCTGCCGGCCGTTCGAGCATGGCGCGGATATCGTGGTGCATTCCGCCACCAAGTTCCTGGGCGGACACGGCAATTCCATCGGCGGCGTGATCGTGGACAGCGGCCGTTTCCCGTGGACCTCCGGCCATTTCCCGCAACTGACCGAGCCTAGCCCCGGGTATCACGGCCTGCGCTTCACGGAAACGTTCGGCGCGATCGCCTTCATCATCAAAGCGCGCGTGGAAGGGCTGCGCGATTTCGGCCCCTGCATAAGCCCGTTCAATTCGTTCCTGTTTCTCACCGGCATCGAGACGCTGAAGCTGCGCATGGACGCCCACAGCCGCAACGCGCTGGCCGTCGCGCGGCAGCTTGAGAAAAGCCCCTTAGTTACCTGGGTGAAGTATCCGGGCCTGGAATCGAGCCCGTATTACGAGTTATCGAAGAAGTACCTGCCGTTCGGCTGCGGGTCCATCCTGACGTTCGGCATCAAGGGCGGCCTGGAAGCCGGACGCCGCTTCATCGATTCCGTGCAGCTCTTCTCGCACCTGGCCAACATCGGCGACGCCAAGAGCCTGGTGATTCATCCGGCCTCCACCACGCACCAGCAGTTGAATGACGAGCAGCAGCTTGCGGCGGGCATCACCAAAGACCTGGTGCGGCTCTCCGTGGGCATCGAAGACGTGGAAGATATCGTCTGGGACCTGGACCAGGCCCTCGCAGCCTCGCAGGCCGCATGAGCGGTGAAGTCGGCAGCACGTCGCCCGTACTCGGCACGCGCTTCGCCACCACCGCCCAGCAGCACCTGCGCATTCTGAAACAATACAAGCGCATCGCCATGGTGGGGCTCTCGGCGAATCCTTACCGCCCCAGTCATTTTGCCGCGCTGTATATGAAGGCGGCGGGCTACCAGATCTTTCCGGTTAACCCGCGCGAGAAGGAGATCCTGGGGCGCCGTTGTTATGCGACGGTGGCCGAAGTTCCCCCGCCGCTCGAGATCGTGGATATCTTCCGCGAGTCATCCGCGGTGCCGTCCATTGTGGAAGAAGCCATCGCCGCCGGGGCCAAGGTCGTCTGGATGCAGCTTGGCGTGATCCACGAGCAGGCCGCCGCGCGCGCGCTGGAGGCGGGCCTCGAGGTGGTGATGGACCGCTGCGTCAAGATCGAGCACGCCCGTTTTTTCGGCGGCCTGAGCACGCTGGGGCTGAACGCGGGCGTGCTCTCGGCGAGGAAGCGCGGCGGCTAGACGGGCCGAAGCGGCTACGTGCTACAAAGGTCTGCATGGACAAGGTGATCCGCACCTACTCAAGCCTCACTGCCATGAAGGCCGACGAGCTCCGGGACTGGCAACAACTGCCCGCGCACGAACGCATGCGCGCAGTACCGGACATTACGCTTGCGGCTTACCAGATGAAGGACTCCACACCGGATGTTCCACGACTTCAAAGAACTCTTGTCCACCTTCAATACCCTGAAAGTTAAGGGCCTTTCGTGAAATGGATGTGCCATCTTGTGGGGCAGCCAATCTTGGCTGCGGCCGGCTTGGACGCGCGGGAAAGCGCGTCCTCAGGCAAGATTGCCTGCCCCACTTCGAACCGGGCCAGATCCAAAGCGGCACCGTTGTTTCAGCCCCGAGGTTCTGATCGTGGGCGGTTAAACGCCGTCTCGCTTCAAATCGCGTCGAAGCGGTGATTGACCCGCCCAGTCGCCTGACGGCGGAGGCCGCAAGCTCTGGCGGCGATGGCGGCGATGGCCAATTGCGTGTCGTGCGTCGAGAACGTTATGGCTTCCTCCATCTTCTCCATCCACAGAAGAGCCGATGCGAGGTGAATCGCGTCCAGCGTTCCGAGCACGGTCGGGAACGGGTCCGCGGCGCGGTTCACCACGGCGCGACTGAGCGGCACAAACTCCAGCGCCGTTAAAGCAGCTTGCAGCAGCCTGTGGAGTTCCGCCAGTTCGGCATCGCCGAAGGCGCGCTGCAGCCGGAGCCTATCGAGAACGCGGTGAGCCTCCACTCGCAATAGTTCGCTCGAAACTGCCAGGTCCCAAGCCGACCAGTCCGTAAACGCGCCCGGCTGCCTCAACGACCTCCGCATTAATACGGACGTGTCCACGAATACGGTCATTTGGAAAAGGGATTGATCAAGTCGTCAAACCGGTCCTTACGTTCTTCACGGAGCGCCTCTTCCAGATCGCCCGGCTGCAGCCCCTTCGGACTGAAGAACGTCAGCTTGTCCATTTCCTTGAGCGACATCGTCGGTGGGATGGTCTCCAGCCGCGGGCGCGATTCTGGCCTTGCAGCTTGACGCCTTCCACCAGGGTTTTCGTAGGGTACCAGCCGTGCGATGGGCGTCTCGCGATCCTTGATCACGACTTCGCCGCCCTTGCGCACCGCCCGCAAGTACTCGCTCAGCTTATCCTTCAATTCGGCGATCCCGACTTCCGCTTTCATACGACCATTATGGCCACTCCTAGCGGGACTTTCGCAAATC
>PKYZ01000843.1:3708-7961 GCA_003132865.1 Bryobacterales bacterium
TTTTGCGAAAGTCGGGCTAGTGACTTCTGTCCATCGAGTGATGGGATTTGGGCAGGCCGCCGTTTCACCGCACCTTGCGTTGCGCAAACGGTTTGCCCGTGGTACTTCTGAGAGTGCATGGATGAGCTTTTAGCCGCTATCGCCGCCAAGAAGGAACGGCTCGACAGGCTGCGGCCCGTGTCGCGGGAGGCGCTCGCCAATCTGGAGCATTACTACGACATCGAGCTTACCTACACGTCAAACGCGATCGAGGGCAACACGCTCAGCCCGGTCGAAACGGCGCTTGTGATTGAGCAGGGCGTGACCATCGGTGGCAAATCCCTCAAAGATCATCTTGAAGCGCTCGACCACTACGACGCTATCCGCTATGTGCGCGAGCTTGCCCGCCAAACGACGCGATTGACAGAAGGCGACGTGCGCAATTTACACAGCTTAGTTATGCGACGTTCCCGCCCTGACATCGCCGGGCGGTGCGCCGATCTTGCGCGAGACGTCCGCGCCGAAACCGGGAGGCATGCGTTTCCGTCCCCGGCGGAAATCCCCGCGCTTATGGGTGACTTCGCCGCTTGGCTCGGCACAGCATCCGGCACGCCTGACACAGCGTTCATGGCGCATCGCCGTCTGGTGGACATTCACCCGTTCAATGACGGCAACGGACGCACGGCCCAGCTCCTGATGAACCTGATTCTAATTAGTGCCGGGTATCCCCCGGTTGCGGTGCGCCCGGAGGATCGACTGGATTATATTCGCAGCTTGCAGCAGGCACGGGCGGGGCAAGGAACGGACAGCTTTAGCGGCCTTCTCTATAAGCGGCTGGACGCAACCTTGGGCGAGTACTTGAGCGCCTTACAAGAGTCGCTGCCCCGGGAACCCGAACGCGATAAGCCGGGCGGCTCCGACCCGAAGCCGTGAGACGGTCCAAATAGGGTAGGTTTCGGGACACGCTGTATTTGGTCGAGTCGTTTCTGACAAGGGCGTTTTGCAAGCACGAACGCCACAAGCGAAAATGGAGTAGTGGACGAGATGAAAATTGCTCAAGCGTTGCCGGTGTCGGATGCTGCTGCATTGCTCTGTTATGGACTATTGTCGCTCTTGTTTGTCCCGGGAGCACTGGGCGAGGCGTACTGGTCGACCGGTCGATGCCTCTACGGTGTGCTGCCGACCGTGCTAGGCGCCGCGTCGGCACCTTGGGCGATACGTCTATCTTTCAAACGCCCTGAAGAACATTCCCAGTTTCACTAGGGGTCCTTTTCGGGACGCACCAAGGCCCCGCAGAATAGTGGTGTCATATCATAGCCTTATATATGTTGCCTAGCGCACTAGATGAGAGTGGCGCACCGTGTACTTTCACGAGATGGCCATGCATGAGGCCGTCAGTTCCGCTACTGTTACTCTGAAATTCACCGCACCAGAATCGCCTTCGTGTACGCCACCTGGAACCCGCTGCGCTCGTAGTTCCGCTGCGACACGCTGCCCGGCAGTGTGGACGCGGTGGCCAGGTCGCATCCCTCCTTCACGGCCACGCGCAAGCGCTCGCGGATCAGCGCGCCCTGCAGACCCGCGCCGCGAAAGCCCAGCATGGTGCTGTCTGCGAACAGCGTCGCCAGGCCGCCATGCACGGCCATCGCTCCAGCCGCCGCAGCCCGGCCGCCGCCGAACGCCAGGTAGCAACGCGATCCCGGNNATATGCCAGATGGCGCTCCCCACGTCCACCTCCGCCGCGGTGAGATCGTCCTTCTCCAGAAACCCGCGTCCCACCGTGCGCGCCCAGAGCTGCTCCTCGTCCGCGTTGGCGTTAGTGTTAGACAGGCGCACCGGCGTCGCGGCCGGTGCGAACTCCGCCCCCGCCAGCGGCCGCACCAACACATTGTTGAATTCAGTCACGCGATAGCCCCGGTTCCCCAGTAGCTCGACCAGCGACGCATCGGCGAGCGGACAAAGTTCCACACTGACCGCGGCTCCCCGCGCGCGATAGAAGTCCTCCATGCGGTCCATCTCGTCCGCGCGCACCTCGCCGCGCATGCCGAGTCCCACCGCATGCGTCAGCGGCGACTCAACGCCCACGAAAATCGCGGAACCGCCGCCCACTTCCAGCACCGCCGCTCCCAGTCCCGGATTGAGCTGTTGGTGCGCCTCCGCGCACGCCACGCCGTTGAGCGCTTCCGCCACCTCCAGCCGCCGCGCCAACTCCAGGCCCATATAAATCATGGCGTCACGCCGGCCGCCACTCCCAGGAAGTTGCGCGAGCCCAACAAAGACTGCCCGCCGTCGCACACACAGATCGCGCCTGTAATGTACGCCGCGGCATCCGAGCACAGGAACAGCGCCAGATCGGCGATCTCGTCCTTGCTGGCGAAGCGCCCCAGCGGCACGCTCGCCATCGCCTTGCGGCGCGCCTCCTCGGTCGGCGCCAGCCGCCGCATGCCTTCCGTATCGTCCACCGGCCCCGGCGCGATCGCATTCACCCGCACGCCCGCCGCCGCCCATTCGATCGCCAGCGTCTTGGAAAAAATGTCGATGCCCGCCTTGGCCGCGCACACGTGTGCCTGATACGCAATCGGCACGAACGCGTGCGTGGCCGAGATGCTAATCACCGACGCGCCCGGCTTGCGTAAGTGCTCGTAGGCCGCGCGGCAGGTGTTGAACGTGCCCAGCAGATCGATATCGATCACGGCCTTGAATCCGTTGGCCGACATGCCCAGCACCGTCGCCGGAAAATTGCCCGCCGCCCCGCACACCAGGATATCGATCGCGCCGAACTCCTCCCGCGTCTTGCGCAGCGCGTTCTGGCACTCTTCGTAATAACGCACGTCGCCCGCAATTCCCAAGGCCGCGCCGCCCGCCGCCCGTATGCCTTCCGCCGCCCGGTCGAGCTTATCCTGCTTGCGCCCCATCAGACCCACCTTGGCGCCCTGCGCCGCAAAGCGCTCCGCGATGCGCAGATTGATCCCGCTGCCGCCGCCGGTGATGAACGCCACTTTGCCCTGCAATAGACGATCGCGAAAAATATCAGCCATAGCCCTGCCTTCCGTCGCACAGTAGCACCCCGCGCGTGCGCAGAGCAACGGTTATAATCGGCACAGAATGCTTGTGGAGTTGCTGGTCGAAAACTACGCCGTGGTCGATCGCATCCGGGTGCGCTTCCATCCGGGCCTGAATCTGCTGACGGGCGAGACGGGCAGCGGCAAGTCCATCGTGGTGGATGCCTTCGGGCTGCTGCTGGGCGCCCGCGCTTCGCCCGAAATGATCCGCTCCGGCGAGGCGCGCGCGCGCGTGGCGGGCATCTTCGACGTGCGTGACCGCGCCGACGTGCGCGCCCTGCTGGATCCCGCGGGCATCGCCATCGAGGATAGCGAGCTGCTGATCGAGCGCGAGATCCTGGCGGGCGGCAAGTCCCGCGCCTTCCTCGGCAGCCGCCCCGTGGCGGTTTCGCTGCTGCGCGAGCTCGCGCCCCTGCTCGGCGATATCCACGGACAACACGATCAGCAGCTTCTGTTTTCCCCCGACGCCCAGCGCGACATGCTCGACATGTTTGCCTCATCGGGCGAACTGCGGACCCAAGTCGCGGAGATCTACGCGTGCTGGAAGACCGCCGGTGCCGCGCTTGAAACGCTGGAGCGCACCGAGCAGGAAAAGCTGCGCCTGCTGGATCTCTGGGAATTCCAGCGCAGGGAGATCGAGGGCGCCGCGCCCGCCGCCGGCGAGGACGAAGCGCTGGAAGCCGAGCGCCGCGTCCTGCAGAACCTCGGCCGCTTGCAGGAGAACGCCGGCACCGCCTACGCCGCGCTCTACGATTCGCCCGAAGCCGCGCTAGCGCAGGTGCGCCTGGCTGCCAAACGGCTGGACGATGTGTGCCGCATCGATCCATCGCTCGCGGGCCTCGGCGAGTATCTTCAGTCGGCCGAGGTGGCCATCAAGGAGGCGTCTTACGGCCTGCGCGACTATCTTTCGGGCCTGGAGGCGAATCCCGGCCGCCTGGAGGAGATCGAGAACCGCCTGGCGCTGCTCGATAAGCTGAAGCGCAAATATGGCAAATCCATCGCCGAGGTGCTGGCGTTCCTGGCCGAGGTGCGCGCGCAGATCGAACAGGTGGAGCACGCCGGTGAGCGCATGGACGAACTCCGTAAAGAGCGCGAGCGCCTGGCGCGAGATTACGAGCAGGCCACGGGCGAACTGACCGCCCTGCGCACCCGCGCCGCACGCAAGCTGGAGAAGGGCGTGGAGGCGGAGCTTCGCTCGCTCGCCATGGAGCG
>PKYZ01000032.1 GCA_003132865.1 Bryobacterales bacterium
CGATGGCGTCGTCCACCACGATCCCGATCGCCAGCACCAGTCCGAACATGCTGGTGATGTTGATCGAAAAGCCCAGCAGCGGGAAGACCCCGAACGTGCCGATCACCGCCACCGGGACCGTCNNATGAAGACCACCAGAATCACCAGCCCGATGGCTTCCATCAAGGTCCGCAGCACGTCTTTGATGGCGGCGCGCACGAACATCGTGGAGTTGTACGGCACCACGTAGCCCACTCCCTTGGGGAAGCTCGCTTTCACGCTCTCCATGTACTTGATCACCTGGTCGGCGGTCGCCACCGCGTTCGCGCCGGGAGCCAGATACACAATCACGTTGGCCGAAGGCTTGCCGTTCAACCGGCTGTAGCCGCTATACGTCTGCGCGCCCAGTTCCACGCGGCCGATATCGCGAATCCGCACCAGAGACGCGTCAGGCTGCGCGCGCACCACGATATCCGCGAACTCGCTGGGGTCGGTGAGGCGGCCGGGCGTGGTCACCGAATATTGGAAGTCGGTGCCGCGCGGCGATGGCGCCTGGCCGATCGCGCCGGCGGGATTCTGCCGGTTATGCGCCTTCACCGCGTCGGAGACGTCGGTTGCGGTGATGCCCAGCTTGGTCATCTTGTCCGGGTTCAACCAGACCCGCATCGAGTAGACCTGCTGCGAACTCAGCCGCGATTCGCCCACCCCCGCCAGGCTGCCGATCTGGTTCACCAGGTGGATCTGCGCGTAGTTCGTGAGGACGAGCGCGTTATAGCGGTCGTCGCTCGCCACCAGGCTCACCGCCATCAGGAACGCCGTCGAAACCTTCTTGACGATCACGCCCTGTTGCTGCACTTCNNCCGCCGCGATATCGGGATTGGTGCCCAGCTTGAAAGTGATGGTGATCACGAGCTGGCCGTTATTCGCGCTGGTCGACTGGTAGTACAGCATGCCGTCCAGTCCCACCAATTGCTCCTCGATGGGTTGCGCGACGGTTTTTTCCAGATCCTGCGCGTTGCCGCCCAAATAGGTGGCCGAGACTTGAACCGAAGGCGGCACCACTTGCGGATAGGCCGAAATCGGCAAGCCGGGGATCGCGACCGAGCCCAGGATGACGATCACGATGGCGATCACCATCGCGAACACCGGACGATCGATGAAGAACCGCGCCATGGCTTAGTTGGTCTTCCTTGGCTCGGCCGGCGCGGCCTTTTCCTTATAAGGAACCGGATGCACCACCATCCCCGGGCGCACCGTGAGAAGGCCTTCCACCACCACGCGATCTCCGGGCTCAAGTCCCTGTTCGATCNNCCCGGCTCGAGTCCCTGTTCGATCAGCCAGGCGTCGCCGATGCGTGCGCCGGTCTTCACCCCGCGGGCTTCGATTTTGTCGCCGTCTCCCACCACGAAGACCGTCTGGATGCTCTGATTCTGCTGCACCGCGCGCTGCGGCGCCAGGATCACCCCGGTGCGATGCTCGGCAACGTAACGGACCCGCCCGAACTGGCCGGGAAGCAGCCGGTGGAGCGGATTGGGAAATTCCGCCTGCATCTCCAGCGTTCCCGTCCGCGGGTCCACTTCATTCAGCGTGTTGGCCACTTTGCCTGGCTGCGGAAAGGTCGAATTATCGGCCAGCAACAGGTGCAGTTCCGGCCCTTGCCTCACCGGCCCGTTCTTTCCCTGAAAGGCCAGGTATTGCGCCTCGCTGACTTTGAAACGAACCCAAATCGGGTCCAGCGGCACGATCGTGGTGAGCGGCTGCGTGGCATTCGGATTGACCAGGCCGCCCACCGGCACCAGGGTGTCGCCGATCAGTCCGCTAATCGGCGCCGCGATGGTGCCATATTGAACGTTGAGCTTGGCGGTCTCGAGCGTGCCGCGCTGCGCCTCCACTTTGCCTTGTGTGGANNGCAAGGTTCGATTGCGCCGCGGCCAGATTGGCCTCGGCCTGCCGCAAGGAGACCTGTCGCTGCGCAAAGCTCAGGTCGGCTTGGGTCTGTTGCAGCGTTCCCTGCGCTTGCTGCACCTGGGCCTGGAACGGCCGCAGGTCCAGGATATAGAGAGGTTGGCCGGCGGTAACCTCCTGCCCCGGCCGGAAGAGCCATTTTTCGATGTAGCCCTCTACCCGTCCGCGGACATCCACCATGTTTCTGGCGTAAGTCTGTGCCGGGTACTCGACATAGATATCGGCATCGGATGCCGCAACCTGGGTAATCTCCACCGTGGGTGGCGGCGCCTGCGCCGAGACTTGCCCGGGCCCCTTGGACCCGCAACCCGCCAGGCCTGCGAGCAATGCGATCGGGAAGACTCCCGGGAATTTAGACAGTTTCATGGATACTCCCCAGTGCATGATAACGGATAGTCGATTTGATTCCAGTTTAGCGTATACGATTCATCGGAAAGAGCGGCTTAGAACGGCGAAGGCGTGTGTAATTGCCGGCTGGTGTAGCCACATTCCGTTTGACAGAGATTTCAGTTGGCCGCAAGGTGGCAGCGTCGCTGCTCCATACCTCAAGCCGCGCGGGCGGTTACCCTCCCCATCCCAGGAAATGGGCGGGCGTGGGGGCGAAAAACGTCGGCCGGGGGGCCAAAAACCCAAACGTATTTGTGCCGCCGAAAGGCTCTGGAATACCCGGCTCAGCGTTACCGCCATATC
>PKYZ01000794.1 GCA_003132865.1 Bryobacterales bacterium
AAAAAGCCCCGCCACATACGGCGGAGCCGCGATCGAGTAAATCACGTTGGCGTTCGCGCCGCCGATAGTTACGGTAACCTTCGCTGTCTCGAAGTAGGGCGGTCCCAAAGGAACGGTCTGGCCCGTGATGAGCGGAGACGTGGTCTGCCCCATGCCGGTTGTGTAAAACACCAGCACGTCGCCTGCTTGCGCCGGGTTCGACGAGCTCACCAGCGAGAAGTCCGCGTTCTTGAACGCGAAGTTGTACAGCGCTGGGGCAACCGCGGCTACGTTCAGCGAAACAGGAGCGCTGGTCCCGTTCGCGTTGGTGAGCGTAAGCATCTGCGAACCTGCGGGCGTTTCGAACGCAAAAGCCGCGTCGACTTGGTAGGGAGACACGTAGAGAATCCGCCCGGTCTGGCCGCCCAGAGTTACCGACACGCCATTCAGCACGCTGGGCAGCGATTCACCCGGCCAACCGCTCAGATCGGTAGTTAGCTGGGCCAGGTTGGTTCCGTAGATCTCCACTAACTCGCCCGGTGCGAAGGTCGATAGGTCTTTGACCTCCACAATCGGAATCACCGCGGCCACTACCGGAAGTGCGGTGTTCGCGGCGGCCAGCGGGGCGCGCATCGTGCTCGTTGTGAGGACGTCAATTTGGTGCGCTGCCGGATCGGCCACGATGCCGTTCAAGGATGTCAGCCCGGCTCCCCCGTAGACGCCGATCAGCGTGTATGCGTTGCCCGATCCCGATGGATCGGTGGACACGGCGGGCGCAGTCACATTGCCATCGATATCGATTCCCATGATCAGCGCGCCCGCCTTGAGCCGATAGTTGACATCGAAGACGACCGTGCCCGCCAGCACGCTCCCCGATGCATCGCGCAGCGTGTGCAGACCAATCTCGGAAGCGGCGCCGGCGCCCGCAAAACCGGGGATTGCAAACGTCATGAAGTCGGTGCCGCGCAGTTGCCCTGTAAGTGGCGCGGAAGCATTCTCCACGGTGTCCACATCCACCGAGAAATTGGTAGGGACGGCCAGCATGTTCTGGACCGCCTGCACCATCTGGGAGTCGGTCATGTCGATCTGCGTAGCCGGAGCAGTCAACACGCCTGCGCCGCTGGCGGCGGACGGCGTGCCAGGCATGAGATCCGCCGCTCCCGCGATTTGCCCGTTCTCGCCTTGGCCGGCGTAAACGCGCATATCGGAGAAGGTCACCTGCGCTGGAAATTGATACGTCAACTGCGTGGTCACTTCACCTGATGTAATCGCCGACGCGGTTCCGGTGTAAGAGACTATCACGGNNCTATCACGGTAGCCACGCCCGTGCCGGCGCTCGAATTCAACAACGCCATAAGGAAGGCGGAACTGCCGGCTTGCAACGGGCCGCTCATTGCGCCCGCTGGCTGGTCCGCAGTCACTACGCCGATCGAATACTGACTGGGATTCGCAAACAGAAGGCTCAAAACCGAAAGGCCCACCTGATTGCCAGGCATCACCTGGACCTGTCTGAAGATCCGTCCGTTGCCCGCAGTGGCCAGCACCGGCGAAGCGGCAGTGATGTTCGTTGCCACTAAGAACGTGGTACCGCCCCCGGTGTCAGCGATGCCCAGACCAGTCACCGATTCGTCGTTGGGGAATTGATACGCAAGGTTGAAGTCAACCGAGCCGGAGAGGATATTGCCCGACGCGTCCTTAACCACGTGGAGCACAACGTCCGCGGCGCCCGAATCCCGGCTGGCAGAGGACATGCTGGAAGGCATCACCGCGCGAAACAGAGCAGTTTGCGCGGTCTGCGCCGGCAACGACGACGCCAACGCCAACGCCGGCCAAAGCACGGCTGCAATCGATTTCCGTTTCATGTTACTAACATCCGATTATCGCACCTTACTGCCTAACTCCCCGGCAGCGGGCCACCGCGTCCTGCCAGCCGGAGAACAGGCGGTCGCGAGTAGCCTCGTCCATGGCCGGCTCGAATCGCCGCTCGGCGCGCCAGAAGTTCTCGACTTCGGCCACGCTCTTCCAGAAGCCTGTGGCCAGGCCGGCCAGATACGCGGCTCCCAGAGCGGTAGTCTCGATGTCGGCGGGCCGCACAATGGGGCAACCGAGAACGTCGGCCTGGAACTGCATCAGGAAGTTGTTCGCGGCTGCGCCGCCATCCACGCGCAACTCGGAGATACGCTCTCCGGCATCCGCCTGCATGGCGTCGATAAGATCGCGCGTCTGGTAGGCAATGCTTTCCAGCGTGGCGCGCACGATATGCGTGCGGTCGCTAGAGCGCGTGAGGCCGCAGAGGATGCCGCGTGCGCCGGCGTCCCAATACGGAGCGCCCAAGCCCACAAATGCGGGCACCAGGTAGACGCCGCCTGTATCGGGCGCGGAGGCGGCCAGCGCTTCGGATTCGGCCGCGGTTTGGATCAGGCCCAACTTGTCGCGCAGCCACTGCACGGCCGCTCCCGCCACGAATACGCTGCCTTCAATGGCGAACTGCGGCGCGCCGCTGGTGGAAGCCGCGCGGGTCCCCAGCAGGCGATGCCGCGACACCGGCAGGTGGCCGCCCGTGTGCATCAGCGCGAAACAGCCGGTGCCATACGTGTTCTTGGAGAGTCCCGCGCGGAAGCAGGCTTGGCCCGCCAGGGCGGCCTGCTGATCGCCCGCGATGCCGGCAATGAGTATCTCCGCGCCGAAGTGCTCGGCGTGAATCGACCCCACCACGGCGCTCGAAGGCGCGATGCGCGGCAGCATGGCGCGCGGCACGTCCAGGATGCGCAGAAGTTCGTCGTCCCATTCGCCCGTCTCCAGGTTCATGAGCATGGTGCGCGAAGCGTTGGTGGCATCGGTGACGTGCGCCGTGCCATTGGTCAGTTTCCAGATCAGCCACGTGTCCACGTTGCCGAATAGCAGGTCGCCCGCGCGCGCCATTTGCCTGGCGCCGGGCACGTTTTCGAGTATCCAGCGGATCTTGCTGCCGGAGAAGTAAGCATCGATGACCAGGCCCGTGCGGCGCGTGATATCGGCCGCGGCTGAGCTTTGCGCCAACTCCGCGCAATAGGGCGCGGTGCGGCGGCATTGCCAGACGATGGCCGGCGCCACCGGACGCCCGGTCGCGCGCTCCCAAACCACGGTGGTCTCGCGCTGATTGGTGATCCCCGCCGCAACGATCTCCGAGGCCGGCACGCCGGCGCGATCCAGCAGCAGGCGCGCGGCATAGAGCTGCGCGTTCCAGATCTCATCGGCATCCTGCTCCACCCAGCCCGCCCGCGGATAGCGGCAATCGACCGGCGCGGACTCCATGGCGACGGTGCGCCCTCGTTCGTCATAGAGCGCGGCGCGGGCGCTGGTGGTGCCTTCGTCGAGGGATAGCACAAATGGCATGCGGCGATTATAGTAGCATGGTAATCATGCGGCGCGTCCCGGCCATCCTGCTGGTGTTCGTATTCAGCTTCTCGCTGATTGGCCCGGCGCTGTTTGTCGACGCCGAATCGAACCTGCCCGCCTGCTGCCGCCGCGATGGCAAGCATCATTGCGGCATGACGGATCGGGATATGGCGGAAACGCCGTCGTCCGGTGCGGCAGTCGATGCGCTACGCGCCAAGTGTCCGTTCTTTCCTAGCGGCGGCGCGGTGCTTCCACAGCCCGGAGCCGCGCTGCTGGCGGCGTGTCACCCGGTGTGCGCCTCGCTCCTCAGCCAGCCGACCGTTCCGGCGCACGCAGAAGCGGGCTATCGCATTTCGCTCAACCGCGCGCATCACAAGCGCGGACCTCCCACTCTCCTCTCATAGTCAGGTTGTGGCACTTCGAGGGGAGAACAATGAAGGCAGTTATAACGTTACTACTCGTGTCTTGTCTGCCCGCGTGCGCTGCCGCCACGGGCACTCTGCAAGGTATCGTCCACGATCCGCAGCACCGTCCCATTCCAGGCGCTGAGTTAGTAATCCACGGCCAGACCCTGAAATCGGACGCAAACGGCGAGTTTCGACTCGATAACATCCCGGAAGGAAGTTATCAAGTGACCGTATCGGCGCAGGGCTTTCAGCCTCTGCAGCAGACGCTTACCGTCACCGCCGGCAAATCCCCCGTCGTCCACCTGCAACTGGAAATCGCGCAGCTTAGTGAGACGATTGAAGTCGCAGGCGCGGCCGGCAAACTCAGAACTCAAACGTCCACGGTGCAAACCCTGGTTGCGCCCGCGGAGATCGCCCAAACTGCCGGCGCCGATCGAACCAACAGCCTGGCCATGATCACCAATTTCACGCCGGGAGCTTACATGGTGCACGACATGCTTCATATGCGCGGCGGTCATCAGGTGAACTGGTTCTTCGACGGCATACCGGTGGTCAACACCAACATCGCCGCCAACGTGGCGTCGCTGATCAATCCCAAGAACGTGGAAGAACTGGAAATCGAACGCGGCGGTTATTCGA